>JAIKVT010000200.1 GCA_024685495.1 Lachnospiraceae bacterium
GAGAAAGGACATTTCTTAGATACAAATATACTTGTCATAACAACAGCCGTAAGAATTCCATCGCCTGTTGTCGAATATTTGTTGAATATGATATGACCTGACTGCTCTCCGCCGATGCCGTATTTATTCTCCATAAGTTCCTGTGAAATATACTTATCACCGACAGGTGTTACAACAGCTGACATATTATTCTCAGCTAAAGCATTCATGAGTCCGAGATTAGACATAACGGTAACAACAACTTTATTGTCTTTAAGCTGACCAATCTCTTTAAGATATTTAGCTCCGATATACATAATTCCGTCGCCGTCTATAAGATTACCCTGCTCATCTACTGCAAGACATCTGTCTGCATCTCCGTCAAATGCGAATCCCGCATCCAAGTTGTGATCCACAACGAACTTCCTAAGATTATCAATGTGAGTTGAACCACAATTAACATTAATGTTCTTACCGTCAGGCTCATTATTGATTACATAAGTCTTAGCACCTAACATATCAAATACCGTCTTGGCAATCATATGAGATGCACCGTTAGCACAATCAAGTCCGATACGATATCCTCTGAAGAATTCCGAACATGTCGAAGCTAAAAAACTCATATATTTATTACGACCCTGAAGATAATCGACAATACGACCGGGCTCGATACTTGCAAAGTCAATCTCAAATTCCCCGTCCATATATTTCTCACACTCTTCTAAAATATCTTCAGAAATCTTATATCCGTTTTCATCAATTATCTTAATGCCGTTATCGTAATAAGGATTATGACTTGCGGTAATCATAATACCGAAATCAAAATTCTCCGATCTTGTAATAAAAGCGACACTCGGAGTTGTTGTAACATGCATAAGATGCGCGTCTGCACCTGCCGATGCAAGACCTGAAGAAATCGCATATTCTATCATATAGCTGGACAGTCTTGTATCTTTACCGATTACACATCTTACCTGTCCGTCCTTTTTCTTATTACCGAAATACCATGCCATAAATTGTCCTATTTTCATGGCGTATTCAACTGTTAATTCGTGATTGGCTTTACCTCTAAAGCCGTCTGTCCCAAAATACTTCATTTTGTCCTCCGTTATTTATACACACTATCAATTATTATACTATAAAAAGTAGACAAAGTGTGATTAAAATAATATAATTTACCTATTGCAAATGTGAAATGCATACAAATAGAAAGGAATCATTATGATACAAGCAAGCAACATTACATTAAGACTTGGCAAAAAGGCTTTGTTCGAAGATGTTAACATTAAATTTACAGAAGGAAACTGCTATGGACTAATCGGCGCTAACGGTGCAGGCAAGTCAACTTTCCTTAGAATCCTCTCGGGAGACTTAGAGCCGACGAACGGAGATGTTATTATAACTCCCGGCCAGCGTCTGTCTGTGTTAGAGCAGGACCATTTTAAATATGATGAATACTCCGTAATCGATACGGTTATCATGGGTAATAAAAGATTATATGACATCATGAAAGAAAAAGATGCCATCTACATGAAAGAAGATTTCTCAGACGAAGACGGAATTAAAGCTTCAGAACTTGAAGCAGAATTTGCTGAAATGGACGGATGGAACGCAGAAAGTGATGCCGCAACATTACTTAACGGTCTTGGAATCGAGCCCGAGCTTCACTATGAGCTTATGGGTAATCTTAACGGTGATCAAAAAGTCAAGGTTCTTCTTGCTAAAGCATTATTCGGAAATCCCGATATACTGCTACTCGACGAGCCTACCAACCATTTGGATTTAGATGCTATCGCATGGCTTGAAGAGTTCTTAATCAATTATGATAACACAGTAATCGTAGTAAGCCATGACAGATATTTCCTTAATAAGGTATGTACCAATACTGCTGACATTGACTATGGAAAGATTCAGCTATACGCCGGCAACTATGACTTCTGGTATGAATCTTCACAGCTTATTATGAAGCAGAGAAAAGAAGCTAATAAGAAAAAAGAAGAACAGATTAAAGAGTTACAGGAATTCATTTCACGTTTCTCAGCTAATGCTTCTAAATCAAAGCAGGCTACTTCAAGAAAACGTGCACTTGAAAAAATCGAATTAGACGATATCAAACCGTCAAGCAGAAAATATCCTTATATTGATTTCAGACCTGAGAGAGAAATCGGCAACGAAGTTCTCACAGTAGAAGGAATCAGCAAAACCATAGACGGTGTTAAAGTATTAGACAATGTATCATTTATTGTCGGACATGATGATAAGATTGGATTTGTCGGTGCAAATGAAATTGCTAAGACTACACTCTTTCAGATTCTCATGGGCGAGATGGAGCCTGATGAAGGAAGTTATAAATGGGGAGTTACTACTTCACAGAGTTATTTCCCCAAAGACAATACTAAGATATTCGATACGGATCTTATTATCGTTGATTGGCTTACACAATTCAGCGAGATTAAGGATGCAACTTATGTACGTGGATTCTTAGGAAGAATGCTTTTCGCCGGAGATGACGGTGTTAAGAAAATGCGTGTATTATCCGGTGGTGAAAAGGTAAGAGTTCTACTCTCTAGAATGATGATAGAAAATTCTAATGTACTAATCTTAGACGAGCCTACCGACCACTTAGACATGGAATCAATTACAGCACTTAATACCGGTCTTATGAAATTCCCGGGTGTAATTCTATTCTCATCAAGGGATCATCAGGTAGTACAAACAACCGCCAATCGCATAATCGAAATTATGCCTGACGGTTCTATAATCGATAAGGTTACAACCTACGACGAATACTTAGAGAGCGATGAAATGGCTCGTAAGCGTCAGGCTGTATATTCTAAATCTGAAGAAGACGAAAAAGACAACTAATTATTAATTCTTAAAACTATGTATCGGTGCAGGGATACGGCCTTCTCTGTTGACGAAATCATCACAAGAAAACTCGTTAACTTTCATGATAGGTGCGTATCCAAAAAGTCCACCGAATTCTACTGTGTCTCCCACATCCTTGCCAATAACAGGGATGAGGCGGACAGCTGTAGTCTTCTGGTTAATCATTCCAAGTGCCATCTCATCTGCTATTATTCCTGCAATTGTCGTTGCTTTAGTAGAGCCCGGTATGGCAATCATATCAAGTCCCACGGAACATACACAAGTCATTGCTTCTAACTTCTCTAATGTAATAGCTCCGGCTTCTACTGCATTAATCATTCCCTGATCTTCCGATACGGGGATAAATGCTCCCGATAATCCGCCAACATAAGAAGACGCCATAACACCACCCTTCTTAACCTGATCGTTAAGAAGTGCAAGTGCTGCAGTTGTTCCGGGTGCGCCTGCATATTCAAGACCTATCTCGCATAAGATGTCTGCTACCGAATCGCCGATTGCCGGTGTCGGTGCAAGAGATAAATCAACTATACCAAATGGAATATCAAGCATACGTGATGCTTCCTTTGCAACAAGTTGTCCTACTCTTGTAACTTTAAATGCAGTCTTTTTAATTGTCTCACATAAAGTCTCGAAGTCTTCTCCTCGAACAGATTCTAAGGCATTCTTAACAACTCCGGGACCTGATACTCCGACGTTAATAATTGCATCAGCTTCCGTAACTCCATGAAATGCTCCTGCCATAAAAGGATTATCATCAGGTGCATTACAAAATATCACAAGCTTCATACAATCAACCGAATCTCTGTCAGATGATAAATTAGCTATCTCAAGTAAGGTCTGTCCCATTAAACGAACAGCGTCCATATTAATTCCCGTCTTGGTAGATGCAAGATTAACGGACGAACATACTCTTGTTGTATTAGTAAGTGCTTTAGGAATTGAATTAATTAATAACTCATCCGATGAAGTCATTCCTTTACTAACAAGCGCAGAAAAACCTCCGATTAAATCAGCTCCAACTTTCTCGGCTGCTTTATCTAACGTCTTAGCAATCTCTACATAATCATCCACACATTTACAAGCGCTTGATCCTACAATTCCAATAGGAGTTACGGATATTCTCTTATTAACAATGGGAATACCAAATTCTCTTCCTATCGTCTCAGCCGTCTCATTAAGCTTTGCTGCAACGCTCGTAATCTTGTTATAGATATTGTCATTTAATTTATCCAAATCATCAGTCATACAATCTAAGAGACTAATACCGATTGTAATTGTTCTAACGTCGAGATTCTCTCGATCTATCATTTCATTAGTCTCTACAACTTCTCTGTATTTAATCATTCTATCCCTCCGAAATGCTAGATTCTGTGCATCATCTCAAATATTTCTTCCTTCTGACACTTAATCTGAACTCCGATTGTCTCTCCAAGCTTCTCTAAATCTTCCTGACATTTGCTAAAGTCCACACTACTGCCTTCTCTGTCGGCAATCATTACCATATTGAAATACCCTTTGAGTATTGTCTGGGAAATGTCTAGCACATTAATATTAACATCAGCAAGATATGTACAAATCTTTGCAATAATACCTACCGTATCTTTACCTACAACTGTAATTATAATCTTTTCCATAATAATCCTTTCTCATATTATATTCGATATAATCCCGACTTATTTAAAAATATGTCCTATTAAAAGGACATATTTTCTAAACTATAATTCTTATTTGACGAAATTCATGACACAATTCATCTAAACTATAATTCTTTTAGACACATCACATCTTGGTGCACATATAATCTCAAAGTCCTCCGGTTCATACGGCACATCACTAAGCTTCACTTCACATCTGATAGCCTCGTATGCAAGTTCCGGATAATTATTGTCCTGACTCATATGACCTAAAAGAACATATGATAAATTATCACAGGCAATATCACAAAGTAGTTGTCCTGACATCTCATTGGATAAATGTCCCATATCACCGTGAACACGTCTCTTAAGCCACGGTTGATAATGCCCCACCTGAAGCATATGATAATCATAATTAGCTTCAAGTAATATTGCATTCAGATTCTGTAATTTATCTACTATATATTCATCATATATACCAAGATCCGTAACTACTGCAATCTTCTTACCCTCACACGATATGACATATCCGACCGGTTCATTGGCATCATGACTTATTCGAAACGGGTCTATGGTAAGCGGTCCTATCGTAAATCTCTCATCATATCTGACTTCATTGTATAAAGACTCATCCATTTTTCCTATAGAAGAATAATCGATTATCCCTTCCCATGTACCCTTCGTTGTATAAATAGGAATACTGCATTTTCTCGACAATACTCCAAGTCCACTAATATGATCGCTATGCTCGTGAGTTACAAGCACCGCACTTATATCATCACTCGAAAGATTGTAACTGCTTAATCCTTCCTGAATTCTTTTAAATGTAATACCCGCATCTATCAGTATGTGAAAATCCTCAGTGCCTACGCAAATAGAATTACCCTTACTGCTCGATGCTATCGAGAACATCTCCAATGTTACATTTCCTTCCAATAAATCTCTATTTTGTCTCCAACCTTGAGTCTGTCGGAATAGCCGCACCTCTTACCGTTAATCAGGGTAACGATCGCTCTTCCTCTCGAATCTCTTGTATCAAAATCAATTGCATCAAATACATCTACAAATACATATTTATCTTTGCCCTTTAATACTACGGACTCACCGTTAACAATAACATTTAACGGAATAGAAATTGTACTGTCACCAAATTTATTCTTATATTCTTCTTCACTAAGCGGTGTCAAATTAGAACCTGACATACCGGCAGAACCTATACTTGTGGTACTTGTACCTGATGTGCTTGTGCCTGATGTGCTTGTACCTGATGTGCTTGTGCTTGAAGAACTTATATCATCACTTGACTCTTCTGCACCTGTTTCGTCTTCGCCCGGCTCCTCAAAATCTGTTGAATCAGCGTCTGTTACATCAGTATCTATCTCCTCAGTATCTGTTGCATCAATATTTGCCGCTTCATCTGATGATGCGCCGTCTTCTATTATCTCATCAACAATATTATCTATCTCAGGTTCCGGCACGTCGAGAATATCACCATTTTCTTTCATGGCCTCGACAATCGTATTGCCACCTTCACCCTCGGTAGCACCATAGCCTGTAAGAGTCCAATCAACGTTGAAATTCTCATATACCAAAGTATCTTTATCGGCATCTCTGTTATTGACAAGTATTCTATGATTCTCATCAATCTCTACGTCCATAAATTCTGCGATCTGACCTACAGTGTAGAAACTTCTTGTCTCGATTACATCGCCTTCTTTAATCTCATAGTTGCCGGGCTCTAAAGAACCGTTAACCTCTACGAACTTCGGACATGTAACCTGCTTGCCGCTTACGATAAAGCTTACTTTGTCGGATGTAAATTCATCTAACTGTTCAATAGTAAGACTTGCTTTACCGCCCTCTGTTGATGCTTCAATAGTAATATAAGAATTAGCTTCTAAAGGAGTGTTAAGTCCGACTATATGATCGTTCATCTTAACGACAGCCGATTCACCTTCCTGTCCTCTGGTCATACGAGATACGCCGTTAACCATGTAATGAATCTCCTTACCGCGCTTCGGGAAGAGTTCATCCGTATCCCAGCCTGCCTGCATTGCGGCATCCACAACCGTAAGGTGTCCGTTATCATAAAGCTTCATCATCTCATCATTAAAATGAATCATGATAAAGTTATTCTTTTGCTCATAGTAATTTAGACATATACCAATCGGTGTAACAATAAGCGAGTCTTTAGTAAGGTCATTAGCTTCAAATATAACATTTTTCATAACCTCTTCGCCTCTTATCGCTACACGCTCTTTAGCGATACCAAGCTTTGCTGCAAGAACATCGGTAAATCCGTGAATTCTTCCACCGCCTCCTACAACGAAAGCTGCAGATACCGGTTTGTCTCCGTTAAGCTCTATTATTTTCTCTGCTACGGCATCAGCCATTTTCTCTCTTATTGGATCTACTAATTTCCATACATCCTTAGATGGAATCGTATGAGTCAGTCCCATTATATCATCATAAGTAACTTCTTTTTCCTCTGAAGAAGTCTTCTTGATATGTTCTGCTGTCGCAAAATCCACGAGATATTCGTGAACTATAACTTCCGTTAATTCGTCGCCCGCATAAGGAATCATTCCGTAAGCGATGATACTTCCGTCTCTTGTAATACAGATATCACTTGTGCCCGCTCCTACATCGACAAGTGCTATATTAAGCATTCTGAAATTCTCGGGAATCGCAACATTAATTGCGGCAATAGGCTCTAATGTAAGATTGGCAACCTTAAGTCCCGCTTTCTCAACTGCAGAATAAAGTCCGTCCACAACATCTTCCGGAAGAAATGTTACAATTATAACTTCCTCTATCTTATTAGCCTTATGCCCTTCAAGTGATGTGAAAAGTTCTCCGTTAAGATAATATTTCATAACAGAGTAACCCACACAGTAATATTTATATTTTCCGTCGTTATTCTCCTGAAGCGTCTTCTGTGCCTGATCTACACCGAGAAGATCGAGCGTATGTAAATCCTCACCGCTTACAACAGTCTCTTCCACATAGTCGTACTCAACTCTTGTGGTAATGGTACGAAGCACACGACCTGCGGCTGCTATACATACATTTTCAAGCTTCATCTTAAGCTTATCTTCGAGGGCAACTTTAACATTCTCTACAGTCTTGGCAACTCTTGCGATATCATGAATCTGTCCGTCAATCATGGAACGGGAATCATGCTCTTCACTAAACTGACCAACAATATGAAAACCGTTATCATCATTGTAGCCGACTGTACCGACAACGTTGCGTGTACCTATATCTAATCCGAATACATAATCTTTATCTGTATTAGAACCCATAATTTCCCTCCTATTGGAAATGTGTATGTATTAGTTAATTTTTATAAAAAAGTATTATTTCTAATAATAAGCCTTTTGTATTATAACACTAGATATGGTTACTCGCAACGAATAATCTGTCTAATGTTGTGGTAGAGCTCATTTTCGTCACCATTATTGTCAATCACTTTAGTTGCATGTGAACGGAAAATATCTTCAGACATCTGGGCTGATAAAATCTCCTTAATTCTCTCATCAGAATAGCCACGCTCTTTTTTGAGGCGCTCACTTCTTATACTCTCTTGGGCGTATATGAACCATGTCTCATCAAATAATTTATCATAGCCTTCTTCTATGGCAAGCGCAGTCTCTAAAAAATAGTAATCATATTCATTCTTACATTTTTCTACGTCGTCTAAAATATATTCTTTAACAGCGGGATGAACTATCGAATTAACTTTTCTTCTTCCCTCATCATCAGAAAAGACGAGTTTCGATAATTTAACTTTATCAAAAGGCGGATTCTTCTTATCGCTTCCTTCCTCTAAAAGATTAACTTTCGAGAATTCATTTATAATGTCAAAATAACATTTCCCATTCGGACTCATGAGATTCGCTGCCACATCGTCTGCCCTTACAACCTTACAATTACAGTTCTCTTTTAAAAAATTCAAAACCTCTGATTTACCGGAGCCGACGCCACCCGTAATTACAATCTTTCGCATATCTTACTTCGCCTCATACCATGTTGTACCCGAATGAATGTCTATCTCAAGCGGTACGGAAAGCTCTAACACATTCATCATTTCTTCTTTTAGAATGTCATATATTTTCTCTTCCTCGTCCTTTGCTGCTTCTATTAACAGCTCATCGTGTACCTGCAATATAAGCTTAGACTTCATAGAATCAGCCTTAAGTCTCTTATCAACATTTATCATAGCGAGCTTAATAATATCTGCCGCCGTTCCCTGAATAGGCATGTTCTTAGCCACTCGTTCTCCAAAGCCTCTTATATTAAAATTCTTAGACTCGAGCTCAACAACAGGTCTTCTTCGACCAAGCATTGTGCAGGCATAACCTGTCTCTTTTGCTTCTTCGACAAGCCCTTCTAAAAACTCCTTCATCTTCGGATATACCCTAAAATAATCTTCTATATATCCCTTTGCTTCAGACACGGGAATGTTTAGATTCTCTGAGAGTCCATAAGCACTCTCGCCGTATACGATTCCAAAGTTAACTGCTTTAGCGGCACGTCTTTGAATAGATGTAACATCATCCGGCTCAACATCAAATATCTTAGATGCAGTGGATGTATGTATGTCGTCTCCTCTGTTAAATGCGTCAATCAGCCCCTCATCACCTGACATATGCGCAAGTACTCTAAGTTCCACCTGTGAATAGTCGGCGTCAACAAACACATATCCCTCTTTGGGACTGAAGGCCTTACGAATAAGTCTTCCGTCCTCTGTTCTAATCGGAATGTTCTGAAGATTAGGATTGATACATGATAACCTTCCCGTTGCTGTTACGGTTTGCTGGAAGGTA
>JAIKVT010000228.1 GCA_024685495.1 Lachnospiraceae bacterium
ACAAAGGATAATCAGACAAATAATGAAGCTGCGCCCGCACAGGAGAATCAGGGTGCCGGCACAATTGGTAATTCGGCAGAGTTCAGAAAATGGGTTGATGATTATGAGAATTTCATGAATGAATATGTTAGTTTTATGGAAAACTATAACCCTACTGATTATTCTCAAATTGCCAAGTACACACAATTGCTTGGTGAATACAGCAAGTGGGTGGCTGACACCGAGAAGCTGGACGAGAAGAATTATTCGGCAGAAGATTGGGCATACCTTACGGCTGCAGAAGCAAGGGTGGCAGAGAAGTTAGCCAACGTCTCGGGCAAGATGATCGGACAATTGCAATAACAATTGATTAAGAGGTGGTCAGTTATATAATTGGCCACCTTTATATTAATAATTTTTTTGGGGAGAGAATCATGTATCTAAAAGATTTAATGCAGGGAGAAAAGTACGCTTTTTATTCTATAGTTAAGCATTTCGTTTCCGTAGATGGAGAGTACTCTGATGACGAGAAGAATTTGGTCAACGGTTTTCTTGATGAAATGCAACTTAAAGAGGAACAAATTAATGAGATAGCGCCAGATGATGCTATTGACATGTTGACTTTTTCGACATATTCAACTCGAAAGAAAATATTTATTGAATTGATAGGAGTTTCTCTTTGCGATGAAGTCTTACACATAGAAGAGAAGAATTATCTTGATAAAATCGCTACAGCTTTTCAAATAAGTGATGAAGAAAAAGAAGAACTTATTAAAGTTGTACATGAATTGCTCGGTGTTTACGGTAGGATGAACAGCCTCGTTGGATTACCGCCCAAATGATGTGGGTAGGAAGCATTGAAAGTGGAAGTTATAGCAAGAATGTGATGTTGAAAGAACGTGATGTTGAAAGAACGTGATATTAAAAGAAGTGACATTGAGAAGAGTGTGGTATTGAGAAGAAGGTGATGATGTATGTTAGATATGATATTGGGAGCGGTTGTTGCGTCAAGTGTATCAAGTGTTGTCGAACATGCGGCTATTGGCGTTATGGGTGGAATCGCGACATATATGGAAGGCCAGGAAGAACTTAAAGCTCGGGATATGGAAATGAAACAGCTGGACATGAAGATGAAGCAGATGGAGATGAATAATCGCCTTCTGTATGAGCGCCCTAACGATTACATCCAAATGAGAACAAATCAACAAGCTTTCACAAATTATCAATATACAGATGCAGTCAAAAATCTTGCAGGTATGGGCTTTTATGATATCAATATAAACTCTTTATATGTAAAGAAGGGGATGTTTGAAAAAGAGCGAACAGGCATGGTTTCTCGGGTTAGTATAAACGGTAATTCGACTTTTGTGTCAACAGATGTTTTCCCAAAGGACTCGCACGTTGTCGTTGATGCAATAACGCATCAAAAAGGAATGAACTTCTATATGCCTGAGCTTGAACAGATTCGAAGAGGCTCGGTTATGTATCAGCGACCGGAAAGGCGCTGTCAGTACTGCAATCTTATTATTTCGCAGGGACAAAAATTTTGCATCGGATGCGGTGCACCTGTGTAGGGGAGATGTTTAATTTGTATTATAGATAATGAATTTATTTGAATCTCCGGACCTAAGTCGGTCCGGAGAATTTTTATGCCTGATACAAATAAGTTGCTGTGGTCGTGGAATATTTAGGGCATAAAGTAGATAAAAATTGACAAATAACTTAAATTGGTTTAATATTATTGACATAGAGGAGATGTGTCATGCCAAAAAAATCAATTGTATTATTGCCGGAAACGGAAGAAATATTAGAGCAAATGGGTTTACAAATAAAATATGCTAGACTTCGGAGAAAGATAACTGCAGAATTGGTGGCAGAAAGAGCAGGGATTAGTAGGGCTACATTAGTGTCTATAGAAAAGGGGGCTTCTTCTGTAGCAATAGGCTGCTATGCTGCTGTGCTTCACGCACTAAATAATATGGATAAAGATTTACTGTTAGTTGCAAAGGATGATGAACTCGGAAGAAAACTGCAGGATTTAGATTTGCCGGTAAGAAAGCGTGTCAGAAAGAAGGAAAAGTAGCATGGAAGGTGAAAAAAAAATATATGTGTTTGCTGATTTCCTTAAATTTAAAAATGAATTGGTCGGAACAATTAATGTTTCTTCGGTAAGGGGAAAAGAGTTTTATTCATTTGAATATGATAAATCTTGGATTGATAGTGGATATATGAGATTAGATCCGGAACTTCAGTTATATAAAGGCAGGCAATATATTACAGATGAGAAAAAAATATTCGGAGTATTTGCAGATTCAAGTCCTGATAGATGGGGTCGAAAGTTAATGATGCGTAAAGAAGAATTGCTTGCAAGAAAAGAAGGTGTTAAGCCAAAAAAATTATTGGAAAGTGATTTTTTGCTTGGAGTGTATGATGAAGCAAGAATGGGAGGCCTTCGATTTAAAACGGATCTGGAGGGCAGTTTTTTGTCGAATGACAAGAGTTATGCCACTCCACCGTGGACATCGCTTAGAGAACTGGAACAAGCTTCTTATGAGTTTGAGAACGATAATGAAACTTTTGATGGGAGGTGGCTGAAACAATTGCTTGCGCCGGGATCGTCTCTTGGCGGAGCACGACCCAAAGCTTCGGTTTTAGCTCCCGACGGATCATTATGGATAGCTAAATTTCCCTCTAAACATGATGATGTTGATTCAGGTGCGTGGGAGATGGTTGTGCATGATTTGGCAGATATGTGTGGCCTGAATGTACCTAAAGCGAAGTGTGAAAAGTATTCTAAATTGGGAACTACTTTTTTGGTAAAAAGATTTGATAGATGTCTGGCACAACGAATTCATTTTTCTTCAGCTATGACAATGTTAGGGAAAAAAGATGGCGACAACGCATCTGACGGAAGTAGTTATCTTGAAATAGTTTCTTATTTAAAATCAAATGGCGTGAAGCCTAAGAGGGATTTAAAAGAATTATGGACGCGCGTAGTGTTTAGTATGGCTGTATCAAATACAGACGATCATTTTAGGAATCATGGTTTTATTTTATCCGAAGAAGGATGGGAATTATCTCCCATGTACGATGTTAATCCGGATATTTATGGAGGATTCTTATCATTAAATGTTGATTCAGATAATTCTGTTATTGACTTTGATTTGGCTATAGAAGCATCTGAATATTACGAAATTGGGACAAAAGAAGCAAAAGAAATAATTGAAAACATTAAAAACATAGTGCACAGTAATTGGAGGGGACTGGCCGGGAAATACGGTATTAGTCATGGAGAAATAGAAAGAATGAGTCCGGCTTTTAAAATTGTTGCACCAAAGCCATAAACACTGTAAAATTGAAGTCGGGGATTTTCTTATGTATCTTATAACTGCTTATTTTGATGATATTACAACAAAACAGTTGCAGAGAATCATAGATGAAATTGCAAAGGTTACAGGCAATACTTTTATGGTGGATAATGAGGTTGTCCCGCATATGACAATAAGCGCATTTGACGCAAAGAGTGAAGAAGTTGCGATTAGTTTATTTGATAAGATGAAAGAGAAGTTGTCTTTTGAAGATGTACTGATTCCGACGGCGGGAGTATTTTTGCCGTATGTGATATATGCTCAGGCAGTTCAAGATCAATATCTATGTAATCTTAGCAGTAACATTTACCATATATTAACAGAGGTAGAGGGGATAAGAGTCAATCGTTATTATCTGCCTTATGGATGGATTCCTCATATCACTCTTGGCAAGAAACTGGATAAAGATCAGATGCAATTGGCTTTTCAAGTTGTGCAGGAGAAGTTTCAACCTATCAAAGCACATATCAATACATTTGGAATCTCGAAGCCGAATCCACTAAGAAATTTGGATTACTTCACATACGCCTAAAGGAGTAACGGATGAACAAGTTAGACCTTAATAATAAACCTTCTTATAAGCAAGTGTTTAAAAAGATGTTTTCGATTAAAGAAGATGCGGCATCACACGAGGAGATTAAAACACGTATTTTGTCGGGTGGACAGATTACAGGGACTAATATGATAGTCATGGTTTGTGCAATACTGATTGCTTCAGTTGGTCTCAATACCGATTCGGTCGCGGTAATTATAGGTGCGATGCTTATATCTCCACTGATGGGAAGCATACTTGCAATGGCTTACGGTACGGTATCTAATGACGGAGGACTTGCAGGAAGACACGCAATGGGATTTGCCATTCAGATTATAATAAGTGTTGCAGTGGCGATTCTTTATTTTACGATATCGCCGGTAAAAGATCCGACGGATCAACTTATGGCCAGAACGAGCCCCAGATTTTTCGATGTAATAATAGCTACAGCCGGAGGCATAGCGGGTATAGTAGGACAGACCAGACAGGAGAAGTTTAATAATATTATACCGGGTGTGGCAATAGCGACAGCACTTATGCCGCCGCTTTGTACATGCGGATACAGTATCGCTAACGGTGAGTGGAGAATGCTCATCGGAGCGGCATATTTATTTGTTATAAATGCGTATTTCATATACATGTCATCATGCTTTATTCTTGCGATTTTGAAGATACCGCAGACTAATGAAATGACTCCTGCAGATCGGAGAAAACTGAACAGGAAAATGATAAGAAATACAATTGTTGTATTGCTGCCAATGATACTTATAGTAATACATTTAGCAAAGACGCAGTCGTTCTAACGGAGGTGTATTATGATACAGGATATTTATCCGAGCAAGCTTTATAATCAATATACCAAGGAAGTAATTTCGAAAGAAGATTATATTTTTTGCTTTGACGATAAAGGAAGGATGCTTGTTAATGAAAGTGGTGACGGCGAGCCGTTTCCCAAAGGGAAAGATGTAATCAATGCTGAAGCTATATATTTATTTTCTGTAGATGACAAGAAATATTTTATGGCTAAAGAATCGTCGAATGATTGTGGAAATGTGCTTTTAAAAGAGGCGCAAAACGATTATAATTATTATAGCGTTGTAGATGTGCGAGATAAGCTGATCGGTGCGGATGTTTACAGTGCATTTACGGCATATCATTTGTGGAAATGGTATAATGATAATAAGTATTGTGGGAAATGCGGATGCAAACTGACACACGATTCTAAGGAGAGAGCGCTTAGGTGCGAAAGTTGTGGGAATATGGTATTTCCCAGAATTAATCCGGCTGTGATAGTAGGCGTGATTAACAATGATAAGATATTGATTACGAAGTATCGCACAGGCTATGCTCACAGCGCCTTAGTTGCAGGCTTTACCGAAATAGGAGAGACGTTAGAAGAAACCGTCGCCAGGGAAGTAATGGAGGAGACGGGAATCAAGGTTAAGAACATCAGATATTATAAATCTCAACCTTGGGGAATGGCACAAGATATCCTTATGGGCTTTTATTGTGAGCCCGAAGGTGATACAATAATAAAGATGGATGAAAATGAACTTAAGTATGCTGAGTGGGTTGGTCGCGATGATGTGAAGTTGCAACCTAACAATTTAAGCCTTACTAATGAGATGATGCAAAAGTTCAAAGAAGGTAGCGTTTAAAGAAAAGAAGTTTTCAAAGAGAGAAGATTAAAAGAAATAAGTATAAAAAGAAAGAGGCAAGGTATGACAGTAGAGAAAACTAAAGACGGCAGTGAGCTTAATGTTAGAGTTGTTGGAAGTGTGGATTCTGAGACGGCTCCGGCATTTAGAGATGAGGTTATGGGTGAAGTTGAAGGTGTTAATACAATTAGTTTTGACTTAAAAGAATTGGACTATATTTCTTCAGCCGGTCTTAGAGTTTTTCTTGAACTTTATAAAGAGATTGTTAAGAAACAGGGCAAGATAACTGTTCACAATATGTCTGATGAAGTAAAAGAAGTTTTCGAGATTACAGGTTTTTTAGATATTGTGGATATTCAGTAACAGACATTGACATTTTGGGCGTTATACCATACAATTGAAACCTAGCTGGGGCGTTAGCGGCGTCTTGTAACCGGTGGCTATAGCCGGGGCGATATCCTTCTGAGGCCTTGCGGCGGCAGGAGCTGCCCTTGGTAAGTGGCGTTGATACTTGGGTCTTACGCATCGGATGCTTACGAATCGTGTCAGGTTAGGAATAAAGCAGCACTAAGTTTGATTTTCTGAGTGACGTGAGGGCGCCTGGGTTGAGTTAACTGCTAAGGTAACGTCTTTTCCACCCGAGGTCGAGGTTGGATAGTTTTATATAAATAATAAGAGTCTTATCCGGAAGGGCAACCTGACAGAGTAGATGACATAAATAATAATGACATGGATAAGATTCTGCTATTTGGCGGAATTTTTTTATTGGGAAAATGCGACATCAGTCGCGTTACAGTTCGGAAAGGAGGAAGGTATTATGGACGATAACAGAGTTGCTATCGTAGCGATTGTAATTGAGGACAGAGA
>JAIKVT010000004.1 GCA_024685495.1 Lachnospiraceae bacterium
ACTTTCTATAGTAAGTGTGCTCTTCGAAGAACATGACCTTCGCGGACTCAGGCAGATTCTTCGTTCTGTCCTTTTTATAAGCTTTGGACCGTGTCTTATAATTGCAATTCTCGTATTTGTTTTTGCGCCGCAAATAGTTGGAATATTCGGAGGATATGACTTTGAAGATTATCCGGTCTTTGAATTAATCTATATTATTTCGATTTTTATTCTTGCTTGGGCAAAACATAAGCATTTTCCGAGTAAAATGATGGATTATTTGCTTTTGCCGGAGGACTTTGATATTGAGTCGGATAAAGTGATTGATGTCAATATAGAAAGTAGTAGTGAGGTTGTATGCTTATCAAAAAAGTCAAAGCAGTTTTGTATGGATAATGGTGTTGATAACAAAAAAGCAAATTACATATCTCTTATCGTGGAAGAAATGGCTGTTAATATTTTTGAACATGGAACTACGAACGGGAAGACAAATTATGTCGACATGAAAATTATTATTCTTCCCGATAAGATTAAACTGCGACTTCGTGATAATTGTAAGCCGTTTAATCCTAAGGAAAGAGCAGAGATGTTAAATGATAATATCGGAGATGATGTCGGACTTAAAATAGTATCGAAAATCTCTAAAAAGATGGATTATGTCAATTTGTTTAATATGAATCAGACGATGATTGAACTCTAAACGGATCGTATAAATCACGCATTGCGAGATTGTAGTGCTTATGATATACTATATAAACGCAATGCGAGGTGAATTATATGGATACAGCAAAAGTAATAAAGGAGCTAAGAGAAAGTATTGGAATGTCTCGTAAGGAATTTTCTCAACATACGGGTGTTCCGGTTAGAACTATAGAAGATTGGGAAGCGGCAAGACGGACTCCTCCTAATTATATTCCCAGGTTGTTGGGATATCAGTTAAAATATGAAGAAGTTAATAAAATAAACCATAAATTACATGAAAAGATTTGTATTATTTCCGATCCTGACGGAAGAAAACTGGTGCTTATAAATGATATTAAGTTTAAATCAAGAAAAAGTGTTGATTGGAATAAAGTAGAACAGTTTTTAAAGAAATATATTGATGAATACTATGAAATACTTGAGTCAGCTGAAAAAGTATATATTGGTACAGATTTTCCAGATGAATATGCACATTCAAATGACACAAGAAAAGCTCAGGGAGCTAATAAAAAAGCAAAAGCTAATGCAATTTCGGCGATTGGAGAATTGATTGAAATTGCATCAGATAGAAATGAATCGCCGGATTATAATAAGAAACATGGTGGTAAAGCTAAGTTTGGGTGGTATCGATATGACACGAGATTTGGGATACCGGTTTATGACGAAGAGGGAGTATTGGATAGATACAATATTTTTAGAGCAAGACTTATAGTTAGGCGTGATAAAGACAGAAAACTATATTTATATGATATTGTAAGAATAAAAAAAGAAACGAGCAAGCCGCTTGAGTCTCTGACTGTACGGTAGTAAACTTCGTTTCTTCTACGAAAGATATTACTATAGAAAAAGAAAAATGTCAATTTAGAATATATTTGTGTATCAAACAAAGTATCGGTTTTTAATTGGAGTGCTTAAGCAATAACCTCTTTTGCATTTTTAATAAAAGCATATTCTGAAGAAGATTTATCCTTCAGTACGGAAGATTTGCTATAGATTCCAAATGGTGCATGAGATGACTCGGTCCACTTGAAGGTGACAAGTTCGGGGTGTTTCATAATTTCGTGTTCGGGAAGATATGCATAACCAAAGCCGGCGATAAGCAGGCCATAAGCTTCATTAGCGTTAGAGCAGATTGCGTTATCCACATCATCATTTACCGGTAAGATGCGGTGTCCTCTTGAATAAAAATTGCCCAGAAGATAAGGCGGGATAGATATAATTTGGCGGTAGAGCCACAGATCATCTGTGGACACCGTCTTCTTTTTTTGTCGTTTAAGCTTTTTTGCGAGGGGATGATCTTTACGCATAATGCACATGAAAGATTCCTCCCGAAGTTTTGTAAATGTGATATCAGGATCTTTAAATTTTGCATCCTTCATACCGATTATTATATCCAGTTGGTTTTTTACAAGACGACTGAGGTTAGCGTCTGTCTGATCGTGATTAAATTCCGGTATGATATTTTGATTAGCGCTAATAAGAGGTTTTAGAATCTGACTTATCAGATTAAGTGTATGAGGATCCATATATCCGATTCGAAGAGAGTGGCGTTCCTTTTCCTGAAAGCTTGAGAGTCGCTCCATAGAGCGATAGTATGTGTCGAGTAGCGTATTGGCATCCTTGAGAAATGAGGCTCCGACCTTGGTAAGTGTTACAGACCTTGTAGTTCTGTTGAAAAGCTTACACTCAAGTTCTGTTTCTAATGACTGTATCTGTTTTGTAACAGCAGGCTGTGTTAAGTTAAGCTGTTCCGATGTTTTCATATAGTTTAAAGTGCCCGCAAGGCTTATAAAACATTCTAATTGTGCGATGTTCATAGCATACTCCTTATTTATTCCATTTGTTTATCAATAATAACATATATTCATTTCACAGTACAGTTTTTTGGTGTTATTATGCAGTTGTAACAACAAAACAGTTTAAGCAGGTAACTGCGGAAAGGATGGAAATTATGGCATTAGTAAATTTATCAGGATGGAATTCTAATGAAGAGCAAAAAGCTACTGCAGCTTGTGGAACATCATGCGGAGCTGATAAGCCGTCAAAGGTTACTTCTACAGGATGCGGAAGTGCTTGTGGAGCAGGTAAGCCGGAGAAATAGATTGTAATCTATTAGAATAGGCAAAAGACCAAAAAGGAAAAAGAGAGCTTTAAAAATAAAGCAATACTAATCTATTTGTTCAGAACAGGAGGAAGGGTTGATGAGTCAATACTTTGCATTTCAATGGCATATTACGGAAGAATGTGATCAGCGGTGTAAGCACTGCTATATATTTGCAGAAGACACCTGCAAAAGCTTAGATTCTATGACTTGGGAAGAAATGCAGGATGTTGTAAAAAACGCTGAAGAGTTTTGCGAGAAGTATGAAAGACTCCCCTACTTCTATATTACGGGCGGCGATCCAATCCTTCATCCTGATTTCTGGAAATTAATGGAAATGTTAAAAGAAAAGGAAATCCCTTTTACGATACTTGGCAATCCATTCCATTTGACAAAAGACAACCTAAAAAGGCTGAAGGAGTGTGGTTGTGACAAGTATCAACTATCCATTGACGGAGACAGAACTACGCATGATTGGTTTAGAAAGCCGGGATCTTTTGATGAGACAATTGAAAAAATCGGAATGATTAGAGATGCCGGTATCACATCGGTTGTTATGACGACAGTATCTTCTGTGAATATAAAGCAGGTTCCTAAAATCATAGATACTGTTGTTGAAGCTAAAGCGGATGTATTTGCATTTGCAAGGTATGTCCCAACGAGTGAGGAAAAGAGCACAGGTATTAGCTCGATGGAGTATAGAGAGCTTCTGGATATCTGTGATAAGAAATATAAAGAGTATGAAAATGATCCTAATTGTGTTACGTATTTTAATCGTAAGGATCATTTGTGGACGCTCTTTCAATATGAGATTGGTGAGTTTAAGATTCCCGAGACTGCAAAGGAGGGAATGATATACGGTGGATGTAATTGTGGCAATTGTCACATTACGATTCTCCCTACCGGAGACGTCTATGCATGTCGAAGAGTTGCTGACAGTAAGGTGGGAAATGTGTTTGAAAATCGCCTGAAGGATTTATGGATAAATCAAATGGAAGAATATCGTGAATTTACGAAGTTTACCCAGTGTAGTAAATGTAAATTGTTAGCGTGGTGCAGAGGTTGTCCGGCAGTTGCTAAAGGAACGTATGGAGAATTCTATGATGTTGACCCGCAATGCTGGTTAATGACGAGTCCGAAAAAGTCAGAACTTTTGCGAGAAACGGAAAAGAGGTACGCATGAGTAAAAACATTTTACAGATAATGAAAGAACGCCGCTCAGTCAGGAAATATACGGATAAGTTAATTGACGAAACTGACCTAAATAAAATTATCGAAGCAGGGCTTTTTGCGCCAAATGCGGGAGGCGGTCAGCGCAGCATGCTGCTTGTTATGAACGATAAAGAGCTCGTGGAAAAAGTTGGCAGATTGAATGCAAGTTGCATACGAAGAGATAAGCTTGAAGGCGGATATGTATCTGCAGAACAACCATCTATTATCGACGATCCTACAATTAAGAGTGGATTCTACGGTGCGCCGACTGTTGTTGCGGTATTTGCGCAGAAGAATTTTTTATATAATATTCCTGACGCATTTTGTTGTGCGGAAAATATGGTGTTGGAGGCTTATAATCTGGGAATATCTTCCTGCATAGTTGCAAGGGGTGAAGACACATTTACCACACCGGAAGGCATGGACTATTTGAAGAAGTGGAATGTCCCCGAGAATATGGAATGTAAGTGTTTTGTGCTCCTTGGGTATATCGCCGGCAAATATCCCGATATGAAAAAGAGGCGCGAAGGCAGAGTGATGGTGGTAACGGAATGAAAAGAGAAGATATAGATACTGTTGTTAATATGTTAAAAGACTATCCGATGCAATATATCGGAGTTATCGGAAGGGACGGAAAGCCTAAGGTGAAGCCGTTCGAATTCAAATATGAAGAAGATGGGAAGCTCTGGTTTGATGTGATGAAAAATCAGGAGACTTACAGGGAACTTCTTGATAATCCCTATGTGGAAATTACGGTGGCTGATCGTGTTACGACGCAGTGGATTAGAATTGACGGCAAGGTGCGATTTGTCGATAATAATGATATAAGAAGAAAGGTTGTTGCATCGAGCCCGGTCCTTAAGAAAGTGTGTGGTGATGATATTGTAAATGTGTTACCATTTACTTTAGACGATGTCAAAGTGGAGTTGTCGAGCTTAGATACGGATATGGAGAAAAGAGTGTTCGTTCTGTAATTAGACAGGTATATGGAAGGGTGTTCGTTCTGTAAGGAGTAAATTATGAGACAGGATAAGCGTCTTGACTTTTTAGTTGACGAGTTTAGATTCGATTCAAAGGAATATAAGGATATAGAAGTGCCGGAGGATAAAGCGGGAAAGCAGCGTATCCTCCGTTCGCTTATGAATATAAGAATGCCA
>JAIKVT010000007.1 GCA_024685495.1 Lachnospiraceae bacterium
AAAATCCGGAATCGATATTACGTATAAAACAGAAACTGGGAATACTTATGATGCTGCAAAAAATGCCTTAGTATTAACATTTAGTAGATTGAATGGCTCATTTAATCCAATAACAACTTCAGATGGAAATGAATATGTAAAATATATTAATATACAGGCTACAGGTAATTCGAAATATAGTAAGGTAATACGTTTATATAGTAAAACAGGAGAGTATAAGATTGTTGATGCACAGGGCAGTGAAGATAACGAAGAATAAAAAACTTAATAAAGGTTTTTCTCTTGTTGAACTTATTGTGTCAATGGCAATTTTGGCTATTGTTGGCGCTGCAATAATAGCATTCTTTTCTATTGCAATGGTGCAGTATAAGAATAATACCAATGAGACAAATGTGCAGACTGAATCTCGTATGGCTTGGAAGCGATTAGAGAGTAATATTTTGCAGACTACTGATGGAATATGGGCTCCTAATGAGAGTGAGATATGGTTATTCAATACTGTATCAGGTCATAAAATCATGACAAGAATATATTTTGATAAACCTGCTTCTGATGGCGAAGGAGGAGAAGCGGCTAGTAAAGCTTCTGTCATGAAATATGAGGAATATAATCTCGATAATCTCGATGAAACTAGTAAAGTAATTAAAAGTTTAGATGGTTTGTCAAAAGTTGATAATGAGACGCAAGTATTTGCAAATTTTGTTACAAATTTTTCTATTAAGCTATATGATAAAAAAGGAAATGAAGTTGTTGATGGATCTGTTCCCGGTAAGGTTGTAGCGGATATTTCATACAAAGCAAATGAAAAAACATATGAATCTAATAATATCGTTGCGATTAGAAATGATATAGTAGCATCAAATAATATTGATGCTATATATGAGTAAGGAGTAGCTTATGGCCGGAAAAATAAGTGAAAGAAAAATAACAATAATAGTAGTGGCAGTGGTTATAGCGGTACTTGTAGGAATTATAGGTATAACTGCTTTTATTAGTACACGCGCATTTGAAGGTAATAATATTGCTGCTTTTGACAGAAAGGATGCAAGTAAGACACTTGGAACTAAAGAGAATCCTTATACTATTCTTGAGATAGTGCCTAATCTTGATTCTGCTACAGTAGGATATCTTATTAAAGGTCAAGAACCTAATGATGGTGGTCTTGAGGCTATTAGCTCAACTGATAAAACAGTTGAAAACAGTGCTGCTCAAATATATGCTAATGCATTTGATAATTCTAATAGTAGTAATCCCGCATCTAAAGTAGGAGATTATGTCCAGACATATGTATTCGGAAACGATAAGGAAGGAATTGATCCTACGCAGTACAAGACGGATGTATATAATGGACAGGGAGAAGAAGGAAACAGTGATGCATATTCTCAGTATGGATATTTTGAAAAAGTAGAAGAAGGAACAGGTAGATATACTTTTGACGGAGACAAATTTGTGACTAGTGAAGCCGGTGATTATTCATGGGTATGTATAGGAGAATTTGTATATGATCCGGGATATACAAAAGAAGGTCTTAGATGTACAAGACAGATGTATTATACAGATAAAGTACAGGATATTTCTACAGGTGAAGAAGTTGAGGTTGAATTAGAGAGAAGTTATTCTACAGAAGGTATAGGAAAGCAAGTATATAATTACTACTTTAGTTCTATTGGTGATTTTGCGTGGATTCCTAATGATAATTATAATAATGAGAATGCATTTAGTGAGAATGCTACGACTGTAAAATACAAGGATGGTGAAACTGAGAAAGAAAGAGAAATTGCTGATGCTGAGGTCGGTGATAAATTATACATGACAAGAACAGAGAATCAATATTATTGGTTTTATTCTACGTCAATTATTTGTAATGATTTACTCCGTAAGGAGTTAGTGGGTAATGATGCTGCCTTTGATTATGTTACGCAGGTAGTGACAGTAACACCGGATCAACTTGATGTTGATCAAACGTCAAAAGATAAGAATGGTGAAAATTTTTATCCTGCCGATGAATTAATCAAAACTGCAGATGTAATAATTATTCATGATTCTTCTACCGGTTATGATATTGCAAGAGCACTTAAGCCTGATGGTAAAGAAGATTCTACCCCTAGATTTACAAATGATATACCTGAAAAAGCTATGCAAGCTATGATATATCGTGGTTCAAGCGCTAAGCCGGCAGCTATTATTTTTGATGAAGATTCTGTAAAATTAGGCGAGAGTAGTTGTGAAAATTTAAAGTTGTTATATGATGTTTACAACAATCTTGGTGCTAAACTGGCATATAACTGGATGCAAAGCGGTAATACTAATCCATATTCACAGGATTATCAAAGTAAGATTGATAAAGCCCAAGAAACTGATGAGTCTGGCAAAAGATTGTCATATTATAGGGATTTTTCATATGATGAAGAGGATGCTCTCGGCAGGTCGCATTTTGTATATAATTACAAGGGAACAGATGATTCATGGTTAACTACAGGTTTTGCTGAAGGAAATAAGATAGTGCAAACTTCTCTTAATGAACCTGCATTTGACAATGTAGGTATAACAGGAAATATGTCTGTGGCGACAATGATTAAGGCTATTAATTTAGAGACATACGGTATTAATCAGCCAGACAAACTTCGTATACTCGAACTGCAACCTAATGATAATTTCTATGCTCTTATTAAAGATGATTGGATAAAGTATTACTTAGATATTGTGCCTTGGTTTATAGGAACAGGGTATGATATTTATGATGATGTAGAAGTAAGTGCTATGACTACTTATGAATTTATAGGTAAAAATGATGATCCTAATGAAACATATGATTTAGTTATTTTTGGCAATAAAAAACAAGATATAACTAATGGTGAATGGGCAGGAACAGACGTTAGAGATTATGATAGAGGATATAGATTCTATAATGATACACAGTATGGAGGCACTTTGGCATATGTTGTAGGTGACTTAGTTAGCACAGCCAGTAAAAATAGGTCTGGAAATAAAGCTGCAAGAGCGGAACTGCGATACTCCGGCAATGACATTACTAAGAAAAAATATGATCAGTTAGTGGATTTTGCAAAACAGGGTCCTGTCGTTTTTGCGGATAACTTATATAATAGTGATAAAATTGCTGATGAGAGTAGAATGGATAAGAGTTCATTCGTATATAGATTAGCATGTAAGAATAAAGATGAATCTTTTGTTAATCAATACTCGGATGGTGTAGATGTCAAAGAACAAGCGAATTCTGTGAAAAAAGCAATGAAGATGAACAACATATCTCTGTCATTTGAAAATGGTGGCAAAAAGCCGGATGAATATGTTAATAAATATCGTATTGATGGCGGAGATAAAGTTGACTATATGGATTATAATTATATGAGTTCATATAACAATCAGGATTCTGCAGGAAATAATGTTTTAGAATATACGTTTACTGTTGAGGGAGTAGATTCGTTTGATGAAAATGGATGGGCAAAACCCGGATATGGTATTAATCTATATATTGACAGTAATGGTAATGGTATATACGAAGGATGTATCGCACATCAAAATGAGTATAAAGCAAATGAAAAAGATTATAGTGGAATTGAATCTGAGAGGGCGACGGGATTAGAGATATTTGATAATACCAACAATGTGCCGGTATATGATTATAAGCTAATCAATGGTCATCAGTATACACTAAAAAAGGTGTTACCGCCAACCGAAGTAGGACTTATTCCTTGGAGATTAGAATTATATAGTCTTTCTAATGAAGCCGTTAGATATAGTGAGACGGGATATACCAGAATAGCGGCTGAGTCTAAAAAAACTATTAAAGTATTACAGATGAATCTAAATGAATATATGTATGATGGTAATGAGAATCCTACGGTTTGTTTTGATTCGGATTATAGAACTTTAGGTGGTCTTTTTTGGGATTATAGAAACACCGGTGGTTTGATCGATTTAACGTTTAACAGAGTGGCGGATACACTTAACAATTATCTCTATGAATTAGAAAAGAAAGGGGATTTTGTATTTGTCAATCCTGATCCGGCAAGGAATACTGGAAGTAAAGTAAAGTATCTAACAAATAATAAATGGTATGACGATTATGGTAGATATCAAAGAAAAGAAGAGTGGAAGAATTACTTGATGCAGTATGATATGCTGATAATTGGGTTTAAGGATAATGCAAGTTTTACTAATGATGAGACATTTTTATATGGATATGAAGCTTTCAGAGATGCTGGAAAGGCTATTATATTGTCGCATGATGTAGTACAAGATCCTACAGGTGGTGATGCAATTAATAATGATGTTCAATACTATTTGAGAGACACTGCCGGTCAGTTGAGGAAGTATTATAATATGGATCCTAACTCTAATGTTAATGATTATACATATGATAATATTTATACTATAGGTTATGGACATCAGATAGATCCGAATAATTTAAACAATTACAGATATGGAGAATCATTTACACAATCTGATACTGTTAAAAATTATTACTATGGTTACACGGATGTAA
>JAIKVT010000034.1 GCA_024685495.1 Lachnospiraceae bacterium
ACCAGAGTCTTGTCTGATTTGACATTGGATGTAATTGAGCCGGCTCCCATATGCGACTTATATCCCAATATGGAATCTCCAACATAATTGTAATGAGGAACCTGGACAGTATTGAATAAAACAACATTTTTAAGTTCCGTAGAATTGCCTACTACACAATTCTTACCAACAATTACATTTCCCCTGATAAATGCTCCGGGACGAACTTCGGTGTCTTCATCGATAATAAGGGGGCCAGTGATGGTAGCCGTGTCATATATCTTAACCGATTTTGCAATCCAGATATTTTCTCCTTTATTCTCGAAAATGTTTGGATCAAGTGTAGGTCCTAACTCTTTAATAAAATCTGATATCTTAGGAAGTGCTTCCCAAGGATATGTAATATCTTCAAAAAGTTTAGAAGCTATCGTCTCATCTAGATTATACATATTAGATATCTTACATTGTTCCATATCTGTCTCCTTAAAATGTTATTTCTTAGCTTTAGTCTTATAAAAACCTGACAAATAACGAAATCTTGAATTCAAAGTATCGTTTCTCGTATATGTACCCTTAACCTTATCGGTCTTATCAACAATAAAATCTGAGAGTTTCGTCATATATTCCTCTTCTGAGATACTTCCATCGGCAACGCCTGTCAATCCTTTTTCCCAACTGGCTGTTAAATTAGGGTTTAACAATGAGGGAATTGATATTTTCACAACATCATTGACCAATTCTCCTCTGAGAGTCGGTGTAATAATCTGTGTCTTCTTATTTAGAGAAAGGTATTTTATTTTAACTAATTTCTTAAGTATCTCAGCTCTGGTTGCAGATGTTCCTATTCCGCTACCTTTAATTTGGGCTCTTAATTCTTCGTCTTCAATTAATTGTCCTGCATTCTCCATCGCAAGAATAATCGAACCCGAATTATATCGCTTAGGCGGTGATGTCTCACCTTCTTTGATGTAATATTTATCAAAATTAAGAATATCGCCTTTCTTTAATCCGGATATAATTTGTGCCATCTGCAGTGGATCTATGTTCTTATTCTCTGATTCATCATCCGAGCCTTCGGCTTGATCTGCTTTTTCATCAGTAGATTCATTTTTGTCATCAGAAGAAGCACTTTTCTTATTATTCTTAAAAGAATAATTCATAACTTTAAGATAGCCTTCTTCTTTTAAGTATTTGTTATTGGCAAATAGAGGTTCAGTTCCGACTTTAACCGTTATGGAACATTTTTCATATATAGCCGGATCAAAAAATATTGCCAAAAACCTTCGTACGATTACTTCGTATACTTTTATTGCCCTAGCGCCGAGAGATTTAAGAATATTAATTCCCTGTCCCGTAGGTATAATAGCGTAGTGATCTGTTATCTTCTTATCATCGGTATATCTGGTCTTATCTATACCATTATATCTCTTGCCGTCTAAAATCTCTGACGCATATGATTTTACTCCTGTAAGTTCCATTAGACCTTTAATATTCTTGTCTATCTCTTTCGCAACAGCAGATGATAATACTCTCGCATCAGTTCGAGGATATGTTACAAGCTTTTTCTCATATAATTCCTGTACCACGCTAAGTGTTTCATCCGGACTTATCTTAAATAACTTAGAACAGTCATTTTGAAGTTCAGCTAAATTATAGAGAAGAGGCGGATTCTTCTTCTCTTTCTTTTTTGTAATGCTTGTTATCACTGCTTTATCTTCAGAATTAGTTAAATCTTCAATTAATTTCTCTGCATCTTTTCTTTCCTTAAATCCGTTCTCTTTATAAAGAAGCGGAGATTCAAGATACTTAGATGTATCTAAAGCCTTCCATTCAAATGTGATTACAGCTTTAGAATTCGCATTTCCCATATCAGAAGAATTACCTTCTTCAGATGATTCGGGCTTGACTTCAGATTCTGAGCTGTTTTCAACAGTAGTATCGCCTAACACGCGATAGAACGGCGTCTTAACAAAATCTCTTATCTCCCTCTCTCTTTTTACAACCATTCCAAGAACACAGGTCATAACACGACCCACGGAAATGGCCGCGTATTTTTCATTCATACAATTAGCAAGCGCATAGCCATACTTTAGCGAGAGGAGTCTGGAGAAATTAATCCCCATAAGATAATCTTCTTTTGCACGAAGATATGCCGATTTAGACAGATTGTCATAATAAGACAGATCTTTGGCTTCCTTGATTCCTCGAAGAATCTCTTCTTCAGTTTGCGAATCAATCCATACCCTTTTTCTGCTCTTACCCTCAACGTGTGCTTCCTGTTCAACGAGTCTGTAGATATATTCTCCCTCACGACCCGAGTCGGTACATACATATATAACGTCAACATCAGATCTGTTAAGAAGTTCTGATACGATTTTAAACTGCTTAGCGGCATTTCCTATTATTTCATACAAAAACTTATCAGGAATAAAAGGCAGCGTCTCGAGACGCCACCTTTTTAATTGCTCATCATATCTGTCAGGATAACTCATAGTAACAAGATGGCCCACGCACCATGTTATTACTGCATCATCCGACTCCATATAACCGTTATGATTTTTAAAATTTGTCTTTAGAGCCTTGCCAAACTCTCTGGCTACAGAGGGTTTCTCCGCAATATACAAAGCTTTACCCATAAATTACAATTCCTTCATGTCAACAAGTACTATTGTTGAATCTTCATTTGATAATTCTATAAGCCTACTGTCAAAAGATGTTGCAGAGAAAAGGTATACTGTCTTAGCATTAATTCTGGCCTGCTTCATAGACTGTACCAAATCTTCGTAATCCTCATATGTAAATTCCTTGGCTTCCCAATTACATTTACCAACAACACTGTTTCTGACATCATCTTGAGCCACAATATCAATTGTGCCTGTCTTACCGAGCCATGTTCCGATTTTCTCAATGTTGACAGAACATTTACCCACTTTATTAAGAAGTTCAAGATACTCCTTGCATACATTGACAAAATATCTTTGAAGATATGATGCAAGTTCATCTCTTATATAAGTATCATAGAATTTATCAGGCTTCATAACATATAACTGTGATAAATGTGGATATATAAAATGAAAATAGAAATTAACAAAGCTGTTACTTATTCTATATACACCTTTTTTCGCATTATCCCATCCGCCGGTCTCAAAACTTACCACCTTAGATACGATATCAAATGCAGCTAAATTCTTAATATATACACTTATCTTAGCACGAGAATAGCCGGTATCATTATATAAATCATTAAGTTTCTCATTACCTTTGGCAATTGATGCAAGAATTGTATTATATACCGTCAATTCTCTTAATTCACTGCCAAGTATTGCATTAACCTCGTCAAACAGATAACCGTTAGGATTAAGTATATTATCACAGACATTAGCTTTAAACGGCATCGCCTGACTCCATCTGTTGAGATACAATGGAACTCCGCCAAGTATACCATATACAGATACGCTCTCTTCCACAGAATATCTTGGAAATGCTCTTACAACATCCAAAAATCCTACTTCCTCTAACTTTATTACCGTATCTATAAGATTCTTATTGCCTAATACATCATCAAGATCATTATTAATCCATGACAAAGAAGAAGACGCAAGGACAATAAACATATCTTTTTTATACTTGTCAATCGTTTTAATTAATGTATCATCTTTTTTAACAATATATTCAAAATCATCGATTATGACAATTCCGCCGGAAGCAAGCTTGGCAAATAAATTGTCAAAACAATCCTCGTATGAATCTAATATATTATCTGTATTAAATCTTTCCTTAATATCTCTAGAAAGTGTCTGTAACTGACTTTCAGGAGACACATTTCTACTCCTATAATAAAAAGCATTCTTATTATTACAGAAACTGCTTAAAAGTTCTTCTTTAAGACATCCTCTGCCACCATATACAAGAACAACTTGTTTATTATTATTAGAATACAGATTCTCTAACTTCTTTATCTCTGTTGTACGACTGACCATAACATTTCCTTTCATGCTCTACAGATTATTCTTATTGTAAAATTCATTCATATATGCAGATACTACTATTATATAGAAAATTAAATCAAAGTACAACAAGGAATATATGTTTTGTTAAATGTACATTAAACTATATGTTGTATGTGAAACACAAACATATACAAATTATGGATTGTCGTATTATTTTTTTGTAATATAGCCTTCAGCCTTAAGCAATTCCGCACAAAGAACAGCACCACCTGCAGCTCCTCTTACGGTATTATGAGCAAGACCGATAAACTTCCAATCATATATTGTATCTTCTCTAAGTCTTCCGACTGATACACCCATTCCGTTCTCATAATCCACATCAAGTGCAACTTGTGGACGATCATCTTCTTCACGATACTGGATAAACTGCTTTGGAGCACTTGGAAGATTAAGTTCCTGCGGTCTTCCGCTGAAATTCTTTAAAGCCTCTACAAGCTGTTCTTTTGTAGCCTTTTTCTTAAACTTAACATATACACTTGCCGTATGTCCGTTAAGAACAGGTACACGAATACATTGGCATGTTATAACAGGTGAAGTAGCCGGCACTATCTCACCTTTATTCTCATCGATATGTCCCCATATTCTAAGAGGCTCTTTTTCTGACTTTTCTTCTTCTCCTCCGATATATGGGATAATATTATGCTCCATCTCAGGCCAATCTTTAAATGTCTTACCTGCACCTGAAATTGCCTGATATGTAGAAGCCACAACTTCATATGGCTCAAATTCTTTCCACGCTGTAAGTGCAGGAGCATATGCCTGAATAGAACAATTAGGCTTAACAGCAACGAATCCTCGTGTAGTACCAAGACGCTTCTTTTGATATTCAATAACCTGCATATGCTCAGGATTAACTTCAGGCACTACCATAGGAACATCAGGTGTCCATCTGTGTGCTGAGTTGTTAGATACAACAGGTGTCTCCGTCTTAGCATACTCTTCTTCAATAGCCTTTATCTCGTCTTTAGTCATATCTACAGCTGAAAATACGAAATCAACGTCTGATGCAACATTTTCAACCTCATTGACATTCTTAACTACTATAGACTTAACGGCATCCGGCATGGGAGTATCCATCTTCCATCTGCCACCGACTGCTTCTTCATATGTCTTTCCTGCAGATCTTGGAGAGGCAGCTATAGTTGTTACCTCAAACCATGGATGATTATCAAGAAGAGATATAAATCTCTGTCCTACCATTCCCGTTCCACCAAGGATACCTACTTTTAATTTCTCACTCATAACATTTCTCCTTTATAATCTTTTTTCTTATATATTAGCCCGTATAATTCAAATAACCCAGATAGGATAATCAAATACAGGCAAATTAGCAATACCGAAATATTTTAATCCTTTTTCCTCGCTAAGTCTAGCATCTTATACCATCTTTGCAATGTATTTTCCAAAAAAAAGTAATGATACAGATAAAATCCAACTAAAATCAGTACAATCAACGTCAATATTATCGGTAATATCCCAAGTTCCGTATGTAGAAGAGACAGTCCCATTAAGAAAAGTAGCAAAATAACAACCATGAACGTAACTATAAGATGTACAAGCCTTTCATGCTGCACAATTGCTATCTTTTCTTTGTGAAGTTTTATTAAATCATCTGAAACATCATCATTTTCTATTGCGGTTCTAATAACATTCTCATGTTCACGGCAATAGTCTTTCATATTGATTCCAAATGCGTCTTTACTCATATCACTTCACCTAAAATCCGTTAATCTAAGCTCTCTAAATATTCTTTACATTTTGTAATTGCCTCTATCATAGATTCCTTAGAACATGCTCCTTTAGTCAACCTCTTATTAACACAGGTCTCCATTGATATTGCGTCATATATATCATCTTCAAATGCAGGGCAAATATTCTTAAGTTCTTCTATAGACATGTCATCAATGGCAATTCCTTTATCAATACAGTAAAGCACGATTTCACCGATAATGCTATGTGCATCTCTAAACGCAATTCCTTTTCCAACAAGATAATCAGCGGCATCTGTTGCATTAGTAAAGCCTTTATTAGCGCTTTTATACATAACTTCTTCATTAAATGTCATTGTCTTAAGCATTCCTGTAAATAACTGAATGCAGCCGTTAGTTGTGCGCATTGCGTCAAATGCCAACTCTTTATCTTCCTGCATGTCTTTATTATACGCAAGCGGAATACCTTTCATTGTAGTAAGAAGTGACATTAACGCACCGTATACACGACCTGTTTTGCCACGAACAAGTTCTGCTATATCAGGATTTTTCTTCTGTGGCATAATTGAACTTCCCGTAGAAAATGAATCATCAATCTCCACAAAATTATATTCATTACTGTTCCAAATAATAACTTCTTCAGAAAATCTGGAAAGATGCATCATAACGGTAGACAGCGCAGATAAGTACTCTATTAAATAATCCCTGTCACTTACACCGTCCATTGAATTATTACAAGGTCCGTCAAATCCCAACTCTTTAGCGGTATAATATCTGTCTAAAGGATACGTTGTTCCCGCTAAAGCGCCTGAACCTAGCGGACAATAGTTCATTCTTTCTCTTATGTCTGTCATACGATCTACGTCTCTTCTAAACATTTCAAAATATGCGCCCATATGATGAGAAAGTGTTATTGGCTGGGCTTTTTGTAAATGTGTAAAGCCGGGCATAATCGTATCTAGATTATCTTTCATAATACGAAGAATCACTTCAAGAAGTGATTTTAACTGCTCTTTAGTGTAATCCACCTGGCTTCTTGTATAAAGACGCATATCAAGGGCAACCTGATCGTTACGGCTTCTTCCTGTGTGAAGCTTCTTACCCGGTTCACCAATTCTATCAATAAGATTCGCCTCTACAAAAGAATGTATATCTTCATACTCTGAAGTAATCTCTAATCTGCCTTCATCAACATCTTTTTCTATTGAATCAAGACCTGCGAGAATTTTCTCCATATCTTCAGATGAAATAATACCTTGCTGTGACAGCATCTTAACATGAACTCGAGAGCCCATAATATCTTCATGAAAAAATGTCTTATCGAATCCGATTGATGCATTGAATTCATACACTAAATCATCTGTCTTCTTTTGAAATCTTCCACCCCATAATTGAGCCATAACTTTCCTCTTTCTTTATCTTTTTAACTGTTTTTACGTTCGTTATAAGAATATACGCATCCGCAATAATCCTGTCGATACATATTATACTCTTTACTTATCTCGGCAGACCTTACAAATCCACCCCTTTTCTTAAAGTCAGAATATAAATATTTAACACCTGCTTTACTTCCTATCTCTTCTCCTAACTCGTTTAACAACTGTGCATTCTTGTGGGGACTTATAGAAAGTGTGGTTGTAAAATAGTCAAATCCTTTTTCCGCTGCAAGCTTTGCCGACTCACCTAAACGAAGTCTAAAGCACTTCTCACATCTCTTGCCGCCTTCAGGCTCATTTTCAAGACCTCGCACAGCTTCATAAAAGCGTTCACTTAAGTGATCGCTTTCTATTAAATCAATTGGATTCTTATCGGGATTATTGGCGGTAAACTCTTCAATAAAGCGCTTCTGTTCCTGCATTCTGAATAAAAACTCATCCGCCGGATATATATTGGGATTATAATAATATACAGTAATCTTGAAATAATCAGACAAATATTCCAATACATAACTACTGCAAGGTGCACAACAGCTGTGTATCAACAAAGTTGGCACACAGCTGGCATCTAAATTCTTAATTATATTATCTAATTCAAGTTGATAATTCCTGTTCATCTATTATTTAAGTGTCCTTCTTCTAACCCACATTACAATAAGAGTAAATGCATATACAAGTGACATAAATATCATAAATCCAAGTCTGTCAAATGCATAACCCAATAAAATCTGAATACCTATAATAATGAGTTGGATCCACCAGTATTTAATAGCTGCTATTCTACATAATAAAGTTCCGAGTATAGCTTCTAAAACAACTACACAGCAAAGCGGCACAATAGGAATCTCCATATAAAGATAATTAACTATTATTATCGCAAACATTGCAATTATATAAAAAACCTGAAGCAAAACATTGATATATGGGAAATAACTTCTCTGTTGCATTCTCTCTTCAACTTTTGCAACAGCGATTTCCTTCTTAGTCGCCTCTTTATGCTCCATTACACTTTTTTTACCATATTTCTTATTAGCCATATATAACTCCTTATAAAATAGGACATTTACTAAGCGTACCGATATATTATAACAAGAATAACTTTGTTATACAAGTTATAAATGTTACTAAAATGTTAAATTATTAAAAATTTATTAACTTTTATAAAAATCTATTGAAAAACATATGAAGATTGCCTATAATTCTATAGGCAAGATGCTCCAATAGCTCAGTCGGTAGAGCACTTCACTCGTAATGAAGGGGTCAGCGGTTCAAGTCCGCTTTGGAGCTTAGATACGAAAGTATCTTATTTTCCACCTCTATCGTGTCATAAATATGGAGGTATTTATGACATATCACAATTTTGAAAAGGAAGTAATGGATTTAATCTCTGATAAACTTCCCAAAGGACACAGTGCTAACATTAAGCCTATCGGTAAGAACAATGGGATTATATTGCATGGGCTTATCATCAACAACGGTCGTTCTAATATTTCCCCGACAATATATCTGGATTATTACTACGACGAGTACAAAAAAGGCTTTTCTATTGAGGATTTGGCCGATCAGATTATTACCCAATATAAAAAGTTCTCAATTGAAGAGGATTTCGACATTACAGTATTTACAGATTATGAGAAATGTAAAAAGAACATTTCCTATAAACTGATTAACTATGAGAAAAATGTCGAGCTTCTAAAAGATGTACCTCATATTGTATATCTTGATCTCGCAATCGTCTTCTATTGTCTTTTACAAAGTGACGACATAGAATCCAGTTCTATCCTTATTAAGAATTCTCACATGGATTTATGGAATGTAAATGTAAATGACCTGTTCGATGTTGCGTCTTCAAACACTCCCAAATTACTGCAATCAGATATAAGAACTTTATCTGACATTGTGAGAGAACTTTTAGAAAAACGTCGGGAAAGCGATGAGTTTGGAAATACCGATACATTAGACGTTCCTTTCGAGATTCCATCAGATATAGAAAGCCCTATGTATGTATTAACCAATAAAATCAAATTATATGGAGCATGCTGTATCTTATACAAACATTTATTAGCAGAGTTCGCAACGAAAATGGAAAAAGACTTATATATTATTCCAAGCAGTATTCATGAGGTCTTGCTTATTCCTGAAAGCGAGGAATATGATAAAGATTATCTTACTTCTCTCGTCAAGGAAGTTAATGCAACTCAGTTAGAGCCGGAAGATGTATTATCAGACCATGTATATTATTATTCCAGAAAAGACGATGCCATAACCTACTAAATAATTATAAATTAACGTAGGCTTACCCGAATAATTTGATAATTTAATACAATCTTAATAATTCATTCTTAACAACAAAAAATCAACATAAAAAACCCGACATATGCCCTGTCATATGTCGGGTTTATTATATTACTGTAATCAATATTATCTTGGTGCTCTTCCTGCAATCTGATTCTTATGTGCCGCTTTATCAGCATACATAAAATCATCTGCTCTCTTAATTGTAGCTCCTATATCGACACCGGGACCTGAAGAATATCCTACGGCCGCAGATAACGGAATATCAGAATCTTTATTACTCTCTTCTATAATTTTGCGCCATTCATTAACAATCTCATTAAGTCTGAGATCAGACTCATTCTCTGCTATAAATATGAACTCGTCTCCACCGATACGATAAGCCCTGTGAGTATCATCCGTAAATCCTCTGATTGAATCGGCAATTGCCGCAATAAGCTTATCACCCATTATATGTCCAAGATTATCATTAGTCTCTTTAAGTCCGTTAACATCCCAGAATATAACTCCTACTTTCTCAACTGTAGGATAATATTCTTTAATCATGGTACGATATTTATTCTTATTGTAGAGCTGAGTCATATCATCGATTTCACTCATTCTCTTAAGATATAATTCTCTTAATTCTCTCTTAGCAATACCTTGCGATACATGTATAAGAAGAGGTATTAATGCCAAAAGCACAAGACATCTTGGGAATACATAATAAAGCGGAAGCGTTACCCAAGGATTATCATTAATCGGTCCGAAATTACCCATTCCCCAAGCATCAACATACTCTTTTAGAGGCTTTGTTGTAAGAAGCGCCATATTGGCATCACAAAGTCCGTAGTAATACCCAATCATAACCATCGCAAATATACCGATAGCATTTAATCCATAAGTTATAAATAACATCTTCTTACTGGAATATTGGATTGCATAAATAAGCGGTAATACACTTGCAATAATTATGTGATATGTAAGTACAACTCCTAGAACGGCAGTCATAGCGATAGCAAATACTATAATTACATACTTAATAGCCGGCTTACGATATCCCACCAATCTGCATATAGCGATTAAAGCCAACATAAGAACCGACATAAGAAGAAAACCGTAATTCATAAGGTCTTTATCTACTATGAATATTTCCAGTAAATTCATAATCCAGACAAATACCATAATAAAATACGTAACAATAAGACATTTAACAGTAAATCGATTAGCTTTCTCTTCTAACGATTCATAGTCAATGCTTTCAGTTACTTCAGCTATGTTAAAATCATCCCTCTTAGTGTTCATAACATATAATCCCTGATATACATACACATTTACACCTTCCCAAAACGAAGGTTTTATACAATTATATCTCTTATTGAGATATTTTTCAGTATTTTATTGATTATTTTTGTAATTTTTTGCATAATCCAATAATTCGCGTGCATTGGCCATAACTGTTTCAGTAACATTGCTGCCCGAAAGCATTCTTGCAAGCTCTTCTACCCTGTCATCATATGTCATGTCAGATATTGAAGATATTGTCTTAGTTCCTTCTACGTGCTTCTCTATAAGGAAATGCTTATCCGCCATAGCTGCAACCTGTGGTAAATGTGTAATACAAATTACCTGCTTATCTTTAGCCACAACGCTTAGCTTCTCTGAAAGCGCCTGAGCCGTTCTTCCACTGATACCTGCATCAATCTCATCAAATATCATTGTATCAATCAAGTCTGCAGTAGCTAAAACAGTCTTTAACGCCAGCATAATTCTTGACATTTCACCGCCCGATGCAATATTTTTAAGAGGCTTCATTGGCTCTCCCGGATTAGTTGAGATTATAAATTCCGCTTCGTCAATTCCATTAGATGTAGGCTTATCGAGTCTTGTAAAATACATATCAAACTCCACATCTAGGAAATTAAGCGCTCCAAGTGCCGATCTTACTTTAGGAAGTAAGTCATACGAATACTTCTTTCTTATCTCAGTAAGCTTATCGCATATATCGTTAAGCTTATTCTCACTCTCATTCAAACTGTTCTTTAAATCTTCTAAATACTTATCATAATCTTCTAACTGCTCTAATCGCTTGTTGTCAGAATCTAATCTGTCCATAACATCTGATAAAGTGGGGCCATACTTTTGTTTTAATGAATTAAGAAGATTAAGCCTTGACTCTATCTCAGTAAATGTCGAATCATCAAAATCCATATCTGTAATATATGATGATATCTCACGATTAAAATCACTGATTATGGAATCGACATCTTCAAGCATGCTTGAATATTCGCTTAATCTGCTATCATAATCCTCAACACTTTTGAGACTTCTTATGGCACGTGCCACTTTATCGGACACACCGTCACTGTTTGCAGTATTATTGTATGCCTCGTTACAACCCACTACAATTTTCTCGGAATTACTTAACAGATTATACTGTTCTTCTAATTCTTCATCTTCTCCGATTCGAATATTGGCAGTTTGAATTTCTTCAATTGTATGCTTTATAATCTCAATATCCCTGTCACGATTTTCATTACTTTGACAAGCATTTTCATATTCATTCTTAAGCTGAGTATACTCACTATAGATTTCCTTCAAATCTTCCTTGACAGGTTCAATCTCAGCCTTGCCGTACTCATCAAGCATCATAAGATGCTTTTTCTTGTTAGCTAATGACTGGTGCTCACTCTGACCATATATATCTATAAAATGACTTCCAACCAGCTTCAGCTTATCGGCAGGCACAACTTCTCCGTTAATCTTAGCTACGGAGCGAGACTCTGTAATCTTACGGGACAGTATAACTTCATCGTCGTAAGATATATCCATCTCTTCTAACAATTTTCTCTCTTCATCATCTGTTATGGTAAATGTGGCTTCAACGATCCCGGGCTTTGTCTCATCTCTCAACATTTCCTGAGGGACTTTTTCACCGAGAGCTAAATGAAGTGCGCCAAGAATTATAGATTTACCTGCACCGGTCTCACCGGATAAAATATTAAGCCCCTTCTCAAATTCAATCTCTTCTTCTTCAATTAAAGCAAGATTTTTTACGTGCAAATATACTAACATACATACTCCATTTTCTAGACTTCTTTTTTAAGTATTTCACGCAAGCGACTCATAACCAAGGCAGTCTGATCCACACTTCTTACAGCACACATTATGGTATCATCACCGGCTATAGAACCTACAATCTCATTGAATTTGATATGGTCTAATGCAGCCGCAACTGCCATAGCCATACCGGACACCGTCTTAATTACAAGGATATTTTGAGCATTATCCATTGAAAGAAATCCGTCTCTTAGTATTCTAAGATATTTCTCATCTAAATCTTCATCCGTCTCGCTATATGCAACATAACGAAGATGTCCTTCCATATCTGACACTTTAGTTAATTGCATCTTTCTAATATCACGAGAAACTGTAGATTGCGTGACATCATAGCCTTCTTTTTTAAGTTCACTTGTTAGTTCTTCCTGTGTCTCTATGGGCTTACTGATAATTATATCTAATATTTTCTCTTGTCTGTCGTTCATAATTCACCTGCACCTTAAATCTATTCCTGCATCTTGTTTCTGATTCTGTCTAAGAAATTCTCAGAACTGAGTCTTACCATTTTGGCTCTGTTTTTAGCCATTGATACTATTAATTTCTCGTCAGCTCTTAAATATCTTCTGTTACGTCCGTCAAATGATACTAACACTTTATCATCAGCATCTATGCTTTTCGGAATCATTTTAACAGATACCACATCATTACAATCTAATACTATACTTCTTGCATTAAGTGTATGGGGATTAATAGGTGTAAGTAATATTAAAGATGTGACGGGATTGACAATGGGTCCGTGAGCCGACAGATTATACGCCGTGGATCCCGTAGGTGTCGATATTATTATTCCATCACAATCATATGTAAAGAGATAATTATCATTGACATAGACAGACAGCCTTGTCACATGCTGATCCTCACAGGATTTGATAATTACATCATTAAGTGAAGAACTGTGCTTAGCTTCATCCTCCGTAGGAGCAATGTATCCGTTAAGCATCATTCTTGTTTCTATATCATAGTCATCTTTGAACAATCTGTCAAGTGCCGGAAAGACACTATCTTTATCTAAATCACACAGATATCCCATATGACCAAAATTAATTCCAAGTATCGGAATATCAAGCTCCAGACTCTGCTGTGCGGCTCTTATCATTGTTCCGTCACCGCCAATTGCCAAAATACACTGTGTGTCATCTGCAATATCATATGACGAGCCTAACACTGCGTAATCACATTTACCGCCCTTACTCTCAATTGACTTAATTATCTGCTGTGCCAATTGCAATTTATCTCTGTGATTATCTCTTAAAACAATAAAAAATTTATCCATATATACCTGCCATTATTAATCAAGTGTATCATGTGCCATATTAACTACCGCATCTATATCAAGATTTTCGTTAGCATCAACATTTTCACAAATATCAATATTCTCAGTCTTACTAAGATATATCAGATACTCTATATTTCCTTCAGGCCCTTTTACGGGAGAAAAATCAAGTGCTTTAATATTAAAGCCTAAATCATTTGCAGCGCCGCACACACTTTCAATAACTTCGATATGCACCTTCTTATCTCTGACTACGCCTTTTTTACCAACCTTTTCACGTCCGGCTTCAAATTGAGGTTTAATAAGTGCAACCATTTCACCGTCGGATTTTAGAAGGTTATAAGCTGCCGGCATTACTTTAGAAAGAGAAATAAATGACACATCGCAACTTGCAAAATCAAGTACGTCATCAATATCATCAGGTGTAACGTATCTGATATTAGTCTTCTCCATGCATACAACTCTTTCGTCATTGCGAAGGCCCCAATCAAACTGACCGTATCCCACATCAACTGAATATACTTTAGATGCATTATTCTGTAGCATACAATCGGTAAAGCCTCCGGTTGATGCACCTATATCCATGCATATCTTACCGTCAAGATTAATATTAAAGCTATCTATGGCCTTCTCTAATTTCAGCCCTCCGCGACTGACATATCGCAATGTCTTTCCATGAAGTTCAATTACAGACTTATCGTCAAATTTATTGCCGGGCTTATCTTCTCTTTCATTATTGACAAAAATCTGTCCGGCCATTATCAATGCCTTTGCCTTCTCTCTTGAAGGTGCCAAACCTTTATCAACTACCAGAATGTCTAAGCGTTCTTTCAATTCTTATGCTCCTATGGATTTCTTTATCTTGTCATATATAGACTTAGGGTCCATTCCGAGTGATTCTTGTAACTTCTCAACGCTTCCGTGTTCTACAAACTCATCCGGCAAAGATATATTAATAATCTCTCCCTCATATCCATGTCTATATAATATATTATTAATTCTTTCGCCTATACCGCCCGTATATACATTATCCTCTAAGGTGACTATACACTTATGCTTCTTAGACGCATTTACAATATATTCCTCATCAAGAGGCTTAGCGAATCTCGCGTTACATACAGTAGGCTGCTTACCGTCTTTTCTCATAAGCTTTGCTACTTCGATAGCATTTTTATACATACTACCAAGGGCGTATAGAAGTACATCATCACCTTCAAATATTTCTTCGGATTTTCCCAATTCTATCGGCGCTCTAAACTCTTTATATTTGGAAAATGCTTCTCCTCTCGGATATCTTATGGCTATAGGACCGTCGTAATTGAACGCGAATTTAACCATATCTGACAATTCCCATTTATTCTTCGGCGCCATAACTACCATATTAGGCATCTGACTCAAATATGAAATATCAAATGCTCCATGATGTGTCATTCCGTCTGCTCCGACAAGACCTGCCCTGTCAATTGCAAATACAACATGCAAATTCTGCATACACACATCATGCATAATCTGATCGTAAGCCCTTTGCAAAAATGAAGAGTATACTGCAAAGATTGGCTTAAATCCCTGAGTTGCAAGCCCTGCTGCAAATGTAACCGCATGCTGTTCAGCAATACCTACATCAAAAAATCTGTCAGGGAACATATTAGAAAACCTTTTAAGTCCTACTCCGTCCGACATAGCAGCCGTAATAGCGACAATATCCCTGTCTCTGTCACCCATTTTACGCATTACTGTTGAAAATATATTCGTGTAAGATGCTTTACCTGATTTAAGCGGAAGTCCCTTCTCTACATCAAAAGGTCCTGCACCATGAAATCTCGAAGGATGGCGTTCTGCCGGCACAAAGCCCTTACCTTTCTTGGTTCGAACATGTACAATGACAGGCCCCTGATACCTTGATGCTTCCTGGAACACCTTAACCATGGCATTGATATCATGTCCGTCTATGGGACCGATATACATAATACCCATTTCTTCATACATCATTCCCGGAATAACAAGTGACTTAATACCGCTCTTTGTCTTTTGAATCTGAGTTATTATTTTATCGCCATATACGGGAATCTTCTCTAGAGAATGCATAACATCTTCTTTGAGCCCCATATAATTATCGCTTGTCCTCATCTTACTTAAATGTTCACTCACACCGCCAACATTCTTAGATATAGACATCTCGTTATCATTAAGAACTATCACGAAATTCTTCTTAAGCTCTGATGCATTATTAAGCGCTTCAAAAGACATACCTCCCGTCATGGAACCGTCTCCGATTACAGATATGACCTTATAGTCTTCTCCACGCATTTCCCGGGCCCAAACCATTCCAAGCCCTGCGGAAATAGAAGTCGTAGAATGACCTGTATCAAATACATCACAATCACTCTCAGCTCTCTTAGGAAAACCGCTCATTCCTCCGAATTGTCGAAGATTATCAAAGCCGTCCTTTCGTCCTGTCAAAATCTTATGCGTATAGCTTTGATGTCCAACATCCCATATGATTTTATCTTTGGGCAAATCGCATATAAGATGAAGCGCAATGGTAAGCTCTACCACGCCTAAATTAGACGCAATATGACCACCTGTCTTAGAGAGCTTATCAATAAGAAACTCTCTAATCTCATCGCTTAACTGTATAACTTCTTCAGGTTCTAATTTTTTAATATCATTCGGTTGATTTATCTTATCTAATACCATAATATGATCCAATTATCTATTCAGTAATTTCTTTCTCGCCTTCACCTGTAAGTTCAACAACTTTTTTCTCGACGGTGACAATCTTATCATTAGCAGTTTTTAATTTCTTCATACCTTTTTCATATAATTTAAAAGACTGCTCTAAAGACACACCCTCTTCTTCCATCTGATTAATTATATCTTCAATTTCTTTGAAATCTTCTTCTAATGTCTTAGCCATAAACACCTCTTATTTCTGATAACAATTCCCTTATACAGTAACATTGCCTTCTTGCAAGTAACATTGCCTTCTTGCAGTAACATTTCCCATAAATCCATACACCTTATGGGCTGTTAACATCTTCAACCCTTGCTTTAATCGTTCCTTCACTAAGGTATATCTTAAGCTCGTCGTTGACTTTAAGTTGTGACGCCTTAGTAATATTTTTGCCGCCATCATCTACCACATAAGAGTAACCTTCTGCCAATCTCTTAGCGGGAGACAAACCCTCTAATTTGCTCGCATAATTCTCTATCATATATCTGGTCTTGACCATCGAAGCTGACATATTCTCATCAAGCCTCTTACTGATATCCGCAAGACGCATCTTATATTGAATCACCAGATTATGCGGGCTGTGTGCACCTAATATATTCTTAAGAAGTTCAACTCTGTTCTTCTCGGCACCAAGTTTTTTCTCAATTGCATATTGCAGTGTTCGGCTTAAATTATCAATGTTCTCCATGAAAGCATCGTATTCAAATACGGCTAACTCTGCTGCCGCTGTCGGCGTTGCGGCTCTCTTATCTGCTACAAAATCAGCAATTGTATAATCTACTTCATGACCAACTGCACTTATAACAGGCGTATCACATGCAAAAATTGCTTTGGCGACCTCTTCTTCATTGAACGCCCATAAATCCTCCATGGACCCGCCGCCTCGTCCTACAATTATTACATCAAAATCCATTGCATCTAATGTCCTGATTCCTTCTGCAATTGACGCGGCTGCACCGTCGCCTTGAACAAGTGAAGGATATAAAGTTAATTGAACATGGGGATTTCGCCTTGTAGCAGTTGTAATAATATCGTGAATCGCCGCACCCGTTCTTGCCGTCACAACACCTATCTTAGTGGCAAATGCAGGGATTTCTCTCTTATAAGATTCATCGAACATCCCCATCTCTTGGAATTCGGCTTTAAGTTTTTCGAATTTTAGATATAACTCTCCAATTCCGGCCTTCTCAAAGCTCTGGGCATATATCTGATATCTGCCCTGCGCCGTATATACCGCAACACGCCCTGTAACAATTACACTGTCACCCGTATTAACCGGAAATGTTAAGCCCTTAACCCGATTTCCTCGAAACATAACGCCTGATATGCACGAGTCCTCGTCCTTAAGAGTAAAATATATATGTCCACTGGTATGATAAGTAATATTCGATATTTCACCCTGAATCCGAATATTCTTAAGCATGAAATCAGTTTCGAACATTCCGTTTATATAATTATTAACCTCTGATACACTTAATACATCTTTCGCCATGTACCATTTACCCCATATCTGAACAGTTAAGCTTTAACTATCTTAGCCAATACACCGTTAATGAATGAGCCGGACTTGTCGCCTCCGTACATTTTAGCAATGTCCACTGCTTCATTAATTACAATTGCCGCATCAAGTCCGTCATATTTATACTCATATACGGCAACACGAAGAAGAGCCAACTCAACCTTACCTATGCGATTAATCGTCCACTTATCGAGATTAGTAGAAATCAATTCATCTATCTTGTCTATGTTGTCGAATATATCTTTGCATTTATTAACAATAAGTGTAGCGTCTTTATCGCTAATCTCAATCTCTTCAAATTGAATGTCCTGATTATACATTTCATCCAATTGATTGTTTATGTCTTCTCCACTATAGAATTCTTTTAAAAATACACCTTTGAATACTTCTATTCTGAATTGTCTCTTACTCAACTTAGTCGACATATCACCTTACCTTGCCATCTTAATATGTATTAAAATAGGGCGTTATACAACACCCTTTTGTAATTATTATATTGTAAATGTGTTATCAAAACTTCAATAAATATAAATCAATCTTTCTCATTAATTACACTGGAGATTTTAATATCAATAGTTGATACACTCATTCCTGTCATGCTTTCGATTGTAGATTTAACCTTTTCCTGAACCTGCTCACATAACTTAGGAATCTCATAACCATAGCTTAAATTAAGCGCCATCTTAATCTTGATATTATTATCGTCACCTGTAATCTTAACACCCTTAGCAAGCTTGCTTGGGCTTGACTTAGTAATCATATCATTAGTAAGATTACCCGCGAGAGAATCAACACCATCTATCTCTGTCGCAGAAAGACCGGCAATAATAGACATAACCTCTCCGGCTACACTAACACCTTCATTAACCATAAATACCATACTATCTTCAGCCATAATCTACGCCTCCATTAAATACTTAATCAAACTACATCGTATTATAACATATATTATGAAAATGTAGTATAAAAAATAGAATACTTTACTTATCTTCGTTCATTTTAAGAAGCTTTGCAGCCTGATCGGCAGCAATAAGCGCGTCTATAATCTCCTGCAAATCACCGTTCAAAATCTTGTCTAATTTATATAAAGTAAGATTTATTCTGTGATCCGTCACTCTTCCGTCAGGGAAATTATAGGTTCTGATTTTCTCTGAACGGTCTCCCGTACCAATCTGGCTTAATTTTTCAGCTGATTCTTCGGCAATCTTTCTTTGTAACTGCAAATCATATAACTTTGTCTTAAGTAAAGCATATGCTTTATTCTTATTTTGTAATTGAGATTTCTCAGTCTGAGAATAAATAACAATATTCTCAGGATAATATGTAAGTCTTACAGCCGAATCGGTTGTATTGACACACTGTCCGCCGTTACCGGATGCACGCATTACATCAATTCTTATATCCTTTTCGTCAATCTCAATATCAATATCTTCCGCTTCAGGCATAACCGATACTGTTGCCGTAGATGTATGAATTCTGCCACCCGACTCAGTTTTCGGAACTCTTTGCACTCTATGTACTCCCGATTCATACTTTAATACTGAATATGCACCGTTACCGTTAACTATAAATGATACGAACTTGATTCCTCCTATTCCGATTTCTTCAAGTTCCGCAAGCTCTACCTTCCAGCCTTTACTCTCGGCGTAATGTTCATACATACGATATAACTCTGCCGCAAATAAAGCCGACTCATCACCGCCTGCTGCCGAACGTATCTCTACTACAACGTTCTTATCATCATTAGGATCTTTCGGAAGAAGTAAAACCTTCAATTCTTCTTCGAGTCTTTCTACTTCTTTTTTGGATTCATTTAATTCTTCTTTCGCAAGCTCTTTCATCTCTTCATCAGATTCTTCTTCGAGAAGAGCTAACGAATCTTCTATATTCTCTTTATGCTTCTTATATTCCTGATAAGCCTTAACAATAGGTGCAAGTTCACTTTGCTCCTTCATTAATGCTTTAAATCTGTTATTATCACTGGCCACATCAGGCTCTGATAATAAGCTCATCACTTCTTCATATCTTATAATTAAATCTTCTAATTTATCGAACATATTTCCCTCCGTTTAACGAGTTCGTATTTTCTTCTAAAAAGTCTGTCTGTTACTACGGCAGCATAAATTATCCTATAATTACTTCGCTATGAAAAGGAGCCGCATATCACCCGATTTAGTCCGGCCAAATCTTTATATATTCTTATATCTTTATATCCATTCTTTTTCATAATATCCGTTATATCCTCACCCTGGTTATAACCTATTTCCATATAGAGCCATCCGTTAACTTTAATATACTGTCTGCTCTCGTCTATAAGTCTATGGTAAATGTCAAGTCCCGCCTCTCCACCGTCTAAGGCAATTAAAGGATCATGCTTTCTTACTTCATCCTCTAACTCATTAATATCCTTTGTCGGTATATATGGGGGATTACTAACAATCATATCGTATCGCTTATTATTATCCAAAGCATTAAATAAATCTGACTGAATTAAATGAAAACTGTCGCTTTCGCCTATCAATTCTTTTGCATTAAGCGATGCAATATCGAGCGCTTTATCGGATATGTCTGTCGCCGTGATATCACATTTTACATTAAGACGAATTAACTCTTTATATAAAGTTATGGCGATACATCC
>JAIKVT010000047.1 GCA_024685495.1 Lachnospiraceae bacterium
TAGAATTAATCGGATTATCGTTCCTTGCGTCTTTGGGCTTTGCAATAATATTCCAGGTTAGAGGCAAGTTCTTACTTATAGCAGGAGCCGGTGGTGCCTTAGTTAGGACAGTTTATATAATATGTCAAATGTTTATTCCATATAGAATCCTATACGCCGGGCTTGCAGCTATGGCAGCAGCCATATTCGCTGAGATTGTGTCAACTAAGAAGAACACTCCGGCTACGGTATTTTTATATCCGTTCATAATTCCGCTGATTCCTGCAGACTTAATATACTACACGATAGGTGGACTTATCCTAGGTGAGACTAATACTTTCGTAGAAAACGGAATAGATTGCTTGCTTGCGCTTCTTGGAATTTCTATCGGATTCGTTGTGGCATCAACGATTTCGCATTACATAAGAAAATTTGCCCTTTCAAAAGAAGGCGCATAAAGTGCAGGTGGCATATTGAAGTCAAAGTGGCATAATAAGGATAATGTAGCATATAATTACTTTGTTACTTGATAACATCTATAAATTTTGATATACTTTCATTTGGTATTTCTGCTACAGAGATACCAGATGATTTGCTGGCGTGGCACAGTCGGTAGCGCACCTCATTGGTAGTGAGGAGGTCACGGGTTCGATTCCCGTCGCTAGCTTATGGGTAATTTAGTAGAGAAAAAAGGTTTTTGGATTACATTAGCAGTACTTGGTGTATTGATGGTTGGTGCGCTTATTTTTTCAATCGTTATGATTGTCAAATTCGGCGAACCCGGAGAACAACAACAGCAAAATACTACAGAGGAAAAGACGGTAGGAGTTAAGCCTAATAATTCTTTCCTCGTTTTTTGCAATAATGACAGCTTGTATGCATTAGATGCCAATTATGCGTCTAATCCTGTTGTTACACTTCGTGTTGCTAAGGGTGACAGTGTTAATGAGATAACTGACGCAGCACAGATACAGGCTATATGGGATTCGATGAAGGCCATGAAAATAGCCGATGCTTCCGCTACTGCGGTAACACCGGCCGAATATACATTAACATTTCATAGGAATACGGGAAGTGATGTAACTGTCACATTCCAGTCACCTACGTTACTAACCTTTGACGGAGCCAACTATGATATCGCTGATTCCGCAGGCTTGTTTGATAAATTATAATTAGATTTCATTTTTGGGCTCGTATGTTACATTGCATTCGAGCCTTTTAAATATCTGCTTGTCAACTGATGATAAGAGCACTGTGGAATGAACCTGTGCACCCTTTAATTTAGGTAGCTGTGATAAAGCTTTTGCCGCATCTTCATTATCTGCGGCTGTAGCTGACAGAGCGATTAACACCTCGTCTGTATGAAGGCGGGGATTTTTACTGCCTAAATACTTAATCTTAAGCTCTTGGATAGGAGCGATGGATTCGGGTGATAAGACCTTAATCTCGTGATCTATACCGGCTAATTCCTTCAGTACATTCATAAGTGCAGCAGCACTTGGACCGAGCAGATCGCCTGTTTTTCCCGTTACAATTGTGCCGTCGGTAAGTTCAATTGCAGTAGCAGGTCTCTTAGTTGAAGCTTCGCGCTTAAGTGCGGGATTAACGACTTTCCTATCAGTTGTTTTAAGATTCAACTGGCTCATCAGAAGTTCAATTTTATTAACTTCCGACTTTTCTCGCTTTCCTTCGGCAACTCCCGTCAAAGCCTCATAGTATCTTCTTATAATTTCCTGCTTTGATGCTTCTTTGCAGACATCATCATCGATAATACAGTTGCCTGCCATGTTAACGCCCATATCCGTGGGTGAGGCATAAGGGCTTTTTCCGTAAATCTCCGTAAATATCGCATTTAACACAGGATAAATCTCGATATCTCTATTGTAATTAACGGTTGATTTACCGTACTTACTTAAGTGATAAGGGTCTATCATGTTGATATCGTTAAGATCCGCAGTCGCTGCTTCGTACGCTAAGTTAACGGGATGCTCGAGTGGTATATTCCATATTGGAAATGTTTCGAATTTGGCGTAACCCGCATGCAAACCTCTTTTGTTATGATGATACAGCTGAGATAAGCATGTGCTCATTTTACCGCTTCCCGGGCCCGGAGCAGTTACAACTACGAGTGGGCGGGATGTGATAATAAAGTCGTTTTTACCAAATCCGTCGTCGCTTACAATAGTCGCTACATCGTTAGGATATCCCGGAATGAGATAGTGATGATATATGTTAATATCCATTTTCTCAAGCCTTGATGCAAACATATTAGCGGCTCTTTGATTAGTGTATTTTGTTAGAACGACACTGCTTACATACAGGTCGCGATTCTGGAATTCCTTAATTAGTCGAATAACGTCGTTATCATAAGTAATTCCTAAGTCTTCACGAATCTTGTTCTTCTCAATGTCGTCTGCCGATACAACCATTACGATTTCAGCCTGATCCTTTAATTTCATAAGCATCTGAAGCTTA
>JAIKVT010000098.1 GCA_024685495.1 Lachnospiraceae bacterium
GGATGTAGGAACTCTCGGTTCATATTGGGAAGCTAATATGGAGCTTATCGATCTTATTCCTGAGTTTAACTTGTATGAAGAATTCTGGAAGATTTATACAAAGCAGAACAGAATCGAGCCTCAGTATATTTCAAGTGATGCATCTGTTAAGAAATCTATTACGGGAGCAGGTAATGAGATATATGGTAAGGTGGAGAATTCTGTACTCGGTGCCGGAGTTATCGTAGAAGAAGGCGCCAGCATAGTTGATTCTATTATAATGAAGAATGTTGTTATCAAGAAGGGCGCTCATATTGAGAAGGCCATCATCGCTGAAGATTGCGTAATCGGTGAGAAGACTAAGGTTGGCGTCGGTGAAGCGGCTGAGAGTAAGCTCAATGCTAAAGTATATGCATTTGACTTAGCGGTTATAGGCGAGAATTCAGTTATTCCTGATAACGTTACAATAGGAAAGAACACTGCAATTCGCGGTGTGACTACAAAAGAGGACTTCCCTCAAGGCAAGTTAGAAAGTGGCGGATATATTATTAAGGAGGGTGAAGAATCATGAAAGCATTAGGAATTATTTTAGCCGGCGGTAACAGTTCCAGAATGGGTAACCTTTCCGATAAGAGAGCAATCTCCGCTATGCCGGTGGGCGGTAGTTATAGAGGAATAGATTTTGCATTATCTAACATGACTAATTCTCATGTTCAGACTGTTGCAGTACTCAGCCAGTATAATGCCAGATCTTTGAATGAACATTTAGCATCTTCTAAATGGTGGAACTTTGGTAGAAAGCAGGGTGGTTTGTTCGTATTCACACCTACTGTTACAACAGATAACAGCTGGTGGTACAGAGGAACCGCAGATGCGATGTGGCAGAACATCGATTTCCTTAAGAAATGTCATGAGCCATATGTAATTATTGCAAGTGGCGATGGTATATATAAGATTGATTTTAACGAAGTGCTTGATTATCATATTCGCAAGCAGTCGGATATTACGGTTGTATGTGCTAAAGTACCTGAATCAGATGACATCAGCAGATTTGGTGTTGTAAAAATGGATTCAGAGGGCATGGTTTCCAGCTTCGAGGAGAAGCCAATGGTTGCTAAGTCCAATGTCGTTTCAACCGGAATATATGTTATCAGGAGACGAAGCCTGATTGAATTATTAGAACAATGCAATCAAGAAGGCAGATATAATTTCGTCACTGATATTTTAATTAGGTATCAAGGGATGAAGAAGATATATGGGTATATGCACGAGGGATATTGGAGCAATATCGCCAGTGTGGAGTCGTACTATAATACTAACATGGATTTTCTAAACCCTGAGATAAGAGAATACTTCTTCAGAAAGGGAGCGAAGATTTACTCCAAATCGTTTGACTTACCGCCTGCAAAATTCAATGCGCCGGCCGACGTCAAAGATAGTCTTGTTGCCAGTGGATGTATTATCAACAGTAAAGTTGAACATTCTGTTCTGTTTAAGAATGTATTTATAGGTAACAACAGTGTTATAAAGAATTCCATTATTCTTCCTAACGTGTATATTGGGGATAACGTTAAGGTAGAAAATTGTATCGTTGAAACTCACGAGACACTAATGAGTGATACCGAATATATTGGGGATAACGGTATACGCATTGTCGTGGAGAGTAAAAGCCGATACGGAATTTGACAGTATCCTTTTAGGAGAAGGAGGGTGTATATGAATATCACAGATATTAGGATGCGTCTATCTAAGGATTCGTCAAAGAATGTTATGGCAACCGCGTCAATAACAATTGATGATGAATTCGTCGTTCATGACATTAAAGTCATTTCCGGAAGCAAAGGTCTTTTCATTGGAATGCCTTCAAGGCGTGGAGGCAAGGACAATGAGTACAAGGATATCGCTCATCCAATCAAGCTTGAGACGAGAGAGCATATCCAGAAGCTTATCTTAGATAAGTATGAAGATATGTTAAAGGAAGAAGAGGCACAAGGGGGTGTGTCTGACGCCGATGAATCTTAGATAATCAGATCTGTTAAATATTCGAACACATGAGAGTGAGCATCTCTTCCGGGCGAGAGCCTTGGAAGAGATGTTTTTTTCCTTATTATTTTGATTTTATTGTTGACGGGAACTTGTTTTAATGATATATTAGTTAAGCGACTAAGGTTAGGTCTTTTTTTTATGCTGTTTTTTTGTAGACATTTTTCATTGATTAATTGATGGAAATGTGTTGAGAAAGCATAGAAAAACAAGAAAATGGAGGTGGAAGCAGTGCGTACGAAGATCACATTAGCATGCACAGAATGTAAGCGCAGGAATTATGATTTGACTAAAGACAAAAAAGCCCATCCGGATAGAATGGAGACAAAGAAATATTGTCGTTTTTGTAAGAAACATACTCTTCACAAAGAGACAAAGTAAGGGGTGGTTATAATGGCAGATGAAAAGAAAAATAAACAGAGCCGTTTTGAAGCGTTAAAGCTTGAATTCGGTAAGATTGTATGGCCAAATGGTTCGTCTGTAGCAAAGCAAACAGTTGCTACCGTAGTGGTATCAGTCGTTTTAGGCTTAATAATCGCCTTAATAGATACGGTTGTTCAGTACGGTGTTGATATTTTAATGAATCTGTAAAAGTATTCTTGACACAGGAGGACTTAAGTATGGCAGAAAATACAACCGAAGCAAGATGGTATGTTGTTCATACTTACTCGGGCTATGAGAACAAGGTTAAGGACAATATAGATAATGCTATTAAGAATCGTCATCTTGAGAATATAATACTTGAGGTTGCGATTCCGGTGCAGACGGAAGTTGTCGTAAAAGATGGCAAGACTAAAACTGTTGAGAAGAAGAAATTTCCGTGTTATGTATTTGTCAACATGGTTATGAATGATGATACATGGTACTTAGTTAGAAATACCCGTGGCGTTACAGGATTTGTAGGCCCCGGAGGTAAGCCCGTACCGATGACACCTGAGGAAGAAAGAAACCATCTTGGAATTAAGATAGAGAACTACGTCGTTGACTTTGATGAAGGTGACGAAGTAGAAGTAATCGGCGGAGCATGGAAAGATACCGTCGGTGTTATTAAGCATATGAATCAGGCTAAGCAGGTTGCTACACTCAACGTCAATTTCTTTGGCCGTGAGACGCCTGTAGAAATCAGTTTTAGCGACATTAAGAAGAATAGCTAAGGAGGAAAATAAAGTGGCAAAGAAAATTGAAGGATATATCAAATTGCAAATTGCCGCCGGCAAAGCTACACCAGCACCACCGGTAGGTCCTGCACTTGGTCAGCATGGTGTTAATATCGTAGAATTCACCAAGCAATTCAATGCAAAGACAGCTGATATGGGAGATACAATTGTCCCTGTAGAAATCACAGTATATGAGGACAGAAGTTTTAGTTTCATCACTAAGACTCCACCTGCAGCTATCATGATCAAGAAAGCATGTAAGATTCAGTCAGGTTCAGGTGAGCCTAACGTTAAGAAGGTAGCTAAGATTACAAGAGCTCAGCTTCAGGAAATCGCTGAAGTTAAGATGAAGGATCTTAACGCTGCTAACATGGACTCTGCTATCAGCATGATCGCAGGTACTGCAAGATCAATGGGAGTAGAGGTAGTAGACTAATTATACGTGTTTGCATCGGTAAACTATTTATGTATGTTTATGGTGCGGCCCGGTACAGATAATTAAGTCTACATTTAATTAATGGTTACAATTTAAATTTTATATAAGTGGGAGGGATTATTCCCGGTATTACCACAGGAGGTATTATTATGAAAAGAGGAAAGAATTATAAGGCATCCTTAGAGACTTATGATAAGTCACAGGCTATGGATGTAGATGCAGCAATCGCTCAGGTTAAGAAGAACGCTAAGGCTAAGTTCGACGAGACTATTGAGGTTCACATCAGAACAGGTTGTGACGGACGTCATGCTGAGCAGCAGATTCGTGGTGCCGTAGTATTACCACACGGAACAGGTAAGAGCGTTCGAGTATTGGTATTTGCCAAAGGACCTAAGGCAGATGAGGCTACCGAGGCAGGAGCTGATTTTGTCGGAGCAGATGAGCTTATTCCTAAGATTCAGAACGAAGGATGGCTTGACTTTGATGTAGTTGTTGCTACACCTGATATGATGGGCGTAGTTGGTCGTCTCGGCCGTGTACTCGGACCTAAGGGATTAATGCCTAACCCTAAAGCCGGAACAGTTACAATGGACGTTACTAAGGCTGTTAACGACATCAAAGCAGGTAAGATTGAATATAGATTAGATAAGAGCAATATCATCCATGTGCCAATCGGTAAGGCATCATTCGATGAGAAGAAGCTTGCTGAGAACTTCCAGACACTTATGGATGCTATCAACAAGGCTAAACCTGCAAGCTTAAAGGGTCAATATCTTAAGAGTATCACACTTGCTCCTACAATGGGCCCGGGCGTTAAGGTTAATACTATTAAGGTACAGTAATACCAATCAATTTGATTATTGACAATTAATATATATTTTGCTATAGTACTGTGATGTACTAGCGTGTTGCCGAAGACAGTAGGTGCTGGAGAAGCTTTTTTTCCTATATCTGGGAAATGTGTTTTCAAAGCGTAATTTCGATACTTGATCGAATCCTACCGAGGAACAGTCATTTATTTAACGATTATGACCCTCTCTGTCTTTATGTCAAGGCGGAGAGGTTTTTTATTTACTAATCCTACTCGATTAGGCCACGCAAGAAATAAAATAAGGAGGATAACTTTATGGCTAAAGTAGAATTAAAGCAGCCAATCGTTCAAGAGATTTCTGAAAAAGTTAAGGATGCTCAGTCAGTAGTAGTTGTTGACTATCGTGGTCTTACAGTTGCTGAGGATACACAGCTTCGTAGACAACTTAGAGAAGCAGGAATTACTTACAAAGTTTACAAGAACACAATGATGAACTTTGCATTCAAAGATACAGACTTTGAGAGCCTTGCCCCTGTACTCGAGGGACCTAGTGCTATCGCTATTTCTCTTGATGACGCAACGGCTCCTGCAAGAGTTCTTTCAAAATTTGCTAAGGAAGCTCCCGCACTTGAGATTAAAGCAGGTGTTGTAGAGGGAACATTCTATGATGCAGAAGGCATGAAGGCTATTGCTTCAGTTCCATCAAGAGAGGAACTTTTATCCAAGTTACTTGGAAGCATTCAGTCACCTATCAGCAATTTTGCAAGAGTGCTTAAGCAGATCGCAGAAAATGGCGGCGCAGCTGAAGGTGCAGACGCTCCTGCTGAAGAGAAGGCAGAAGAGAAAGCAGTAGAAGCTCCTGCTGAAGAAAAAGCTGAAGAAGCTAAGGCAGAAGAGCCTGCCAAAGAAGCTGAGGCAGAAGAGTCAAAGGCAGACGATGCAGAAGACAACAAAGAAGAGTAATAATTAAAGTTAGATTAAAGAATTAATGGAGGAAAGTAAAATGGCTAAAATGACTACAGAAGAATTTATTGAAGCAATAAAAGAACTTAGTGTATTAGAATTAAATGAACTTGTTAAAGCTTGTGAAGAAGAGTTTGGTGTATCAGCAGCAGCAGGTGTTGCAGTTGTTGCAGCAGGTGGCGACGCAGCAGGCGGAGCAGCTGAAGAGAAAGACGAGTTCGATGTAGAGCTTACAGATGTAGGACCTAACAAGGTTAAGGTTATCAAGGTTGTTAGAGATGCTACAGGTCTTGGTCTTAAAGAGGCAAAGGCAGTTGTTGACGGTGCACCTAAGGTTGTTAAGGAAGGTGCTGATAAGGCAACAGCAGAAGACATCAAGGCTAAGTTAGAGGCTGAAGGTGCTACTGTAACACTTAAGTAATAACATTTATATGACTACTCAGAGTCTGCGTGTTATATGCAGGCTCTTTTTTTATGCAGTCTTACGCTAATCCACACATTTTTTGGAATCCAAATCCTTACGATAATCCACACATTTACACAAAAATTGTATTCTTAGTGTTAAAATTTACCAACCGTTCTATCATAAAAAACTGATATTTATACTTTATTCAACCTTACAATAAGCGTATAATTGATTATGCGTGAGAATACTGATATTGACTAATGGTTTTAGATATATATAGGCAAATATTGATATTGACTCGAAAAAAAGAAATAACCAAAACTGGGAGGACAAAATGGGCGGATTTTTTGGTGTAACATCTAAGAACGATTGTGTGTTTGATTTGTTTTTCGGAACAGATTATCATTCACATCTTGGAACAAGAAGAGCAGGAATGAGCGTGCTCGGTAACGGAAAGTTTAACAGGGCTATCCATAATATATCGAATGCTCCTTTTAGGACGAAGTTTGAATCTGATTTTCATGAGATGAAAGGTAATTACGGAATAGGTGTTATATCTGATTTTGAAGCACAGCCTGTTCATGTAAGAAGTCATCACGGCTCATATTCAATCGCTACGGTTGGTAAGATTAATAATCAGGCGCAGCTTGTTGATAACATAATGAGTGGTCATACTCATTTCTTTGAGATGTCTAACGGCGACATTTCCCAGACAGAGTTAGTTGCAGCTTTAATTAACAGAAAAGATAATTTTATAGACGGAATAAAATACGCACAGGAGATAATTGACGGCTCTATGAGTATGCTTATTTTGACTGATAAGGGCATATATGCCGTAAGGGACGATATGGGCAGAACGCCTGTTGTCATCGGTAAAAAGGATACGGGATTTTGTGCGTGTGTGGAGAATACATCGTTTTTGAATTTAGGTTACACATTTTACAAAGAATTAGGACCCGGTGAAGTATGCGTTATGGATGAAAATGGCGTTAAGACTTTGGTTAAACCCGGCTCGGACATGAAAATTTGTACATTCCTATGGGTTTACTACGGGTATCCTTCCACAACATTTGAAGGTATGTCTGTCGAGGAAATGCGTAATCGATGCGGAGCTAATATTGCTAAGAGAGACAATGTGAAGCCGGATGTTGTCGCGGGTGTTCCTGATTCAGGTACGGCGCATGCTATAGGATATTCCAATGAGGCGCACATTCCGTTTTCAAGACCTTTAATAAAATATACACCGACTTGGCCAAGGTCATTTATGCCGACTATCCAGGAGAGCAGAGATTTGATTGCCAAGATGAAGCTTATTGCGGTAGAGGATTTAATTAAGGATAAAAGCCTTCTTATAATTGATGATTCAATTGTTCGCGGAACACAGCTTCGAGAGACGGCAGAATTCTTATTTGACATGGGAGCAAAGGAAGTTCATGTAAGACCGGCCTGCCCGCCGATTTTATACGGCTGTAAATACTTAAATTTCTCAAGATCGAGATCTGAATTAGAGCTTATAGGTCGTCGTGTAATCAATAAGTTAGAGGGAAGAGATGTGGACGGAACGCATGAAGGCGACGACGAGATTTTAAAGAAATACACTAATCCCGACTCTGAAGAATATAAGAATATGAATGAAGCGATTAAAGAGGAGATGGGCTTTACATCTCTAATGTATAACAGATTAGATGATATGATAGATGCAGTTGGAATTGATCCCGATAAACTTTGCACATATTGCTGGAATGGGGTTGAATAGACGCAGTATGTTACACGGGGGTTTTGAATGGAAGAAATTAGGGCTAAGAAAAGAAAAAGAAGGATTATAGGTTTCTCTATATTAGGTGCGGTTATTCTGCTTATTGTGGTACTGATTATTGCCTGTACGGCTTCTACTGCAGAAAAAATAGTGAGCGAAGGAGAATATAAGCAGGCTGAGAAGAGGACCATAGCCAATTCCGTGAGTGCTAACGGCAAGATTGTCTCCGTTAACGGCGAAGAAGTTACCAGCCAGCAATTTGGTAATAAAGTTAATTACGTATATGTAAAAGAGGGCGATATTGTATCTCCCGGTCAGGTGATATGCCAATTCGACACTCAAACTCTGCAGGACCAACTTAGCGAACTGAATAAGAATATCGCTGAGACGAAGACTAATAAAGCTGAGCAGGATTCTAATTATGACAGAAGAATCAGTGAAGCAAATGCCAACAGATTAAGGGATATTGCCGATACCGAAGCGAAGCTTAACGGGGCAAGACTTGAATATATACAGGCGTTAGGTGAAATTGAGACAGCTAATAAGAATTACAGCGATTATATGGCAGATCCGAATCATCACGCTTATGATATGGAAGCCATTCAGTTAGAGTCTGTTATAGATTCTAAGAAATCCAATGCCGATTATAAGAAATCCAATATTGAGTCATACGAGCAGACTCTTCGAGGTCTCCAAGAGACTGATGATACGGGTTACATAGATGCGAGAAACAGCTTTGATGAAACTACTGCAAGTTCTATTCAGAATATGGAAGAGCGTGCTAAAGATCTGCAGAAAGCTATCAGTGAATGTACGGTCAGATGTACTGTTGGTGGAACTATTACAGGGTTAAATGTTAAAGCAGGCGAGAATTTCGCAGGTGGAACGGTTGCTACAATTGAAGGCCTTAATGACTTAATGGTCGAAGCAGAAGTCAGTGAATATGATATACCGGATATTGCTGTCGGTATGAAGGTTATGATGAAGACTGAAGCGACAAGAGATCAGGAGCTAGAAGGTTATGTAACTTATGTTGCGCCTAAAGCGTCCGGCTCCGGTTCGGACAGCGGTCTTGGAGCATTATCGGGAATGATTGGTATGGACGTATCTTCATTATCGGGCGGTTCAAGCGGCAGTGGTAATGCTTCTGCGACATTTCTTGTTAAAATATCCTTAAATGAACAAAATTCACGTCTTCGACTCGGGATGAATGCGAAGACAAGTATTATTACGGAATCGGTAGATAATGCTTTGGCAGTACCGTTTGATGCAGTGCGCGATGACGGTAACGGTGGAAAATATGTGGAAATAGCCACAAATTATGATGAAGCATCTAAGTCCGACGGTAAAGAGGCTTATCAAAAGAAGAAGGTGACCGTAACGACAGGAATAAAAGGTTCTTACTATATACAGATATTTGGCGATGTTAAAGTAGGAGACTATGTATATGTTCCGCCGGCTGAAGGTGCCGATTCAATAGATGAAATTATGAATATGATGGGCTCAAGTGCCGGAGTTTAATTATGGGTGAGATTATAAGACTCGAAAATATAGTCAAAAGTTTCTATATCGGGCAGCCTAATGAACTTGAGATTCTCCACGGAATTAATATGTCCGTTAATGAAGGAGAATTTGTGTCAATAGTTGGCCCCTCAGGCTCCGGTAAATCAACCCTTATGAACCTTATAGGTGTATTGGACAGACCTACAAGAGGTTCATATTATCTAGACGGAATTGATGTTGAGAAAGCGAAAGACGACGAGCTTTCCGATATTCGTAATCGTAAGATAGGCTTTGTATTTCAGACATATAATCTGATTGCTAAGACTAATGCCATAAAAAATGTTGAACTTCCCATGTTATATGCCGGCGTCTCAGGCTCTGAGCGACGAAAAAAAGCTGAGAGACTCATGGAAATGGTAGAGATGAGCGATCGGTGTAAACATTTACCGGAGGAATTATCAGGCGGACAGAAGCAAAGGGTCGCTATAGCAAGGGCCATGGCCAACGATCCTGCCATAATATTAGCAGATGAGCCGACAGGTGCGCTCGATTCTAAGACGGGCAGGCTTGTTATGGACCTTTTTCATAAGCTTAACGAAGAGCAGGGCAAGACAATAGTGTTAATTACTCACTCTCGTGAGCTTTCCGAAGAGACAGACAGGATATTGTCGCTTAAGGACGGTAATATAGTAAGCGAAGATATTCGTAGGGATAGAAATTAAATTCTGAATTAATATTAACCCTAATATAAGAGACGACAAAGAATTGAGATGAAGTAATTTACTAACAGTAATTTAAGACAATAATCAGGAGAGAATATGCTAATTGCCGAGAACATTTTACTTGCACTTAACAGTATAATGTCTAATAAGATGAGAGCATTTCTGACGATGCTTGGAATTATTATCGGTATCGGTTCGGTAATATCTATTCTCACCGTCGGAAATTCCCTAACACTTACAATTGAAGATAATATGCAATCTATGGGCTCTAAGGATGTGTATGTTGCCGTTACGCCGAAGAACTCGAACGGTAAAGCCGAGTCAGCGATTGACGGTGTAAAATATCCCGAATCGGAAGCAAGCAGAAAAGATATGGCAGATTCCGATTATATTACCGGCGATATGATTAAAGATATGAGCGATAAGTTCAAGGAGCAGATATATGCGGTAAACGTATCGGAGCAGGTGGGAGCCGGAACGGCCGCGTACGGCTCAAAAGATACAAATATTTCCGTAACAGGAGTTTCGGCCGGTTATTTTTTAACTAATTCTGTCGAAATAAAAGGCGGAAGGATGATAGGAGCTTCTGATTTTTCCAATGTAAGAAATGTGTGTTTGGTAGAGCAGTCTCTTGTAGATGATTTATTTGACGGCAAAGTTGACAATGCACTGGGTAGAGAAGTCGAGTTTGATATAGAGGACGCTAAAACAACAACATTTACCATTGTAGGAGTATATGAGAGGGTTGAGAATCCCGGCATGGGCTCTATGTCGTCTATGATGGAGCTGTTTTCAGGAGGATCTAAAGTATATATTCCGCTTAAAGCCGGAAAGCAGATGACAGGCAGTAAGGATCTATACTCTACATTCAGAGTAAGTACAACTGTCGGTGTTGACACGGAACAGTTTGCTAATGAGCTTACTAATTATTTCAAGCCGTATTACAGCGGCAATCCTAATTTTCAGGTTCAGGCTATAACATTTGAAGGAATGCTTTCTTCACTTACTTCTATTATAGATACGGTTACACTCGGAATATCCATAATTGCCGGTATAGCGCTTCTTGTAGGCGGTATAGGCGTTATGAATATTATGCTTGTATCTGTTACGGAAAGAACAAGGGAAATAGGTACGAGAAAGGCTCTCGGAGCACGTAATTCTTCAATCAGGATTCAATTTTTGATAGAAGCTATGATAATATGTCTTATAGGTGGAATAATAGGATTGATCCTTGGACTTATAGGCGGAAGTTTACTGTCTGCGCTCTTAGGATATCCTGCGACACCGTCTATTCCGGGCGTAATCTTTTCGTTACTTTTTTCTATGGGAATAGGATTGGCGTTCGGATATTTCCCGGCTGATAAGGCTGCGAAGATGAACCCGATTGACGCTTTAAGATACGAATAAAAAATTTTTTAAAAAATTTTAAAATTTCTATTCATTTTTTTCCCGAAGTGTCCGATATAGTCATTGAAAAGTATTCTAATACTTTATTTTACGTACTTTTTTAATAAGAATACTTTTATTTCAGGGAGGAAAGGAGAGTGCCGTTATGCGTATAGATACTTTAAGTCAGGTAGCTCAGTTGTATAATACATCTAAGCCTACGAGAACTAATAAGACTAGCGGAGTTGCACCTATGGGCAAAGACGAATTTCAGATGTCAGCTGCAGGTCGTGATTTCCAAATTGCAAAACAGGCAGTCGCAGAAGCTTCGGATATCAGGGAAGATAAAGTTGCTGAAGTAAAGTCACAGATAAACTCAGGAAATTATAATGTTGATACCGAGGATTTTGCAAGTGTTTTATTTAATGCCTATAACAGCAGGCTGTAAGTTTAACCAAGCAAAGGTGGACTAAGTCTATAACAAGCTATAAGTGAGGATGAATAAGTGGCGAGTTTAATGGATGAGCTCTTAGGAGTGTTAAGACAGGAGAAGCAGGGATATGTTACCCTCGCAGGTTTTGCGGAAGAGAAGCGTGAGTGCATCATTAAAGGTGATGTAGATAAGCTTGACGCTATTTCTGAAAAAGAGCAAGATGAGACAGCTGTTCTTAAGAATTTAGAACATAAACGCGTCAAAATCCTTAAAGACATGGCTGTTGTACTCGGTAAAGATGGCGAAGAGATTTCTATCTCTAATATGATAGAGATGTTAGAGCGCCAGCCCGGTGAACAGGCTAAGTTAATCCAGGCAAAGGATGAACTTGTACAACAGGCAAGTGAAATGCAACTCGCTAATCAACAAAATGAGATCCTACTTCGTCATGCGATGGAAATGGTGGAGTTTGATTTGACTTTATTAAAGAGCCTAAAGCAGGCTCCGGAGACGGCTAACTATGATAGGAATGCCTATAATACCGGAGATATTTTGGGCAACAGTGGCTTTGACACAAAGCAGTAATTGTGTCCGATTGATCCGAAGCCTTAGTAAGTTTTTTTAAGGAGACTTTATTATGGCTAATGGGTTTGGTAGTTTATATGTTGGAGCAGCAGCAATTCGTACATCTCAGACTGCGCTCGACATTACAGCAAATAACTTAGTTAATATTAATACAGATGGATACGTCCGTGAACAAGTCCTGTTCACGGACGATACATATTCCTTCTTTCAATCGGCAGCTATTTCCGATCAGATGAAAGGAACCGGCGTTAAGATAGCCGATGTCATTCACACTAGGGATATGTTCTTAGATAAGGCGTTTCGTTCCGAGAATTCCAGACATGCATTTTATGCCGCAAGCTATGATGCGGTTACAGAAGTGGAAACTTTCCTGCAAGAAGCAACAGGAGAGGCTTTTAGTGAGGCCTTAAATGACTTTTACGTTGCTTTCCAGGAGTTTTCTAAGGACCCTTCGGACACCGTTAATCAAAACTTGGTAGTTCAAAAAGCGTCATTGTTCTTAACCCGTGAGCAGAATTTGTATCAGGGATTGTCAAGCTATCAGTCGACAATCAATACGAAGATTAAGGATGATGTTAATCGTATCAATGAACTTGCCGAACAAATCCACGATTTAAATTTAAAAATAGAAAGAATAGAGGCAGGTAAGACAGAGACTGCTATGGATCTTCGTGACCAAAGAGACTATGCGGTAGATGAATTATCTAAGCTTGCCAATATCACATGTACAGAGACTATAGAGGGTGTTTATCATATTAAGTTAGAAGAAAAAGACTTTATTGATGATTTTAACATTTACCCTATGGGGCTTTATACAGATACTGTAACGGGATTCGTTACACCTTACTGGCCACATTTATCAGCCATTGAAGGTGATCCCGCAACAGATGATGTATATCCGGTATATGATCTTACCAATATCAGTGCAGCTCATAACACCGATAAAGGTGAAGTTAAAGCACTTCTTCTCGCAAGGGGTGATTCAAGAGCTACATGGTATGACATGGATGGATTAAGCCAGGAAGAATATGAGATAGGTCTTGCTAATTCGGTAATGATGAATTCTGAAGCTGAATTAGATACATTAACTCATGAGATAATTACATCTATTAATGACATTTTCAGTCCTCTTACTACATATGAAGGAGCTACTGTTACGGGTACCGATGCAAAAGGTAACACTGTAACAATCACAGCCGGAACAAAGATTGCAGATACAGAAAATTGTGCTGTTGGTTCTGACGGTCAGATTCCTCCGAGAGAATTATTCATAAGAAGAGGTTGCGACAGATATACGGAAGTGACTCTAGATGACGGTTCTAAGATGTATGTATATAACGAAGAAGATACATCGGATGTTACGAAATGTTATACAACAAGGGCATTAGAAGTTAACCAGGACCTTATTCAGAACAGAACACTTCTTTCTCATATGACACAAAATGACGCAATCGATTATGATTTAGGTAAGAACCTTATAGGAATTTGGGAAGATGCTTCTTATACACTTAATCCAAGCGATCAGACACCGTGTACATATACGGGATTTTATACAAAGTATATAGGAGAGCTCGCAGATGTGGGTTCAATCTACAAAACAACATCACAGAGTTTGGATAATACAAGTCAGACTATAGATAATAACAGACAGGCAGTTATAGGTGTTTCTTCCGATGAAGAGTTAACTAATATGATTAAGTATCAGCAGGCTTATAACGCAGCATCAAGATATGTTAACGTATTATCGCAGATGATAGAACATTTATTATCAGCATTAGGATAATATCAAAATGACATAACATTTATTATCAGCATTAGGATAATCCCGGAATTGCCGATAATAATATTGTAAGATAGGATAAACGACAGAATTAAGTTATTGATTTTGGAAAGCAGGTGAGTATATGCCTTCATCATTTTTCGGATTACATGTAGCAGCGACAGGACTTAATGCATCGCAAGCAGCTATCAATACAACAGCAAATAATATTTCAAATGTTAATACAGAAGGATATTCGCGTCAGGAAGTTGGTCGTGTAGCATCGGCAGCTCAAAGATGTTTTACGACTTACGGAAGTATAGGAACCGGTGTTGAAGTT
>JAIKVT010000173.1 GCA_024685495.1 Lachnospiraceae bacterium
AAGGCATCTGAAACAAATGCAGAAAGGCTTTGACTATATACCATTTCAGATATCTGATTGGTAGAAATCGTAAAAGCATCATATATAGTTCCAAATGCACTATACAGACAGAAGAACATTGCAATAATAAGCCAGTTTCCCCTTCGATAAAAAGGAAGTAATATAACTCCTCTGTAATATAAATACCAGACCAGCGCAAAAGGCACTGTCAAAAGGATCATATTTAATCCTTTAACCGCTTCCAGCCAAAATCTTCTATTCTGTTCCATTCAACATCAACCTCTACTACTCTTTCTGTTTTCTATTTTCCTTAATCTTTGAAATTTAGTTTTTCATGATTTGTGTCATAATAAATTTTTGTCATTTCATTCCCTGTTTTATCATATTCGTATCCGATCATTGCATACCCTTTATTTATCATTACCGGGGTATTTCTGTTGTTCACATATACCTGAAGTATTTTCTGTCCAACGTTATTATAACCATATTCTATTCCGGAATATCCCGCTGACAATACAACCTTCTCCCCCTCAGAATCATAATAGTATTCTCCTGATATCCTTCCGTTTTCATCATATGTCTTATTTATTCTGCAAATCCCATTCTTCAATTCCGCCGGTATCCATGAATCATTTAAATACACTGTACTAATCACATGTTTAGAATCATCATACTCTTTTATCAATCCATAATAGCCGTTCTTAATGGCGACTGCCTGTCCGTCCGAATCCAAATAGTGTTCTTCTATAACATGTCCTTCGCCGCTATATTGATATTCTATAATACCATATCCAACTTCGTTGTTTATTACTTGGTTATTATTATTCAAGTATAGTTCACGCGTTTTTTTATTATCTTCATTGTACTCCCTGATTAATCCTGAATACCCTCCAGAAAGATATACCCTCTCTGCATCCGTCCCATAATAGTATTCCTTGATAATATTTCCCCTAGTATCATACTCGCGTTTTACCCCACTGTATCCCTTATCGCATTCTGCAAACTTCCCTTCTGCGTCATAATAATACTCTGAAAGAATTCTTCCTTTTTTATCTCTTGTATATCTCACAGCAGCCCGTCCTTGAATCAAGTCTGCTATATCTCCATTTTCATCTAAATAGTATTCACAGGAAATCCTGCCATCTTTCCCATATTCCTTAGCCAATCCGTAATATCCACGTGAAATCTTTTTGGGAGTTTTATCTTCCCCCTTATATAATTCTTTTATTATCCGCCCTCTTTTATCATATGTATACTGAATATATGCATAACCATCCGAACAGCAAACCGGTTCCCCTTTCTCATTAACTGTAATTTCTTGTATTATTTGATTCTTATCATTATAGGTTCTCTGTATTCCAGGGATACCTTGTACTTGATATAGCAAAAAATTGTCAGTTTCATCTAATAAGATCTGCTCTCGTTCTTCCAGATTTCTTCGATTATCATCATTTTTATACACTACAACAATATCGCAAGCATTCTCCGCAGCTTTTCTTAATATCAGATCTACGTCTGGCCTGGCTTTTCCCATTTCTTCCTTGAACTCTTTACTTCCTCCTCTTCTTCCATATGGCATAATAATGGAAGCATCATACTGACGAATAAATGTAGAAAGTGTCGGAGGAGCAGCCAGACATATTTTCCGGTCCATTTTTCTTATACTGTCACTGATTTGGATAACATCAGGTGAAAGCTTCTCATAATTATCCGCCTTTACTACCCATTTTTCGGAATATATGCTATACCCGCCGCTTATCATTATGAGTCCTATAACTACTACGATAATGAAACCTTTTAATCCCTGTACTTGTTTATAAATTAGTGTTACAGCATATGCGATAACAAATGGTATAGGGAGTAAAGCAAAAAGTCTACAATAATAATTAATCGATGCCCCGAAAAACACTCTGCATACAGTTAATACCAGCGGATTATACAGTGCCAACAAAACAATCACAGAATACCCGACATAGGTCGCCTTTTTCGCTTTACTTTTCTCAAAAACAAGAATCAAAAGCAAACTAATGTAAAATAATACCTGATAACAACTGTCCAGCCAAAATCTATTGACAGCTTCTTGCCATATGTTCATGACATCTTTCATTTTACATCTTTCTTCCTGGTCAATCTTCACAGCCACAATCGGCACAAAACGTATATGCCGGCTATCAGGCTGGGAAATGCTCCCCCAAACCATAAATAGCGTAACATAATCCGATTTCTATGACGTATCAACCCTAATACAACTGCAGCTACCAAAACAGCTATAAAAGTATATACACCAGCCAAGCTCAAAGAACATGATGCAACTGAAAGAATTAGCATCTGTAAACCATACTTTGTATCATATCCCCGTTCAATACACTGCTGCGCAACAATCAGCATAAGAGGAGTCATTATTACCGCAAGTATAGCCTTGCCCTCATAATTCACCCCCAAAAGTCGAAATACAATTGAAAATGAAGAATACCAGCCATATATATAAAACAAAGATACAAACAAAATAAACAAAAACTGCTGGTCCCTATTTTTAAATAGCATCGCAGAGATTGACAAATATACCCCATAAGCCATGAGGATTAAGCTGACTGCTCCAGCTGTATAAGCAATAACCGCTGGATGTATTCCGCAACACAATGAAATATATGCTCCATAAAAATTATAGGACTGAAGAATACGCTGAATCCATCTAATATTTCGTTCTTGAAATAAACCTGTTTGTGTATTAGTCAGAAAAAACGCATTATCTTCTAATGCCTGCGTAGAATAAATCACATAACCATCAGCAGCAAGACTGGTTCTGCTATAAAAAATGGCATAATACAATTGTACAGCCAGAAGAATAAGGAACAGTACAAGAAAGACAATTTCTTTTGCTGTCAGTTTCTGTACTAATTTAGTGGTATTCAGATGTATTCTGCATCTTATTTTTAATGCCGGAACCAATAAAGCAAATATAATAGCTAATATAATGGAATAAACAATCATAGTGCCTCGGAATGACAATCCCATAATCGCAGCAGGTACACATACTATTTCAAAAACCGCAATCATAGAAAAGAATCCCATCGCATATGATTGTCCGTAATACATCCAATTTTTCTGTGCATCAGCTTCTGATACCCACAATGCACCAAATATAAAAGGGATGATTAACATAAGGATGATAGCAATTAAATAACTAAGCAGCACATTCATTTTTTGTCCTACGTATTTCTATTATCCCTAAAACATCTTTACCAGCTGCTCGTATAATATCAAGACTCTTTGTGAAATGAGACATCTTTGTCTTATGCAAATCCTCGACCATAATCACTGCCTCAACTAGCCGCAACTTTTGAATAGTCTCCGGATCAGTCAGAATATCCCCTCCCAGAATATACATTCCATCATTGTCTTTAGACTTTGCTATAACATTGTCATATACAAATTTTATGTTTTCCTTTGAACTATTTCCCGCAAAAAGAATGCCTGACTTATCCTTTTCTATCAATCCAATCTCAGCTGCAATAACTGCAAAAACCTGGTTCTTATCCGCTTCCTTCGGTTTAAATCCTTCCAGCTGTTCAACTCTCCGATCAATAAATGAAAATATTGACTGCTCATTATACTCAAAGTACTTCCCTAAAACTCTGACCCCATACATCTTTTTTAAACTATCTTCATCAACTAACGGATCTGAACATAAATACCCTACACATATTAAACAGGCGCTAAGAAAAACTCCCATTAATCCACCGAAAACTGTATATTTCAATGCATTTTTCAAGACAGAACTTCTTGTCAGGGTCCTTTTTACCGGACTTTTTAAATCATTCAGTTCATTCTTCTTTTTCATTTCCAAATCTTGAAGTTTTATAAGACTATCTCGAAAGCCTTCTGTGTTTTCTTTTAGATTGATATCGACATAGTAATGACCCTCAACACTATTTATTTGTTCTATCTTATGTTCTCCTATAACAAGATTAATACTTTCTTTTCTATCCTCTACCCTTTTTTGAATACTTTGAATTAGCAGCCGGGGAATTGTTTCGTCCGGGCCTATCGCAGAGAATTCTATCAGCATTCCATCCGGAAACCCAAATTGAATTTGATTTCTCCCGTTATTAATTTTTACATCTACAAGTTCACGTAAATATGCCAGATTGACAGGTTCTTCCAATTCTTCAGCAACACGTTCATAAACACTCTGGTCATCAATGCAACCAGCATAAGCATCAACAAGACCAAAAAGAATACCATCTCCAGAATACCCTGAATCAGTTTTTTTATCCGTTTCAGTTGA
>JAIKVT010000174.1 GCA_024685495.1 Lachnospiraceae bacterium
GCAGCGCACCAATCTATACCGAGCACCTCTTTACCGACAGCTTCAATTTCTGCAGGCTCAATTCTGTTACCGTTAATCTTAACCATATCATTGGCTCTTCCAACGTATACAAGATTACCGTTCTCATCAAATCTACCAAGATCGTTAGTATGCATTATACCGTCTACAAATGTCTTTCTCGTCTCATCGGGAAGTCCGATATAACCTCGAACATAAGGGTTTGTGACACATATTTCCCCGATATCACCCTGCTCGGTTACCTTGGTTCCATCTTCCTTAAGGAGCAATATCTCGTGGGCACCTGTCTCACATTTTCCAATAGGACAATTCTTATAAGGCTTGTCGATAATGAACTGTGAGATACAGAATCCCGACTCACTCATACAATAGAAATTCATAACAGGAGTGTTCGGATTATATACATTTGTCGCAGGCTCAGAACCTGTAATAATAAGCTTAAGCGGAAGGCCGATAAGATTATTGGTAACTCTCATCATAGATGGTGATACAAATGTGTGAGTGACGCCTTTTGTAACAACATATTCCGCAAGTTTCTTAGGATTTTTTACAATGTCGTATGACAGAAGATGAATATCTATAGTCTCATCCGATAATGCAACCATATATAAAAGTATTGTCGCAATAAAATTAGTCGGAGCAACAAGACCAAATTCCTTCATACCTTCGCAATCAGGATATACAACAGAATCCATAATATGTCCTATGTTACCGTATTCATGGATGATTCCCTTAGGATTGCCGGTAGAGCCCGATGTAAATATGATAAATGCGGGATCATGCAAATCACATACTTCAAAACCTTCAGTTATATCTTTCGTATATGCTTCTTTTAAAGTGTCAGCGTTAAGTTCTAACTTACAATTAGCATTTTGCTTCATGAATTCAACACGCTCTCTCGGATAGTGATCCTCCATGATAGTAAAGAATGCCCCTGCCTTCAATACACCGAGTGCAGCCACGAAAATATCGACTGTTCTTGGCATATAAATCATAACAAAGTCATTCCTACCAACACCGTTTTCCTTTAAATATGTATATACTTTGCCTGAAAGTTCATCTAATTCTTTTCTCGTATATCCTTCAGGATGAAATGCGTCAACGAGCACTCTATTATTCGGAGTCTCCGTAACGGTCTTATTGAAACGGTCCATAAAATAAATCTTATTGTAATCTTCCATAATGTCACTCCTTACTAATTACTATATTACTTCTCCCGGCATCATTTAATATATAATGTACCGGTTAATATAATACCATATCCACACTGTCAAAACAATTTACGACAGTTCTTTAAGAAGATTAACCATCTCTATTGCGCCTTGTGCACAATCAAATCCCTTGTTGCCTGCCTTAGTTCCTGCACGCTCTACCGCCTGCTCGATTGTATCTGTTGTAAGGATTCCGAACATAACAGGAATTCCTGTCTTAAGACCAACCTGCGCGATACCCTTAGAAACTTCCGCACATACATAATCGTAGTGAGAAGTTGCTCCGCGAATAACTGCTCCAAGACAGATTACCGCATCGTATTTTCCACTTGATGCCATCTTATCAGCAATGATTGGAATCTCAAATGAGCCCGGAACCCAAGCGATTTCAATATCATCTTCAGACACATTCTCTCTCTTAAGTCCGTCAAGTGCACCCTCTAATAGCTTTGATGTAATAAACTCATTAAATCGTGCTGCAACAATTCCTACCTTGATATTCTCCGATACTAATTTTCCTTCATAAACTTTCATAATTTTACTCTCCTGTTCTTAATATTTTTTATATTTAACTTAACATTTCACCATAAACTTATATTATATCCTGCTGTATTACTTGCCATGTGTAGTTATACATCCAACATATGACCCATTCTGGCCTTCTTAGTCTTAAGATATGAAATGTCATATTTGTTAGCTTCAATCTCAATCGGGACTCTGTCGGTTATCTCCATTCCGTAATCTGATAATTGATATATCTTATCAGGGTTGTTAGTAAGAAGATGTAACGAATGAATTCCCAAATCTTTCAGAATCTGTGCACCCGTGTAATACTCTCGCAAATCTCCGGGAAATCCCAAAGCGATATTCGCATCTAACGTATCCATTCCTTCGTCCTGAAGCTTGTACGCTTTAAGCTTATTGACAAGTCCGATGCCTCGACCTTCCTGCCTCATATACAAAAGCACTCCGCGTCCTTTATCGGCGATTGCTTTCATCGCAGATTCTAATTGTGCACCGCAGTCGCATCGAAGGGAGCCGAACACTTCTCCGGTTAAGCACTCCGAATGAACACGACAAAGAACATCTTTACCGTCTCCGATATCTCCCATAACAAGTGCTATGTGATGTTCACCGTTAATCTTATTGACATAACAATGTGCTATAAATTCACCATGCTTAGTCGGCATCTTCGCGATTGATACGCATTCCACAAGTTCATCATAAATCTTTCTATACTCGATTAAATCAGGAATGGTAATAAGTGTAAGTCCCATATCCTCAGCAAGCTTTGTAAGCTTGGGAAGTCGCATCATCTTGCCGTCATCATCCATTATCTCACAGCAAAGTCCGCACTCCTTTAATCCCGCAAGCTTCATTAAATCGACCGTCGCTTCCGTATGTCCCGCGCGCTCAACTACTCCTCCGTTTTTTGCAACAAGCGGGAACATATGACCCGGTCTTCTGAAGTCGAGTGGTTCTACTTTCTCATCAACGCACATTCTCGCTGTAAGCCCTCTCTCTTCTGCGGAGATTCCCGTTGTTGTGTCCTTGTAGTCGATTGATACTGTAAATGCGGTTTCATGATTGTCAGTATTATACTCAACCATAGGTGCTAAGTGTAAGTTAGCTGCTAACTTCTCACTCATAGGCATACATATCAAGCCTTTACCGTATGACGCCATCAAATTGACATTTTCAGTTGTAGCAAATTCTGCCGCACAGATAAAATCTCCTTCGTTTTCTCTGCTTTCATCATCTAATACGACAATGACTTTACCTTCCTGTAAATCTTTTAACGCCTGTTCAATTAATTTCTTGTCCATTCTTAACTAAGAAAACCGTTTTTCATAAGTAATTCTTTCGAAAGACCTCCGCTTTTCTTTTCTCCTTCCATA
>JAIKVT010000197.1 GCA_024685495.1 Lachnospiraceae bacterium
TGCAGTATGTCGGTCATCGTTCTGGCCGCGCTTTCCTTATAGATTTCCTTCTCTACCTGAGAATTCTGATATACCGTCTCGCCCTCGAAATCGGTAATCTTCATAATACATGTTCCGCCACGATACATTCCGTCGTTAGCAAGGGTTGCATATGCTTTCGTCATTTCAAGCGCAGACACACCGTTAGTAAATCCGCCGAGAGCTGCTGCGAGCGTCTCGTCTTTATCTTCTAATCCGGTAAATTCCATATTTCTAAGATAATTTATACCGGCTTTCGGCGTAATTCGCTCAAATAACGACCATGCGACCGTGTTTTTCGATAGCTGAACCGCACGCCTTAGCGTCATCTGGCCGTCATAAGATTTATCCGCATTAGTCGGACCGCCGTCTATTCGTCTGTCTTCGACGATGGTATCCGGCGTAAATCCTTTTTCAAGAAGCGGCGTGTATACAATAAGAGGCTTTATGGCACTACCCGGCTGTCTGTAACTTTGATACGCTCTGTTTAATGTGTAACCGCTTATATTCTGCGTTCTTCCTCCGACAATCGCCTTGACATATCCGTTGGAATTGTCGATACAAACTGCCGAAGCCTGCAATTTATATATGCCGTCGTCTCCGACATCCTGAAATGCTCCTAAGCCGTTATCGAGAGCATTTTGAAGTACGCCCTGCATATTGCTGTCAAGCGACGTATATATGCGATATCCGCCGTTATATAACTGCTTATTGTAAGTGTCATACGCCTGGTTGTACTCTTCTTCATACTTTTGTTTTTCTGTCGGTGTTTTAAATGTGTATTTGAACTTGAATCCGTTTTGTTCCATAAGAACTCTTGTAGCGCAGTAGAACGTAAACGTCTCCTGATAATTGTTATGTACCGCTTCGGGACGATTTAATGTAATCGCTTCCGCTATTGCAGTATCATATGAGTTCTTAGAAATCGCCCTATCTTCTAACATCGCATTTAACACAATGTTACGTCTTGCGACTGCTTTGTCGAGATTCGTGAACGGATCGTATTCCGTCGGAGAATTCGGAAGGCCCGCCAGTAACGCAATTTCGGACAGCGTCAAATCCTTGACGTTTTTATTAAAATATCCTCTCGCAGCCGCCTCAATACCATAGAAGCCGTTGCCATAGTAGATATTATTAATATAAAACTCCAAGATTTGCTCTTTTGTATATTTTTCTTCGAGTTCAGATGCTATGAAAATTTCTTCGAGCTTTCGAGTTATGGTTACATCCTGGTTAAGAAATACGTTACGGGCCAACTGCTGCGTAATCGTACTACCCCCGCTTGTTACCTTTCCTGTCGTAACAAGTCCCCACAAAGCTCTTGCAATTCCCTTATAATCAATACCGTGGTGATTCATGAAATTCTTATCTTCGACGCTGATAAAAGCATTTTCGACATACGCAGGCATATCCTCTAAAGGCACATAGTATGAATTCTTGTCACCTTTGAGGATAGAAATAACGTTGCCTTCCGTATCATAAGCAATACTCGTCTGACTTTGCTTGAAAGTCTCCGCCGTCGATTTCGATACGAAAGTCTCTGCCTCTTTACGCATAGAAGAAATCTTCGTAGCGTACCCTCCCAGATAGTAATATAGAAGAGCTGCCACTACCAACAGAATCAAAAATATCTGAAACTTAAGAAATCTCCATATTCTCTTTTGTTTTTTTGATTGCTTAGACTTTTTTGATTTATTTGCCATACGCTATATTATAATTCCTGTCGTCCCTCAAGGGCGCGAAGAAGCGTAACCTCATCGATACACTCCAAATCTCCGCCTACGGGAACTCCACTGGCAATTCGTGAAACTTTAATTCCACTCGGTTTTATCAACTTAGTTATATACATAGCGGTAGCCTCGCCTTCCGTCGTGGAATTAGTCGCAATTATAACTTCTTCCACATCTTCCTTAGAAAGTCGTTCGAATAATTCTTTAATCTTAATATCATTCGGTCCGATTCCCTGCATGGGATTCATCGTACCGTTAAGCACGTGATATACGCCCTCGTACTTTCCGACCTTCTCATAGGCTACGAGATCTCTCGTATCCTCTACCACCATGATAACCTTTTTATTTCTTTTCTTACTTGCACATATGGGGCATATTTCGCGGTCCGTCAGGGTAAAGCACTCCTTGCAAAACTGCACATTTTCACGAGCGCTTAAAATAGCTTCGGCCAGAGATTTCGCTCTGTCCTTGGGCATATGTAATATGTGAAATGCCATTCGCTGGGCGGACTTTACTCCAATGCCGGGTAGCGATGACAATTCCCCTATCAGATCACTAATTTGCTTGCTGTAATATTCCATTACCTGTCTCCTAAGTGCATCTTCTTAAACGAAGTCTTCACGCAATTCGAAGGCTCTTCATTGGCGAGTCTTCATTAACGACGTCGTCTTAAAATGGCGACATTCCGGGGCCCATTCCCCCTGTTACCTTCGCCATTGAAGCCTGTGACTTCTCTTCCATCATGCGAAGCGCTTCGTTAACTGCTGCCATTACAAGATCTTCTAACATCTCAACGTCGTCGGGATCGACAACTTCTTCATCAATCTTAATCTTGGTAACTTCCTTCTTGCCTGAGACAGTAACTTCAACCGCACCACCACCTGCTGTAGCTGTAACTTCGCTATCCTCTAACTCTTTAGACGCTTCTTCCATCTTCTTTTGCATTTTCTGCGCCTGCTTCATCAGATTATTCATGTTCATTCCGCCGCCACCGGGGAATCCTCCACCTCTTCTTGCCATTGTTAATCCTCCTTATTACTCTTCATCCACATCGAAGTTTAGATTATCTACAACCGGAGATTTAAACTCTTTCCTGGGATCTAGAGTATGTCCGGTATGAATGTTACTTTGCTCTCGAACTACGATATTTACACGCTTTCCTATAACTCTTTCGATAGTAGATTCTAATGTCTCTTTAACTTTTACTTCCGCTTCTTCATTCGTCTTAGGGTCGGTTAGAAGCTTCGCTGCATATAATTCGTCATTTCCCAACTTGTCTTTATTAAGAACTATTACAAGATTACCGTTATCTTCGGTAACATTAAGCTTAGCACGTAAGAATGCTGTCTTAATCGGATGATCTTCTATCGAGGTTACGATATTCTTCCAGTTGTTAATAACATTTTTTATATCCTCGGGCAAAGCCTTCGGCACCTCTTTAGGTGCGGCTGTAGCAGTAGGAGCGGGCGCTGCATTCGCATTTCCCATACTGACAGCGGCGACCTTCACGCCGTTTGCTACCTGATCTTCTAACTCCTCGAGCCTCACCATAATCTCATCAACATCAGGTGCAATAGCGGGCTTGCACAGCTTAATCATTCCTATCTCAACAAGAACCCGCTTAGTATTACTGTATCGAATCTCATTATTAAGCTCTGATAGGATTCTGATATATCTTATTACCTCTTCGTCTTTAACAAGCTTCGCTTCCTCTTCAAGAAGCTTCATGTTCTCCGAAGATACATCGATAACATCGGCCATGTCGCTTGAGCTTCTGATTAATATAATGTTACGAAGATACCAGGTAAAGTCTGTTATGAACTGTCCTATTTCCTTACCGTCTTTAATAACTTCATCTATAATATCAAGCGTTCCGGCCACATCCTTATTGATGATGCACCTAAGAAGTCTTGAGAAAATCTGCGTATCGACAACTCCAAGACAGGTCAAGACATTGTCAAATGTAAGCTCTTCGCCAAGGTAAAATGCCACGCATTGATCTAAGAGACTAAGCGCATCTCGCATAGAGCCGTCTGCTGCCTTGGCAATATAATTAATTGCTTTATCCTCTGCCTTAATGCCTTCCCTGTCACAAAGCTCTCTTAACCTCTTTGCAATCGTCTCAATCGTAATTCGATGGAAATCATATCTTTGACAGCGCGACGTTATGGTGACGGGAATTTTGCCGATTTCAGTCGTAGCTAAGATAAATATTACATATTCCGGCGGCTCTTCTAAAGTCTTTAGAAGCGCATTGAAAGCTCCGGCGCTTAACATATGAACTTCGTCTATAATATATACTTTATATCTGCCCTCGGTCGGCGGATACTGAACTTCTTCTATAATCTGTCTTATATTCTCGACGCTGTTGTTACTGGCCGCATCTATCTCTCGAACATTAACGGATGCACCGGAATTGATATTAGAACATATGGCACATTCGTTACACGGATTACCGTCTTGTAAGTGTTCGCAATTAACAGCTTTCGACAGTATTTTCGCCACGGTCGTCTTACCCGTTCCTCTTGTGCCGGTGAAGAGATACGCATGCCCGATTCGGTCTGTCTTTATTTGATTTTGAAGGGTTTTTACTATATGATCCTGTCCCTTTACTTCGCTAAAATCAGTAGGTCTGAATTTGCGATAA
>JAIKVT010000213.1 GCA_024685495.1 Lachnospiraceae bacterium
CTGCTATCTGTCATGTGATATAGGAGCTTATAATACCTGTATGCACCTTTGCAAATATTGTTATGCAAATGCGAAACCTAAGGTGATATATGAGAATAATAAAATGCATGATCCTAAATCTCCGTTTTTGATTGGAAATTATATGGATGGAGATAAGGTACATGAAGTGTCGCAGGAATCGTGGATAGATTATCAAGAGAGATTGCCCGGCTTATAAAAGTTTCTCTTAATTTCTATCAGAAAGCAACCGGTAAATATGTATGCAGTGTTTGCGGATATGTATATGATCCGGCAGAACATGAGAGGGAAAATCTGAAGAATATGGTATACTGTATAGGTAGGCTTATTTATATGTAATGTGGTAATAAAATTTGTGTCAGCTTTATGCAGATTATAAATACTGATAGATTAAGGAGAAAAGACTATGAGAAATATTGTAATTGTAGAAGCAATATCAACCGGATATAATCTGGTTGAAGACGCAAGACGAAGAGGTTATAACCCTATTGTTTTAGAACTTCCGGGGGAGCCTTCGGAAGATTTCGCAAGAGATAGGGAAAAGGCATATAACTTATGTTATGAACGTCCTACCATTATACGGGCACACGATGATTACAATGAAACCCTTTCTATGGTAAAAGAATTAGATCCGGTGATAGTTTTGCAGAGCTCCGAGGGTGCTGTTGGATATGCAACACGTTTGGCTGAGGATCTTGGACTTAAAGGTAATCCTACGAAAAATATTCCGGCTATGACCATGAAAAATGCCATGCACGAAGCACTTAAAAAAGCGGGAATCAGATATATTAGAGGAAAAGTTATAACTAAGGTAGATGAGGCAATTCAATTTTGCAAGGAAAATGGTTTTGATAAAGCGGTTGTAAAACCTATCGAAAGTGCCGGAAGTCAGGGTTTGTTTTTGTGTGATAATCTTGATGAAGTAGAAAATGCCGTAAGTACTCTTATGACTTATAATGATATATACGGAAGACCAATTGAACGTGCAATTGTACAGGAACGTATAACAGGTACTGAATATATTGTTAATACTGCATCATGTATGGGTAAGCACAGGTTGAATTCAATACTTCGCTATAAAAAAGTGAAAACACCGGAAGGCGGATATATATACGATTACGCGGAATCCGTAAATAGCCTTGAACATGGCCATACACAGCTTGTGGAATATGCATTTCAAGTTGCCGATGCGATAGGTTTTCAGTATGGAGTTATTCATGGCGAATATATGCTTGATGATAAAGGACCGGTTTTAATTGAGGTAAACTGTCGTCCAATGGGTGCAATGATGGAAGACAGATTTCTTGATAGCGTATTCGGAGAGCATGAATCGGATGTAATGATGGATACTTATCTTGACCCAAAAGGATTTTCAATAAGATTAAAGAAACCGTATTGTCCAATTCGTCAAGGTGCGTTAAAACTTATTATGATACCGAAGGATATGGATGTTGAGAATCATCCGATATGGGTAATTGCAAAGCAACTCAGAAGCTTGTATAAGATTTCTGTAAGTAATAGTTTGTCTCCGGTTCATTATAAAAAAACCAGGGATTTAGAGACGGCTGGAGGAGTTATTTTCTTAGTACACGATGACGAAGATATCGTGAATGCTGATTTAGAAATACTACGAACAATTGAGAAGAAGTATTTTTCATTATTGTTTAATGAAGGGACATCAAGAAGGTGGTTTGTAGATAATCATATTGGCGATACGGATTTTGAGAATGTGGTAAATGAGTGTAATTGTTACGGAGCTATTCTTGCAGCAGGCGATAATGAATGGGAGAGGGCAGGTGTTCAGACGGTTACACCACAGACAATTGATCAGGCTCACGGAGGCTTTGATTTTGTTATTATAGGATATCAGGTTTCGCTTCTTTCTATGAATGAGTCTGAATGCTTAGACATTATATTTAAGACAATTGATAAAGTAAAATCGAATGGAATAGTGATTATTCCGCATACGACATATGAGTATCTTTCATATAAAAAAGAAGGCGCCGAAGTCTTAATGCGTGTCAAAGGACTTGAGATACAAGCACCGATAGAAGGTCGCCGCGGTTATGTGATAGGAATGAAAAAGTAGTAGGTTATAATGTGAAATCGGGAGAAATAATGCATTAAGTAAACATCGGGAAAACTACAGGTAACAAAGGATTAAGACATAAATGGGAAAGATTGCAAGCCGTATCAACAAAGAGCATAATCCACTTATACATAAACTCTTTATACAAACCTTGATAGTAATGATAATTGCAGAGCTTGCCAGTTCATTAGCGATAATGCTTGATGGTATTATCTGAATACTTAAGGGGACTGGCTGTTGGATTCCCGTTGAACCTTGGCGTCGCATTACTAATACCGCTTATGAATATTGATGGCGATAGAAGTAGGGTTGCAGTTGCCATAAATGTGTTGTTTTTCACTAACTTGATAGGAGACATTATAGTTGCTGTCGTATTTGAAGGTAATATGTTCGGACTTGCGCTCGCCACATCTGTAAGTTATTTGTGTGCGTTTATAGTTTTGCTTTTACATTTTCGAAAACGATCAGTAATAAAGCTGACTAAGCCGGGAGGCTTTATGGAAACGGCGAAAGCCGGAACATTATCTGCAATTACACGTTTCTTTTCAGCAATAAGAGCGCATGGAGTAAATATTATATTTTTAGCCATTACCGGTGCACAGGCTTTAGCTGCGAACACTCTTGTCCAAAGTAACATCAAGGCTGTTCCGATGTGCATAGCAGCGGCCATAGGCTCTGCGACACTTTCTATAGTAAGTGTGCTCTTCGAAGAACATGACCTTCGCGGACTCAGGCAGATTCTTCGTTCTGTCCTTTTTATAAGCTTTGGACCGTGTCTTATAATTGCAATTCTCGTATTTGTTTTTGCGCCGCAAATAGTTGG
>JAIKVT010000214.1 GCA_024685495.1 Lachnospiraceae bacterium
AGATGGTTTATTTGTCATGCACTTTTTTACTGAATCAAAAAAACTTCAAAAAGTACTTGACTGTTTATAGTTTGTCACCTATATAAGAATAACACAAAAAGAGTTTTTGGTATATTATTCTTCTATTGATTTTTATATAATAATAAGACTATAATTTGTAAGAATAACAGAAAGGACTAAAATTATGTCATTTGACGGAACTACAATTCATGAATTAGCTTATGAATTAAATAAAGAATTAAGCGGTGGAAAGATTAATAAGATTGCCCAGCCCGAAAGCGAAGAACTACTTCTTACCATTAAGGCAAATCGCATTAATCACAGACTCCTTATATCTTCTAACGCTTCACTTCCGTTAATTTATCTTACACAAAACAGAAAAGAAAGTCCTATCGTTGCACCTAATTTTTGTATGGTGCTTAGAAAATATATAGGTAACGGCCTTATTAAATCTATCGCTCAGGTTGATTTTGAAAGGGTTATCAAAATTGAAATCGAGCATCTCGATGAACTCAAAGATGTATCCATAAAGTATCTCTATGTCGAGATTATGGGAAAACACTCCAATATTATATTTACCGACGGTGATAACAAAATAATTGACGCCATAAAACACATTTCCTATGCGACAAGTTCTGTGCGCGAGGTATTGCCCGGCAAGGAATACTTTATACCCGCTCAGGAGAATAAATCCAATCCTCTAACTACTAATTTAAGCGAGTTCAAGGAAAAGCTTAATAAGCCTTCTAAGGTTGCTAAAGCAATTTATGGCTCATATGTTGGAATCAGTCCTTTTATCGCCATCGCTATTTGCGCAGATTGTAATATCGACGCGGATATGTCCTGTGATGCTTTATCCGAAGATATGGTAAATGTGTTATATAACGCTTTTAACAATTATATGACTAAAATCAAAAGCAACACGTTTAATCCTTATATAATATTAGAAAACGGTGAGCCTAAGGATTATGCGTCAGTACCATTTGATACGTATAAAGATATTGCAAAATATGAGGATATGTCTACTCTTCTTGAAGCATATTACAGTGAGAAGAATCGTATAACCAATATTAAGCAACGCTCAGCCGATATTCGTAAAATTATTCAGATTCATATAGAGCGTAATGCCAGAAAGCTAAATATCCAAAGAAAACAGCTTGATGATACTAAAAAATGCGATAAGTTCAAGTTATACGGCGAGCTTTTAATGACTTATGCTCAAAATACTCCTATCGGCGAGAAAAAAATAACCGTCAATAATTATTATAACAACGAAGATGTCACCATAACACTTGACCCTACTTTAGACGGTGTAGATAATGCTAAGAGATATTATAATAAATACAATAAATGTAAAAGAACTAAAGAAGCATTAGTTCCTCAGATTGAAGAGACAGAAAAATCGCTAGAGCATCTTAAAGCAATCGAAGCATCCATTATGCTATGTGAAAACGAAGCTGATTTAAAGGGAGTTAAAGACGAGCTTATACAATATGGATATATAAAGAAAAGCTTTAAGAATAAAAAGAAATCAGCTAAATCAAAACCGCTTCATTTTGTAACTGAAGATGATTATCACATTTATGTCGGGAAAAACAATCTTCAAAATGATGATTTGACCTTCCATTTTGCTACAGGAAATGACTGGTGGTTTCATTCTAAAAAAATACATGGCTCTCATGTAATTGCTAAAGTTAAAGATAATGAAGAACTGCCCGATCACATATTTGAAATTGCCGCAAATCTTGCCGCATACTACTCTGCCGCAAGAGAATCAAGCAAAGTTGAGATAGACTATATTCAAAAAAAGCATATAAAGAAGCCCAACGCTGCAGTGCCGGGCTTTGTAATATATTATACCAATTATTCAATGGTTGCCACACCGTCTTTAGATGGTGTTACTTTGGTGTAATTTTTTAAAACTTCTTATTTCTTAAGAATTGTAACGATTTATGTTTAATACTACACAAAAATCTTCTATAACACATTTTCATTAGAATCATTAAGACCTAACTCGGTAAACGTATAACCGTCTTTGATAAGCTTTTCTATATCATTTCTTGCAGATGTAAATAAATCGGCATCGTTATAGATATCTGCAATCTTAAAATTCATATCTCCCGATTGGCGAATCCCCAAAATATCTCCGGGTCCTCTGAATTTCAAATCTTCATTGGCTATAAAAAAGCCGTCATTACTCGTATTCATTATGGCAAGTCGCTTATTTATCTGCGTCCCGTCAGTAGAATCCATGAAAATACAATAGCTTTGAGCACTTCCACGCCCTACTCGACCTCTTAACTGATGAAGCTGCGCCAAACCGAACCTGTCGGCATTTTCGATCATAATTGTGGTGGCATTGGGGTTATTTACACCGACTTCAACAACAGTTGTAGATATAAGTATATCGATTTCGCCGTTATTGAATCTGTCCATGATATCATTTTTGTCTTTAGCTTTCATCTTGCCGTGCAAAATTTCTGCGTTAACATTACTTGGAATATAATCTGAGAGTTTTTCCTTATAATCTATGACATTTTCAGCTTCGGTAATCTCCTTTGCTTCTACGAGCGGACATATTATATATGCCTGATGTCCTTTTTTTATTTCCGATAAAATGTGTTTATAAGCGTTACTTCTCATATTCTCCTTGATAACGCAATTCTTAATCGGAAGTTTTATCTTAGGGACATCTTTAATAACGGATATATCCATTCCGCAATATATAATCATAGAAAGAGTTCTCGGAATTGGAGTTGCAGACATTACAACTGTAAATGGATTAAATCCTTTATTGCTGAAGGCCTCTCTTTGCTTTACACCAAATCTGTGCTGCTCGTCTGTTACAACAAGACCGAGATTGCAATACTCAACCTTTTCCTGAATTAAAGCGTGAGTACCGATTATAAATACCTGATTATCATTAGATATAATTTCATTAATCTCTCTACGTTCTTTAGCTTTAGTAGATCCCGTAAGACAAACAACTTTATATTTTAGATTATTATCTTCTATCAGCTTCTTAAAGTCGTTCTCATGTTGTCTTGCCAAAACCTCTGTGGGCGCCATAATAGCGGCCTGATAGCCGTTACTGACCATTGTAAGCATAGCAAGAAATGCTACTATAGTCTTACCCGATCCTACATCTCCTTGAATTAATCGCTGGTTGACATAAGGAGATTTAAAATCTTTGATAATATCATTTAACGCATCCTTTTGTCCGTTTGTTAATTCATAAGGCAGATTAGATATTAAAGCATTGACCTCATCTTCATTTTTGATTTCTATATTATTATCTGTCTTTACTGTATTGGCATTATTATATTCAACGCCAAGTACGAACTTAAATATCTCATCAAAAGCCAGTCTTTTTCTGGCATTATAGTAATCGCTCAGACTGTTAGGCGTATGAACAGATGCCAAGGCCTCTTTAATACTTGGTAAATTATTATTATCTATTACGTACTTTGGTAAAGTTTCTTTGATTTCAACATCTTGAAGTGATGTATGTACAGTTTTGATTATTAATTTATTAGATACACCCTTAGTTATTGAATAAATCGGATATGGTTTCTTGCAAAGATTTTCATATTCTTTTGGAGTATAAACCTCAGGCTGTTCCATCTTGAATTTGCCGTATTCTTCCGTCAATCGTCCGAAAAATACAATCGGGGTATGCGTATACAGACTGTTTCTTATATATGCGGTACGAAACCATATAAGATCGACAGAGAGATTTTCAGTATATCCCGTGGCAAGAACAATATCAAAACGACGTGTTTTTCTTAAAGCAGCACCTTTTTGTAAAGTCAATGTAACTGCCACCTTTTCTCCAACATATTTATTAAGCTCTGTTTCATCAACAGGAGGCTTATATATATAATATGTCCGGGGATAATGAAGGAGTATATCACCAACGGTGTATACTCCTATTTTTGCTAAGCTTTTCGCTTTAGAATCCCCTATTCCTTTTAAAGAAGTAATAGGTTCATTAATATTCATATTGTTTCCTCATAAAACCATTAATTGCAAACGTCTATATTGCGAACAATTTAATTGCATAACACTTATGTCTTATTGTACAACAGAAAGATATTGATTATTCTACTGATGCTACATAATAGTATACAGGCTGTCCGCCGCTTTGTACTTCAACTTCAAGAGAATCAAAGTCTTCTTCAACTCTTTTTCCTAATGAAATAGCATCTTTCTCATCTACCTCATCTCCGTAATATATGGTGATAATTGCAGTAGAGTCATCAACCAATTCCTTAAGCATATCGATAAATACCTGGTTCATATCTTTATTGACAGCTAATATACCGGAATCTCCGATTCCCATATAATCACCTTCAGATATTTCTTTATCATCGATAACGGTATCTCTTACAGCATAAGTAACCTGGCCTGTCTTAACATTTTTAATCTCTTCTTCCATACGAGATTGATTGTCTTCTACTGACTGATCGGGAATAAAATTAATTATAGCCGTAATTCCCTGTGGAATTGTAGTTGTAGGAAGTACAATAATATTCTTATCTTCACAAATACTTGCCGCCTGGTTAGCCGCTAAGATAATGTTTTTGTTATTAGGAAGAACAAATACGTTCTTGGCATTAACCTTTTCAATAGCTGATAATACGTCATCTGTTGAAGGATTCATTGTCTGACCACCTTCAATGATGTAATCACAGCCTAATTCGTTGAATATGGAATTCATTCCCTCGCCGATAGATACTGACACAAAGCCCATCTCTTTAGCAGGCTCTTTTGGTTCGCAGTTTTCTTCTGTTTCTTTATTTCCGGAATGTGTCTTATCAGCAATCTCAGATGCTGCTTTTTTGCTTGACTCTTTCTTTATAGTCTTATCATATTCACTTTGAATATTTTTAATATCAATTTTTGTAAGAACACCGAGTTCTAATGATTTGTTAATTACATTACCAAGTTCATCTGTTCTGATACTTACGGTAATCTCATCCTTATTCCATGCAACTCTAACATGGCCACCTACAGACTCAAGGTAAGATTTGAATTCTCTCTCACTCTTATTTGAAAAAGATTTACTTAAAGTAATTACATAATCGGCATGATATGTATAAGGAACTTCATCTGCCTCTTTCTTAGGTGCCTCATCTTCATCACCGATTGTAAGCTTAACATCTTTGCCGATAAGGTAGTCATATCCGCCCTGAAGTATACATACAAGTCCCTGTCCGCCGGAATCAACTACTCCTGCCTGCTTAAGAACAGGAAGCATATCGGGAGTCTTAGCAAGTGTACGCTCAGCCTCTTTAATAACTTCATCAACGAAATATACAATGTCATCCGTTACTTCAACCATCTCTAAGGCTTTATCTGCAGCGCCTCTGGCAACCGTAAGAATTGTACCTTCTTTAGGCTTCATAACCGCTTTATATGCTGTCTCTACAGCTTTTTGCATAGCTTCGCTAAGAACATCTGTCGTAATTACATCGGCTTTACCGATTACCTTACTAAAACCTCTGAATAATTGTGATAAAATAACGCCTGAGTTACCTCTGGCACCACGTAAAGAGCCGGAAGAAATTGCTTTAGACAATGTCTTCATTGTCGGATCTTCAAGTTCTGTTACGGTTTTAGCTGCTGACATTATTGTCATACACATATTAGTTCCGGTATCACCGTCAGGAACCGGAAATACATTAAGTTCATTAATCCATTCTTTTTTTGATTCTAAATTATTTGCACCGGCAAGAAAAGCATTTGCAAATTGTGCAACACTGATAGAATTAATTTCCTTCACTGTTATGCCCTCCTTAATCAATTACTCGAACGCCCTCAACATAGACGTTCATTTCTTTAACCTTCATACCGGTAAACTCTTCAATCTTATATCTAACGGTATCTTTAAGATTGTCAGTAACAGTAATAATACTAACTCCATATGATACGATTACATGAAAATCAAAAGATATTTCATTGTCATCGTTAATAACAACATTTATACCATGATGTAAGTAGTCTTTTTTAAGTAATTTAACAAGTCCGTCTTTCATATTAACAGCGGCCATTCCAACAATACCGAAGCACTCAACTGCTACTGCACCAGCATAAGTTGCAATAACATCAGTATCGATTACAATCTTACCTAATTTTGTTTCAATTTGTCCTTGCATGCGAAACCTCCACATTTGTTCGATTTTTTAAGACATAACACTATTTATTATAAACTTTTTATATGAAAAAACAACAAACTTTAATATTTTTAGAAAAAGTAACAAGTAAAATGCTATTTTTAGTATTAAATTGTGAACTTTTATATTGAAAAAAATATATTTTTTCTTGTAAAATCGTACTTCCTGTGATAATATATTCGTGTTGCGATTTACTAAAAGTGGAAATCGAATATAGAATTAGGAGGATATAACAATGGCTAAATGTGCAGTATGTGGTAAGGGAGCTCATTTCGGAAATAACGTAAGTCATTCACATAGAAAGACAAATAGAATGTGGAAATCTAACATCAAGTCTGTAAAGTGTGTTGTTAACGGAACACCTAAGAGACAGTATGTTTGCGCTAAGTGCTTACGTTCTGGTGCAGTTGAAAGAGCTTAATACAGATAAAATATTTAAGACCTGCGAATTGTTTCGCAGGTCTTTATTAATCTAATAGAAATTTATAAATAGGAATTACTACGATTGACAAGTCATTTGTATTAATTGTTCCTTCTTCTTCTTTT
>JAIKVT010000243.1 GCA_024685495.1 Lachnospiraceae bacterium
AAGAAGTTTACTGCGGATTATCCCGACTATGACATCGACGTTACGGTATGTGCTTTCATGGAACCGCAGATGAGACAGGCGATGGAAGTGTATGAGAGTTATAAGTAAGATTGGAAGTCGCAGACAGGAGGAAATCATCAATGAAACATTTTCAATATAGACCGCAGGGAGTGTGCGCAAGACAAATCGATTTAGAGATAGAAGACGGCAAGGTCTACAACGTGCAGTTCACCGGTGGATGTAACGGTAATCTCAAAGCAATAAGTAAGCTCATAGATGGAATGAGCGTGGAAGAGATTGAGTCGAAGCTTTTGGGGAATACCTGCGGGGCGAAGCCGACATCATGCGCGGACCAGTTGGCCAAAGCAGCGAGAGAGTGTCTTGGTGAGATGTAAGTCTGATAGAAGGACTTAATAATATAAAATAAAGATATATGGGGAGGCAAACGATATGAAAATTATGCATATAAGCGATTTGCATATAGGAAAATCACTGAGGGGTTTTGATTTGATTGAAGATCAAAAGTATATTCTCAATCAGATTGTAGAAATGACAGAAGAGGAGTCGGTTGATGCAATTTTGATTGCAGGCGATGTATATGATAAATCGATTCCGAGCGAAGCTGCGACTAATTTATTGGATTCTTTTTTAAGTCAACTTTCAGAAAAGAAAAAAAGCGTATATATGATTAGTGGCAATCATGATTCTGAATACAGACTTAATTATGGAAAATCTTTTTTTGAAAAAAACAATGTTTATATTTCTGCTGTTTATAACGGAAAGATTGAAAAATATGTTATTAATGACGATGATGTGGAGGTTAATATCTACTTACTGCCTTTCGTTAAAGCGTCTCAAGTTAAACATTTTTTTCCGGATTCAAAAATAGAGACATATGAGGATGCGGTAAGAGTAACTATTGAGAATACAGATATTGACGAGACAAAAAAGAATATATTGGTTGCACATCAGTATGTGATAGGAGATAGTATAGATCCTATAATGGGCGGATCAGAGAGTATGGGAACACAATATGTTGGTACAGTAGAGAGAATAGGATATGATGTATTTGACAAATTTGATTATGTTGCATTAGGACATATTCATTCATCACAAGGAATAGGAAGGGATGAGGTTAGGTATGCAGGAACACCCTTGAAGTATTCTCTAAAAGAGATAGATAATGAAAAATCTGTTACTTTAATTACGATAGATGATAATCCCGGAGTAAAGATAGAGATGGTTCCTTTAAAGCCAATACGTGATATGCGACATATTAAGGGAGAGCTGGAAGATTTACTGAAAGAATCAAATGTGCATGATGTTAATGATTATATTTATGTGACTATAACGAATGAAGAAATTATAGATGATGCAATGGGTATTTTTCAGCAAATATATCCTAATACAGTAGAGATTAATTATGAGAATTCGCATACCCAGGAAGTTGAACAAGTTGATATTTCTCAAATATCAACTGAGAGACCATTTAATGAACTTATTGAAGATTTTTATAAGACAATTTATGGTTGCGATATTAGTAAAGAAGAGATGGATGTTATGGAAGAAGTAGCAAGAGAGGCAGGTGTTATTAATGAAGCCAATTAAACTTATTATTAGTGCATTTGGACCATATCCCAATAAGATGCCCGAAATTAATTTTGAGAAATTTGAAGAAAATGGATTATTCCTTATCTCCGGTGATACGGGAGCAGGAAAAACTACCATATTTGATGCTATTTGTTACGCTTTATATGGAGAGACAAGTGGTAAATATAAGGATGTAAAATATTTACGAAGTGAATATGCCAAAGCAGATGTAAAGACGTATGTTGATTTTTACTTTTCTCATCAAGGGAGTAATTACAACGTACGTAGAGAATTACAATATGAACAAAAAAATGAAGGAGGAGACGGAATAACCAAAAATGAAGGGGGTGCGGAGCTGTATAAGGAAGGAGTTTCGATTAAGAAGGGTATTATAAAAGTTAGAGATGAGCTTTTTGATATTTTAAGAGTTAATAGTAAGCAGTTTAAGCAATTGGCAATGATTGCACAGGGTGAATTTTGGTCATTACTTAATGCTAAGACATCAGATAGAACGGTTATTTTACGTAATATTTTTATGACTGAGAGTTATGATACAATGTCAAAACGTTTAAAAGAACGTACTAAAAAATGGGAGAGTGAAGTAACAAGAATAGAAAATAGTATGATACAGTACTTTAATGATGTTAAGGTAGATGAAGAGGATGAACTATACAATACGATACAAGACATGCAGAAGAATGCAACGGAATCAAAGCATATAGTGAATCTAGATGATGTAGTAAGTAATCTTGAAAATATAATTGCATCTAGCGAGGAAAGACAGGAAAAGATCAAAGATGATTTGGATACAGCAAATAATAAACTTAAAGAATATAATAAATCAATGGCTGTTGCTGAAACAAATAATGGTTTTATCACAAGATTAGAGGAACTGAAGGAAGAACAAGCTCAATTAGGAGACAAAAAAAATAAAATAGAAAATATGAAAAAAATATTAGACAGACAAAAAGAGTCTACGCATGAGATAGATCCGATATATAGGG
>JAIKVT010000270.1 GCA_024685495.1 Lachnospiraceae bacterium
CGAACTTGGAATTAAAGCTTTAGCACCTGACATCAAAGTAATCGCTCCTTGGAGAGATGACAGATGGAATATGCAATCACGTGAAGATGAAATTGATTATTGTCACGCACACGGAATCGATCTTCCTTTCGGAAACGATCAGTCATACAGTCGTGACAGAAACCTATGGCATATTTCTCATGAAGGTCTTGAGTTAGAAGATCCTGCAATGGCTCCTAATTATGACCACATGCTTGTACTTGGTGTCTCACCTGAAAATGCTCCAGATGAGCCCGAAGAAGTTACAATGACATTTGAAAAAGGTGTACCAAAAACTGTTAACGGTGTAGAGATGAAAGTCTCTGATATAATAAGAGAACTTAATCGCCTTGGCGGAAAGCACGGAGTGGGAATTGTAGATATCGTAGAAAACCGTGTTGTAGGAATGAAATCACGTGGTGTATATGAGACTCCGGGTGGAACAATTCTTATGGAAGCACACGATCAGTTAGAAGAGCTCGTATTAGACAGAGATACAATGGAAGCAAAGAAAAAACTCGGCTCACAGCTTGCTCAAACTGTATACGAAGGCAAATGGTTCACCCCTCTTCGCGAGGCAATTTCAGCATTTGTTGATAAGACTCAGGAAGTCGTAACAGGTGAAGTAAAATTCAGACTTTATAAAGGCAATATCATTAAAGCCGGAACAACTTCTCCATATTCACTTTATTCAGAAAGCTTAGCAAGCTTTACAACAGGTGATATGTACGACCATCACGATGCCGAAGGATTCATTACTCTTTGGGGACTTCCACTTCAGGTAAGAGCCATGAGAATGAACGAACTTAAGAATGAGAATAAGAAATAAATAATTAAGATGCACTATAAAAGCCTCCTTACCGACATGTAGCCAAAATCTCGGTTACATATAAGTAAGGAGGCTTTACTGTTATTATTTAGATTTATTTTGAAAACAATAATTGCATAGACTTGCCATTGTGATTCCATAACAAAAGTAATGAATTACCTTCCACTATTGCTATATGTGTCGCAGTATGCTTATCACTTTCAGGAACATGTATATTGACAAATTCACCCTTCTTATCCCAGGTATATTCTTCAGACTTTCCATCAACGGTATATTTCACTTTACCGTCGTCGTCAAACACAAGAGTCTGAACAGTTCCTATTTCTTCTGCTTTCATATCATGATTATCAATTCTTGCCGCTACGAGATTCCAGGTTCCTTCCATCGCTTTATAAGCTTCGGCACTAATACTATTAGAAGAACTGCAAGAGCAACCGGCAAATGTCATAACAGAAAATGCACATATTAAAATTACAGGAATAATTTTATTAAACATTTTTCTCATAATCCGACACCTCACGTTCTCAATAAATATATCAACACATTAAATATTTTATCAGATACAATAACAAATCACTGAACTGATTAACCTAACACATTTCTTATCTGATTAACCAAGCAAATCTTTTATCATATCTGCCGTATATTCTACCGTAGTCTTACCTTCTGCTTCAATTCTGTAAAGTGCATTAGCAGCAATGTGTTCTGCCGCCTGTTCAATATCACGAATGCCCGAAGTGTCCTTATATATGGACATAAGTTCATCTAATGCCTCATCACCTATAATACACTCCTCAGCTTTCAATCCAATTCTATCAAGAACCTTCGGCATGGAATAATCGGTAAATATAACCTTCTTCTCTTCTACCGTATAATCCGGAAGTTCTATTACGGCGAATCTCGACATTAACGGTGCACTTATTGCACTCTTATCATTAGCCGTTGCAATAGGATATACACCGGTTGTCGGAATATTACATTCAATATAATTATCCGTAAATCCAAGATTATCAAGAAGTGTCAATAACACATCTGCCGGATTGGCATTGCCTTTACCTGAAGCTGCCTTATCAAGCTCATTGATTATAAATACAAGATTAGAACTTTCTGCTGTAGCAAACGATTCCATTATAAGACCGGGTTTGGCATTAGAATATATACGAGAACTTCCCGTCAGTTGCTCGGGATCGTTAATTGAACTCATCTCTAATGTCGCCCAAGGCATCTTAAGAATACGTGCAACAGCATATGCAATCTGTGATTTACCGGTACCTGCGGGGCCAATAAGCAAAAGTCCGTATGCAGGCAAAGTATGTGTACGATTTATCTGAATAATCGTCTCGATTATACGTTGCTTAACATTATCCATTCCGTACAGTTCTTCATCAAGTATTCTTCTTGCTTCTGTCGGATCGATTGATTCAAAATAATTATTTTTCCATCTTACGCCAAGCATCATGGAAATTGCACGAAGCGCATGACGTCTCTCTTCCGGAGTTACTTCCGAAGATCTTGCTACTGCAAGATTACGCCTCGCCCACTGATTAATATTATCGGGAAGTGTACGTCCTGCACATGTAAGAAAATCAGAAATAGACTGAACAGATGTAAGTTTCATACCATCGCCTTCTATATCTTCTTCTTCAGAAATCTCCGGTCCCGGGGGCTCACTGTCAAAAAGTCTCTCCATCATGAATTGTAAAAATCCATCCTGTGCGGAAAGCTTTGCACCTCTTACAGTAACACCCGTCTCTCTAATCTTATATACACAATACCCCTGTTCCTTGTTACGTCCCGATAAAAGAACCGTTATATGATTCTCACCTAACCATTTAATTAAGTTAACAAATCTCGAATCAACCTTAATGATATCCGCTACTTCTATCGTATCGTCAATTCGAAATTCAAATCCACTTCCTTTAAGCGGACTTAGAAACATACCGGAAGAATGGTGTGCCCATTCTCTTTTGGAATTGTCTATAATTAAAATGGGGTTGTTAAAATCTGCGGTCCTCCTACTCGAGTCGAAGACCGCAAAATCAACAACCTCACTTTTAATGTCTTGCTTATTATTAAATTCAAATACAGCCATATTATTATTTTTTTCCTCTGTTCTCTTTTAGTTTCTCTAAAATAACAGCTTTCATATCAAGGCATTTATCTTTCATACGCTTACTTACGCCTGTTGTAGTAAGAAGATTTGCTACCAACTTAGCAGCTTTATCATATTCTCCAAAATGCATAGCCATATTGGCAAGAATAAATTCCACTGTATTGGCATCCATACCACAATAAGGTGGCATCTCTTCTGAGAGAACTTTTGTAAAACCATCATAAGCCTGGCGATAAAAACCTTCTCTCTCTTCTACTTCTTCCTTCTTCTCTTTCTCTACAATCTCATCCGGCAAGAGTTCTAATTGTGCCCGGCGAAGCCATGCCATCTTAAGACATATATACGATTTCTCACTTAATTTAGCTTTCTTGGCAAGTGCTGTAAGAAGAGCAAGCTTATATCTGTTAACAGCTATATCATATGTATATATATCAACATCCGGCTCAGGAATTGATTTGAACTTCTCACATATCTCAGCTCTAATCATCTTCCTACGTCCGGGAGATACTCCTTCAAAGAATTGATTTAAGGCAGCATATCCACAATGATAACATACGGTAACACCGTACTTAGTATCATCTATACCTTCAAAATTCGGTCTTAAATCATCATCAGGCTCTAATCTCTTTAATCTTGTAGTAAGAACCGACTTATAAGTTATTACATGATTACATATAGGACATTCTATCTTCTTATCGATAATTAAATCCTGTTCACGAACTACCGGTTTTGGTTTAACCTTTGGTCCTTTAGCGGCTTTCTTAGGTTTTTCCTGAACGCCGTCGTTTAAGATATCAACATCACCTAATGAATCAAATCCGAATTTCTCTAAACCTGCTAATAAGTTCATCTATTCCCTCTCCCTAAATTACCATATGAAAGTAATAGTATAATTAATACGTCGCCTTCGTCTATACTTCGGCGCAAATTTTATTATAGCACAAAAAAGCAAATATTCATATTATTTATTTGGGCATCTTAAAAGAACTCTTAAGTGGCACAATCCTGTTAAAAATAGGTTGTCCGTCCTTCGAATCCTTAGGATCTGCAACATAAAATCCCGATCTTACAAATTGAAATCTGTCGTAAGGCTTTGCATCCTTAACAGATGGCTCTATTACGCAGTCTTTGATAACAGTAAGCGAGTTGGGATTCAAATTAACATTTCCATCATTATCATATACACCCTTCTCTTCGTCAACGAGATTCTCATATAATCTGACTGTAGTCTTATAACAATCATTCGCACATACCCAATGAATTGTTCCTCTGACTTTACGGCCGTCGGGGCTGTTACCACCCTTAGATGCCGGATCATATGTACAATGGATTAATGTAACATTGCCTTCATTATCTGTCTCATAATCGGTAACCGTCACAAAATATGCATTCATAAGTCTGACTTCATTACCGGGGAATAATCTGTAATATTTCTTTGGCGGATCAATCATGAAGTCATCCCTATTAATATATAATTCCTTACCAAAAGGAATCTGTCTTGAACCAAGTTCGGGATTCTCCATATTGTTAGGTGCATCAAGATATTCTATGTCATCGTTCGGATAATTATCTATAACAAGCTTAACCGGATCTAAGACTGCCATAACTCTCGGTGCTTTCATCTTAAGATCTTCTCTTATACAGTACTCAAGCATTCCGATATCTGTTGACGAATTAGCTTTAGATACACCACATAATTCAACAAAGTTAGCAATAGACTCTTTTGTATATCCTCTTCTTCGAAGAGCCGCAATAGATACAAGTCTTGGATCGTCCCATCCGTCAACTTTACCTTCTTCAACAAGCTTCTTAATATATCTCTTACCGGTTACTACATTGGTAAGATATAATTTTGCAAATTCTATCTGTCTTGGCGTATTCTCAAGGTCAACTTCCTTCACTACCCAATCATATAAAGGTCTGTGATCTTCGAATTCAAGAGTACAAATCGAATGTGTAACGCCTTCAATTATATCTTCCATGGGATGTGCAAAATCATACATCGGATAAATGCACCATTTATCCCCTGTGTTGTGATGAGTAAGATGTGCCACACGATAAAGAATAGGATCTCTCATGTTGATATTAGGTGAGTTCATGTCAATTTTAGCACGAAGAACTTTGGTTCCATCCTCGTATTTGCCATCTTTCATCTCTTCAAAAAGCTTTAAGTTTTCTTCTACACTTCTATCAGAATAAGGGTCCTTCTTACCGGGACTTTCAAGTGTGCCACGATACTCCCTTATTTCATCCGCATTTAAATCAGATACATACGCTTTACCCTTCTTAATAAGAGTTACTGCAGCGTCATACATTTTATCAAAATAATCAGATGCAAAATAAAGCTGATTGGTAAAGTCAGCTCCGAGCCACTCAATATCTTCCTTAATGGAATCAACAAACTCAACCCTCTCCTTTGTCGGATTGGTATCGTCAAATCTCATATGAAATGTTCCGTTATATTTTTGTGCCAATCCGTAGTTTAGAAGAATTGATTTCGCATGGCCTATATGAAGATAGCCGTTAGGTTCCGGCGGAAAACGAGTAACCACCTCTTTATATACACCTTCTTCAAGATCTTTTTCGATTTCTCTTTCAATAAAATTCTTAGAAATATTTTCCATGTCTGTCCCCGCCTTTAATTCTTATGTACATGAGTATATAAATGATTCTCACAATATTCGTAATTACCGTTACATTTTGAGCAGAATCTAAATGTCATCTCAGGATTGGTAATGTCAGTTTTTCCGCATATAGCACATTTATGACGACCAATGGGTTGATTGCGTTTACTGCTTGTATTGCTACCTGAATTCTGACTCGAAGAATTGTTGTCATGATACGGTCTGAATCCTGCTCCACCGCCTTGGCCTCTGTAACCGTTTCTGTTAAAGCCTCCGCCTGACGCTCCACCGCCACCGGTAAACCGGGACCATTTATTATTACTCCGTCCGGCAGATACGGAATTAAAGTTACGCGTAATCAGCCAGAATATTCCAAAGTTAAGAAGCGAAGCAACAATCATAATGCATGATATATAGTTACGAACCATAAGACTGATAACAACCTGATATCCTGTTATAACAGCATAAATTATTGCCATCCATTTCATCTTAAGAGGAATGATGAACATAAATAACACCTGCATATTAGGATAGCATAAGGCAAATGCCAAAAAGATTGACATATTAAGGTAATTGGTACTTACATAGTAGCCGATACCTATTGCAGCTTCTGCACCGCCTCCGATTAAATAATAGATAAGATATCCTAAGAATGCTCCTAAAATAGTAAAGAACATTCCGCCGAACATATACAGGTTGAATTTAAAACTTCCCCATGTCGCTTCTAACGTATTACCCAATTGGAAATAGAAGAACATCATAATAACCATGAAGAATATTCCCATAAGACCTGTACCTGAAGTAGGTGGCATAAGTACCCATGTAAAAATTCTCCAAATCTGGAATTCATGAATAACATAATAAGGTTCCAGTGTAAGATAACCGAGTATATTGATTCCGCTAAAGCTCTGTGTTAAGAAAAGCACATATCCGATTACATATCCAATCAAAATATAATTAATAAGATGCGGTATCGCAAACTTGCCTATCTTTCTCTCTAATTTGTATAGCATATTTTATTTCCTTTTCATTAGTTGTACATCTTACTGATTAACAGTTTTTATTAGAATTATTCCTTACTGATTAACAGCTTTTTTCAATGTAGTTTCACTTGTCTCATTATTAAATGTGTCATCATCAGATGTGTCCTCTTTATCGGACAGATTCTTCATTGCAGTTGAAAGCATTAACTTAATTCTGTTAAGCTGATTAACCTCTGATGCACCCGGATCATAATCGATTGCAACGATATTAGCTGTAGGGTTCATCTTACGAAGCTTCTTGATAACACCTTTACCTACGATATGATTAGGCAGACATCCGAAAGGCTGTATACATACTATGTTAGATGCACCACTTTCGATTAGCTCTAACATTTCCCCTGTTAAGAACCATCCCTCACCTGTCTGGTTACCTACAGATACTACATCCTTAGCTCCCTTAGCCAAATCTTCGATATGTGCAGGCGGCTCAAATCTTTCGCTTTCTTCAAAAGCTTTTCTCGCTTCTTTTCTAAGCCACTCGAAGAACTTAATTCCGTAATTACTGATACGTTTGCTCTTCTTACTCATTCCGAGATTTTCTTCTTTGAAGTTGTTATTGTAGAAGCAATACAACAAGAAATCAGTAAGATCAGGTATAACAGCTTCCGCACCTTCCTGCTCTAACAAATCTGCAAGATGGTTATTTGCTGCAGGCAGGAATTTAACAAGAATCTCACCTACGATACCAACTCTGGGCTTCTTAACATCAGTAATGGGAAGCGTATCAAAATCATGTATAATCTCACGACACATTTTCTTATATTTTGAATGGGAAATGTGTCCGTCCTTAGTAATAAAATCGATCACCTTATTCTTCCAACGTTCATGTAATTCATTAGTAGAACCCGGCACTGCTTCGTATGGACGTATTCTATATACGCAGCGAAGGAAAATATCTCCGAATATAAGCGCATAAAGACCTCTTTGAATAAGGCTTGGTGTAAGCTTAAAGCCCGGATTAGATTCAAGTCCGCTTAAGTTAATTGATATAACCGGAATCTCCGGATGACCAATCTTACCAAGTGCACGTCTTATAAATCCAATATAGTTACTTGCACGACATCCGCCACCTGTCTGAGAAATCAAAACTGCTGTCTTAGACAAATCATATTCACCGCTTGTAATCGCCGTCATAATCTGACCAACTACAATAAGTGAAGGATAACATGCATCGTTATTAACGAATTTAAGTCCTACATCCACACATGTCCTTGCAGGCACATCGGGAATTACAAGCTTATAACCCGCTGCATTAAACGCAGGCTCAATAAGCTCAAAGTGATACGGCGCCATCTGAGGACAGATGATTGTATGCGTAGTCTTCATCTCTTTAGTAAAGATTTTTCTGTTGTAATTAGCAGGAACAATTGTCCTTTCTTTCTTATCTTTCTCTCTTACTCTGATAGCTGCAAGAAGTGAACGAATTCTGATTCTTGCGGCACCTAAGTTGTTAACTTCATCAATCTTAAGACAAGTATAAATCTTGCCAGAATCTGACAATATATCATTAACACAGTCTGTTGTAACGGCGTCAAGTCCACAGCCGAATGAGTTAAGCTGTATAAGATCTAAATTCTCCGTCTTCTTAACATAGTTTGCTGCAGCATACATTCTCGAATGGAACATCCACTGGTCCATTACAATAAGAGGTCTCTCCACTTCGCCAAGATGTGATATTGAATCCTCTGTAAGAACAGCTATTCCGTAAGAATTAATAAGTTCAGGAATACCGTGATTAATCTCAGGATCTACATGATATGGTCTTCCTGCGAGAACTATTCCTCTTCTTCCCGTCTCTTCTAAGTACTTAAGAACTTCTTCGCCCTTATTAATCATATCCTGTCTGAAGGCGTCCTGCTCAGCCCAAGCCTTTGCTCCGGCCTTTCTTACCTCATCACTTGTAACCTCAGGGAATTCTTCCTTGAACACTTTAACTAATTGATCCGTTAGTATTTGTTCACTGGTAAATGCCATGAAAGGATTTAAAAATCTGACTTTACCGGAAGTTATCTCATCCACGTTATTCTTAATATTCTCTGCATAAGATGTAACGATAGGACAATTATAGTGGTTGTTAGAATCAGGGAATTCATTTCTCTCATATGGTATACAAGGATAGAATATGAAGTCCACATCTTTCTCGATTAACCATTGCACATGTCCGTGTGCTAACTTAGCAGGATAACATTCTGACTCACTTGGAATTGATTCGATACCAAGTTCATATACTTTTCTGGTAGAGCGCGGTGACAATACCACATGGAATCCCAACTCTTTGAAGAATGTAGCCCAATAAGGGTAATTCTCATAAAGGTTAAGAACTCTTGGAATACCCACTGTTCCTCTTGTAGCTTTTTCCTTCTGAAGCGGAGGATAAGCAAATATTCTCTTGTACTTATAATCGTACAGGTTAGGAATATTATCTTTATTCTTCTCCTTACCAAGTCCTCTCTCACATCTGTTACCTGTGATGAACTGTCTGTCTCCCGAGAACTTATTAATGGTAAGAAGACAATGATTGTTACATTGCTGACATCTTGTAAGGGATGTCTTAAATGTAAGTTCATTAATCTCTTGTATAGATAAAGTTGTAGTTGTCTTATTCTCCTCGTATCTCTCTTTAGCTATAAGTGCAGCACCGAAGGCTCCCATAATTCCCGCGATATCAGGACGAACGGCTTCTACTCCCGATATCTTCTCGAAGCTTCTTAAGACTGCATCATTATAAAATGTACCACCTTGTACAACAACATTTTCACCAAGATCAGATGCATCGGATAACTTAATAACCTTAAAGAGAGCATTCTTGATAACGGAATAAGCAAGTCCGGCAGAAATGTCGGCAACACTTGCACCTTCCTTCTGCGCCTGCTTAACCTTAGAGTTCATAAACACCGTACATCTTGTACCAAGGTCAATCGGATGCTGTGCAAAGAGTGCTTCTTTCGCAAAATCCTTAACGGAATAATTAAGTGATTTGGCAAATGTCTCGATAAATGAACCGCAACCTGATGAACATGCCTCATTAAGCTGAACGGAATCAACCGTATTATTCTTAATCTTAATGCATTTCATATCCTGTCCGCCGATATCTAAGATACAATCAACCTTAGGATTAAAGAATGCTGCGGCATAGTAATGTGCCACCGTCTCAACTTCACCGTCGTCGAGCATCAAAGCGGATTTAAGTAACGCCTCACCATAACCCGTTGAACATGAATGGACAATATTCGCTTCTTCGGGAAGCAAAGAATATATCTCCTTCATTGCCCTAATACAGGTTTTAAGCGGGCTTCCGTTATTGTTATCATAGAAAGAATAAAGTAGTCCGCCTTCTTCATCAACAAGTGCTACCTTGGTAGTAGTAGAACCGGCATCAATACCAAGATAACAATTACCGGTATATGTCTTGATATCAGCAGTTCTTATATGATTACTGTTATGTCTTGCAGTAAACTCTTCATATTCCTTATCGTTAGCAAAGAGAGGCTCCATTCTGGCAACCTCGAATTCCATAACGATATCGGAATCTAATTTATCTAAAATAGACTGAAGCTTAGTAGAACTCTCCTCCTTACAGTTCATGGCAGAACCAATGGCTGCAAACAGGTGAGAATTATCAGGTGCAATTGTGTGCTCATCATCAAGCTTAAGTGTCCTGATGAATGTCTCTTTCAATTGATCTAAGAAATGTAATGGTCCGCCTAAGAATGCTACATGACCTCTGATTGGCTTACCACAGGCAAGACCTGAAATAGTCTGATTAACAACAGCCTGAAAAATTGATGCCGACAAGTCTTCTCTCGTCGCACCCTCATTAATAAGCGGCTGAATATCAGTCTTAGCAAACACACCACATCTTGCAGCGATAGGATATATAGCCTTATAATTTTTTGCATACTCATTAAGACCTGATGCATCTGTCTGGATTAAAGATGCCATCTGATCGATAAACGAACCTGTACCACCGGCGCAGATACCATTCATTCTCTGCTCTACATTACCATTTTCAAAATAAATAATCTTGGCATCTTCACCACCAAGCTCGATTGCAACATCAGTCTTTGGTGCATAATATGTCAGTGCCGTTGACACTGCGATAACCTCTTGTACAAAAGGTATCTCTAAATGCTTAGCAAGTGTAAGTCCGCCGGAACCTGTTATCATAGGCATAACCTTAATAGGTCCGGTTACTTTATATGCCTTATGAAGTAAATCTTGTAACGTCTCTCTGATATTGGCAAAATGTCTCTCATAATCTGAAAATAACAAATTATTCTCATCATCAAGTACTGCCACCTTGACGGTCGTTGAGCCAATATCTATTCCTAACTTATGTAAAATATTTGAATTCATTGTTAGCCTCTCTATATACTTTAAATCATATACATCTATAAACAGTCAAAGTACATTATAGAACAAAGGCAATAGTTGTTTCAACTGATAAAATGACTAATTTTTAACAAAAAAAGAGGGATAGATTGTACTCTATCCCCTCTAAATTAATATTAACAATTATTCTTCATAAAATTACGGTGAAACATACAATGAAACTTCCGATTCTGTTTCGCTACTGTAACTATAATTTTTCAGACTATAATAAATAGACTTACCTCCCGCGTTTTCTGCCGGATAGCCTATAGAAGAATATGGTGTCTGCTCAATATCCACCCATTCTTCCGTAGACAAAAATGCTTGCTTAAACTCTTCAGATGGTAGATATAATTGTGCTGCTTCAGTGCCGGGACATAATTGTTGTATAACATTGTTCATGGATGTTATCTCATTTATCACTATGCTAAGCGCCTCTTCTTTACCCGGTCTTTTATACTTTACCGTAGCATAATCATCTCTTGGATCTGTTTCTTTAAATACAACGTAATAATTAACAACTCTCGGCTCATTATTATCATAATAATCTATACTTGCGGTGGATTTATTCCCGGTCTCTTTATTGGTTTTTTCAAAACGAGCCCTTATTTTACCTGTAGTTTCATCACTTACATCTACAGAAGTATATTCAGGAAATCCGGATATAATTTGTCTGATTTCATTCATTTTTGCCTCTCGTGGGCTGATATTTTGCTCGGTTACAACTGATGCTCCCCAATTCAATAATACTGAATATGATATTATTACTACTAAAGCCGGGATTGCTACTATGAAAATATAGCATTTTCCTTTTGTTAATTTAGGCAGTGTAACTCCCGCTAATTTAGCAACATCTCTACTATGCTGATTTAGCGTCTTCATCACACGATAAAATCTTACACCCATTGTTACGGCAGACACAATATCTCTACCGCTACTAAGACCGATAGATATGACTTGCTCTGCTACTCTTCCCGCAGCTGATGAATGTATATCACCCATAAGCTGTTGTAATCTTCCCGGTTCCTCTTGATACTCATCGTGATAATTACCATTTACTTTTTCAACAATTGTTATCCATTTATCTTTACCGACAATAGATTTACTACTTACGAAAAAGAATAATCCAAGAAAAAGCGTTATTGCAAGAGGAACCATTAGATATACCATACTTATATTAAATTGAGTTTTTGTTGTATTATAATCACTTGATATCTGAGTAATCATCGTAATAATAATAATCGCAATCGTATTAACCGCACTCAAAACAAAGAAAGGGCCTGACATCAATGTTCTTTTATACAAAGTACATACTAACTTCTTTTCTCGAAATGTAAGTTCCTGTGTCTTTCTCTTTTTTGCTTGTTTATTATTTACTTCAGCAGTAACTACTTGTTTGTTTTCTTCCATAACCAAAACCCTCTCTCATTCTATAACTGATCATATGGAATCTCTGCCGAAAACATACCTGCTGCGTAAGGTGCTATATCATAGTGATCGTATTTAAATACTATTGCATCTTTCTTTAAATAAAATTTTTGTTTATAATTATCTCCTTCCTGATAAATAAATTTTTTTAAATCATCATTATTTATAACATTACTACTACCGATTTGTTGCTCGATACTACTCTTTACCAATTCATATGCTTTTTCTTTGTCTTTCACTATATCATTGTAATTGACTACTTCTCCTGACAATGATTTGAAATTATAATATCTGGATTCACGGGTAGCATGTGGCGCCCCTTTCTGATAATTATGTGTGTATACAACAATACATGTGTATTCCTTATCTGCGCGTAGCACCTCTGCACCCTCTTGCATTTCTATAGGAAAATACTCCGGATTTGAAGCATATTCTTGTTCTGCCTCCTGTAACTCCTTATTAACAATATTTTTACTTTCTTCAGACACAGCGTATAATTGTTCTTTTAACTTATCATAACCTTGTGTCTTTACATCAAATGCAGGATATGAACCTATAAAAATCGGTTCGTTAGTTCCCTCTACCATCTTACTTGAATTATATTCAACCTCTATTGGAAGTATATCTATTGCATCCGTGTTTTCAGAACCTGTTTTATTTGCATCTGTGCTTTGCGCATTCTGATTTTCCTGATTGTTTGTACTGTTTCCTTTGCTACTATTACCGGATGAACAACTGCATCCCGTAATAACGGATACAGTCAAGACTATGCACAATACAGATATAATCCTTTTAAACTTCATAATTTCTCCCCATCTTTCATACTACTTATTTTTCCTCTTATCTTACTACTTATTCTCCCTCTTATCTTACTGCTTATTCTCCCTCTTATTTACAAAGAATAACCTTATGTCATTAATGACAGTAACAAGCATTGCCCCAATAAATAACAATATTGTCATGCATATTATACTGCCGAAAAAGCTACTGTTAGATGCG
>JAIKVT010000277.1 GCA_024685495.1 Lachnospiraceae bacterium
TTTAACTCATTAATTATTATATCTTATTTTATATTTATTGCAAGAAAAAATGTTATAATAAAATAGTTGTATAATTAATGGTATTTAAATATGTAAACAAAAATATGTAAACAAAAGGAATTAGTAATGAGACTTTACGAAGAAATATGTAAATATATCAAATCCGGTGAGACAAAATGCGGTACTTTAGGTATAGAAATTGAGCATTTTGTTGTTGATGATAAGGGTTTTCCTATATCTTTTGAGTTAATGTCTGAGACAATTAAGAATGTTGCTGAGAAGTTTGGTTTTAAACTTATCAGTTCAGACGGACATGTAGTAGGTTGCTCTAATGAAGAATATGTAATAACTTTAGAGCCATCATGTCAATTTGAAATAAGTATTAATCCGGTTTGTGAAATATCTCGAATGGAGACTATTTACAATGAGTTTTACTTAACTTGGGAACCGGAATTTATTAAATTAGGATATAAGTTTATTGCAAAAGCCTATCTTCCTTTGGTTGAAAAAGGAGTAATTACCCCTGATGAAATTCCTCTGTCGCCGAAGAAGAGATATGAATATATGGATAGGTATTTTGAGCATACCGGTAAATGTGGTAAATATATGATGCGCGCATCTGCATCTGCACAGGTGTCAATCGATTATTGTTGTGAAGAAGATCTTGTAAGAAAATTCAGACTTATTCAAAAAATATCTCCTATTCTAATGATATTATTTGAAAATAAATATGAGGAGGATACGGTTCTGCCCGGCGTAATAGACAGACCGCATCTTTTCAGAACACAGCAGTGGGATGATTTAGATCCTGACAGAACAGGGTTCTTTCCACATTCTTTTGATGATGATTTTGGATATAAAAGTATTGCGGATACAATATATAATTTGCCTTTAATTTTACTTACAAAAGACGGTGATTCGGTCTATGTTGGAGATAAAAGTGCTAAACAGTTAATAGAAGAGGGTGTTATAAAAGAAGATGAAGTTGCAGATAAGACATCTTTAGTTGAGCATTTTTTGTCTATGGGATTTTATCATCTTCGTGTTAAAACATATATAGAGATACGTATGGTGGATAGTCTTCCTATTGATAGGGCGTTGGGATTAGTAGCACTTATTAAAGGAATCATGTATAACTTGGATAATATGAAAACTCTTGAAGAAGAGTTAGCATCAATTGATTCTGAAGATAAGATTCAAGCGGCTGTTATTGATATTGAAAAAGCCGGAAGGGATGCATCTATCTATGGAAAGCCATTAAGCGAGTGGCGCGACAGACTTGTTGGCTTGGCAAAGAGTGGACTTAATTGCGATGAGGCAGTTTACCTTGATATTATCTAATAATATGACACATAAAGTATTATTAAATATTTGTATTTTAAATATTATTTGTATACATAAAAGTACATTATTAAGTGCATGTCAAAAAATTATCAAATAATGCTTATATAATTTGAAATAATTGAATAATAATGGTAAAGTAGATTAATCAGCAAGGGTGAAAATAAAAATATTTAAGGAGGCGTAATGAGTAATTATGTATTAAGCTGTTGTTCTACAGCTGATTTATCAAAGGAGCATTTCGAAGAGATAGATGTTAGATATATTTGTTTTCACTATCAATTAGACGGCGTTGATTATATGGATGATTTAGGACAGAGCATGGATTTTGATGAGTTCTATGCTAAGATGGCAGATGGTGCTGACACTAAGACATCACAGATTAACGTCGATGAATTTTTAGAATATTTTAGACCAATGCTTAAAAGCGGTCAGGATATTCTTCACGTTACTTTGTCATCCGGAATATCCGGAGTACTCAATTCTGCTAATGCTGCAGCGGAAGTATTAAGAGATGAATTTCCTGACAGGAAAATATATATAGTAGATTCTCTTGGAGCATCTTCAGGATATGGTCTTATTATGCAGACTTTATCTGAGATGAGAGAAGCAGGCAAGAGCATTGACGAAGTATATGAATGGGTTAATGAACACAGACTCAATATGAATCATTGGTTTTTCTCTATGGATCTTACATTCTATATTAAGGGTGGAAGAGTATCGAAGACATCAGGTACTATAGGACAATTCCTCAATATTTGTCCGCTTCTTAATATGGATAATCTCGGTAGATTAATTCCAAGATATAAGATTAGAACAAAGAAGAAAGTATTTAAGGCAACTGTTGATAAGATGGAAGAAATGGCTGATGATGGCCTTGATTATTCCGGAAAATGTTATATCAGTCAGTCAGCATGTATGGATGACGCTAAGGAAGTCGCAAGACAGATAGAAGAGAGATTCCCTAAGCTTGACGGCAAAGTTGTTATCAATAGTATTGGTACAACAATCGGAAGCCATACAGGACCGGGTACAGTTGCAGTATTCTTCTGGGGTAAAAAGAGAGTTGATTAGTATAGTTTAATAAAAAGGACGGTGAATGTATGAAGGGTGATACGACAAAATCGTCTAAAATGAAAACCAGAAAGCTTAAGGTGACAAGCAAGTTGATAATTGTATTGTCTCTTGTGCTGCTTATCGGTGATGTGGCGCTTGGTTTTGTGGCAGGTTCTCAAGTGCAATCAATGCTTAGAGAACAGATTAGGAAGTCGGGAGCAAATATAGCTTCTTCTTCAGCAGCAATTTTGGATGGAAGCCATGTTAAGGATGTCGTTGATAAAGGTGAAGCATCACCTTATTACGATGAAGTATTCAAGGCTCTAACTGTTTTTAAAGAAAATGGTGGTATAGAGTATATTTATGTAACAGCTCTTAAGAATGATAAGTTCATTTATATATTAGATACTGATACTGAAGATCCTGCGGCTTATGAAGAAGAACTTGAATTTGAAGATGATGCCAAGACTGCTTATGAAGGTACGGTAAGCGTTAACCAAACACCTACATCAGATGAGTGGGGAACATTCCTTAGCGCATGGGCACCTGTGTATGACGGTGACAATATTGTAGCACTTGTCGGAGTAGATACTTCTTATGATGAAGTTATCGCACTTGAGACGAAAGTTGTTATTTATATTGTAATTGTATGTGCTATTACATACATCGTATTACTTATAGTCCTTATTATTATGACCAGATCATTAGCTAAAGGATTTAACAGAATTAACGGTAAGATATTAGACCTTACAGACGGTAACGGAGATCTTACTAAGAGTATTGAAGATAAGAGCGGTACGGAATTTGAAGTTATCGCCGGTAATATTAATAAATTTGTAGATGAGATACGAACGCTTGTAACTCAGGTGTCTAAGATATCTGCACAGTTAGATAATGCAGCAAATGTTATGGACTCCGGCATAGAGAGTTCGTCTGATAATGCTGAGAGTATTAATCAGGTTACTAAATCGCTTAATGAGTCCATGAATGAAGTTACAAGAATAATTAATGAATTCGATTCATCAACAAAGGTAATGCTCGATTCTATCAGAGACGTTAACGATATGATTAGCGATGGCAATAATTATGTTGATGATATGAATAACAGGGCGCTTACTATTAAAAACGATACTGTTAAGAAAGTCAGCAATATTCAGTCTGATGTTGGAATTAAAGAAAACAGACTTAATGAGAGTATCAAAGAGAGCGAAAATGTTAAGAATATCGCCGACCTTACTAATGATATTTTAAATATTGCGTCTCAGACTAATTTGCTTGCGCTTAATGCTTCAATCGAAGCTGCAAGAGCAGGCGAGGCCGGTAAAGGTTTTGCTGTAGTAGCAGAGGAAATCAGAGTTCTTGCGGATAACAGTACCGAGACGGCTAACAAGATTCAGGATATTTCTAATTCGGTTATTGAGTCCGTTAATGAGCTTGTAGCTTGTGCTAATGAGATTATTAAGTTAGTTACGGAAGAGATGCTTCCTGATTATAATGAATTTACGAATATAGCTGATCATTATTCTGAGGATGCTAATCATGTCAAAGAGTTACTCGAATCTTATTCTGCCGGAATAGAAGAGATTAATGAGAAGATTGAGAGAATGTCTGAAGGACTTGGAACAATCACTCAGACGATAAATGATTGCGATGACGGAATCGAGGACGCAGCCACTAATACAGACAGATTAGCCAATGATTTTACAGATATAAGAGATCAGTCTAACGAAGTAAGCAATGCCGCTAAGGATATGATTAACGAAGTGGCTAAATACAAGGTCGATTAGAATAATTTAATCAATATTTAACTAATGAAAAAGTATAGGAGGTTTGTATGAAAGTATCAAATGACATCATCTATGTCGGAGTCAACGATCACGAGATAGATTTATTCGAGGGACAATATGAGGTGCCGCTTGGAATGGCATATAACTCATATCTTATTAAGGATGAGAAAATAGCCGTTATGGATTCTGTTGACGCAAAGTTTACGGATGAGTGGTTAGCTAACATTGATTCGGCATTAGAAGGTGATAAGCCAAGCTTTTTAATCGTACAGCACATGGAGCCTGATCATAGTGCTAATATTAAAGCATTTATGGACAAATATTCTGATGCTACGGTTGTCGCTTCTGATAAAGCATTTAAGATGATCAAGAACTTCTATGGTGAGGACTATGAAGACAGAAGACTTGTTGTAGGAGAGGGCGATACTTTATCGTTAGGAAAGCATGAACTTTCATTCATTACTGCTCCTATGGTACATTGGCCTGAAGTTATCATGACATATGACAAGGCGGATAAGGTATTATTCTCTGCCGATGCATTTGGTAAATTCGGTGCTAACGATGTTGTGGATCCCGAAGGATGGGCATGTGAAGCCAGAAGATATTATTTCGGCATCGTAGGAAAATACGGCATGCAGGTACAAAATGTACTTAAAAAAGCCGCTAATCTCGACATTGAGACTATTTGTTCTCTTCACGGACCAATTATTAATGATAATCTTGATTATTATCTTGAGACATATAATACATGGTCATCATATGGTGTTGAGACTCAGGGCGTATGTATTGTATATACTTCTGTATACGGTCATACCAAAGAGGCAGCTTTCGAATTAGAAAAGCTTCTTAAAGATAAAGGATGCCCAAGAGTAGTAGTTGTTGACCTCGCTCGTGAAGATATGTTTGAGACAGTAGAGGATGCATTTAGACATGATACTTTAATTCTCGCTACGACTACATATAATGCTGACATATTCCCGTTCATGAAGACATTTATCTATCATCTGTTAGAGCGTGGATTTAAGAAACGTAATATAGGTTTAATCGAGAATGGTTCATGGGCACCTGCGGCAGCACGTGTTATGAAGAAATTACTTGAAGAGGCTAAGGAAATCAATATGCTCGAGAATACAGTTACCATTACATCAGCACTTAATGAAGATTCAAGAGCACAGCTTGAGAAGTTAGCAGATGAGATTATGAAGAATTACTAGATTTTTAAAATAAAGATGGGACGATGAAGAGTCGTTATGAATCTGGCAATAATAAAGCCGACGCTTATTTTGATATGCGCCGGCTTTTTTATATGTAAAATGTGCATTCACAAATGTTCGTTGTTAACAAACTTAAGTCGTCAAATCTTAAATAGTATCTAACGCCTGCTTTAAGTCTTCGATCAAATCATCAGCATTTTCAAGACCGCAAGAGTAACGGATTAAATCAGGTGAAATGCCTGCTTCTAATAATTGTTCATCGCTTAACTGTCTGTGAGTGTGACTTGCAGGATGAAGTAGGCAAGTTCTTGCATCTGCTACATGTGTTGCAATAGTGGCAAGCTTTAAGTTATCCATGAACTTAATCGCCGTATTACGATCGCCTTTAACTGCGAATGCCAATACACCGCAAGTTCCGTTTTCTAAATATTTTTCAGCCAAATCGTGATATTTGTCATTCTCAAGTCCTGCGTAGTGTACCCATGCAACTTTGTCTTGTGACTCTAAGAATTTTGCAACTTTAAGTGCATTTTCACAATGGCGTTGCATTCTTACATGAAGAGTTTCGAGTCCAAGATGCACATAGAATGCATTCTGAGGAGATTGGATACAACCGAAATCTCTCATTAGTTGAGCTGTTGCTTTGGTAATATATGCAGCTTTTCCAAATTTCTCCGCATATGTAATGCCGTGATATGATTCATCCGGAGTGCAAAGTCCGGGGAATTTCTCTTTGTGTGCCATCCAGTCGAAATTACCGCTGTCAACGATTGCTCCACCAACACTGATTCCTTGTCCATCGATATATTTAGTTGTTGAATGGGTTACGATATCAACTCCATATTCGAAAGGTCTGCAATTAACAGGTGTTGCAAATGTGTTATCTACAATAAGTGGTACTCCGTTGTTATGAGCGAGTTTTGCAAATTTCTCGAAATCCAAAACAGTACATGTAGGGTTTGTAATGGTTTCGCCGAAAACTGCCTTAGTATTAGGCTTAATGTATTTTTGTAGTTCTTCTAACGGAAGATCTTGATCTACAAATGTACATTCGATGCCAAGCTTTGCCATTGTAACGCCGAAGAGATTATATGTTCCGCCGTATATTGATGAACTTGCGATAAAATGGCCGCCTGATTCACATATATTAAATATTGCAAAGAAGTTAGCTGCCTGACCTGATGATGTCAACATTGCGGCAACACCGCCTTCTAATTCTGCAAGCTGAGCGGCAGCCATATCATTTGTAGGATTTTGAAGACGGGTATAGAAGTATCCGGATTCTTCTAAATCGAATAAAGCACCCATATGATCGCTGGAATCGTATTTAAATGTTGTACTTTGAACTATAGGCATTTGCCTTGGCTCGCCGTTTTTTGGTTCATATCCCGAATGGAGACACTTTGTTTCGATATGTGTTTTCATAAAATCATTCTCCTTTTCATATCATAATAAGATTCGTGAGTAAGATTTTATCACTATGGGTATATATATTGCAAGTTTGGGCTTATAAATTTGTTAAATATAAGGTATTTCCTTGATAAGTTACCCGCAAATAAGGTAAAATAGTTACATATTTTGTATATTTATTATACGTAGCGTAAAGTCTCGGCAGCTTTTTCATATATAGGAGAAAAGTATGAGGGAACTAAACAATACAGGATTACTAATTTGTATTGAACTTCTTGCATTTTGCATAATAATAATGACGGTGATGTTTTTTTACAGCGTCAAGTTCATTTCGCGTAAACGATTTAAGACCAGCAGAATTATTCTCATAGTTTCTTTGTGCTATGGGGCTGTTATTGATTGTGATCTTGTAAATGCCATATATACCGGTTTTCCTACTCGTGTAGACTGGTTTTATTATACTGTCAATACGATTAGATATGTTGCTTATGTATTGGCGGCACTGTCTTGGTTTTTATATTGTCAAAGAGAATTTAAATCATCACTGGTAAGTAAAAAAAGCTACATGTTCTTATGGTCTATTCCGGCCTTATTTTCAGTTGTTTTAATTGCAATAAGTCCTATTAATGGGATTGTATATTCTTCGAGCCCTCACGGTATGATTGAAGGCCCGATGTATCCCGTTGTTCAGTCAATTGCGTATGCATATATTGCTGCGGCGGCTTTATTCGCATTTCTCAGAATAATAAGAACAACCGACAAGGATGTAAGAAAGAACAACTGGGCAATCATTCTTTGTGCACTTCCGCTTATTGCTTCGGATATAATACAGAAAATTACGGGTTATCCGTTCCTTTGTATCGGCGTAACTATCGCACTTGCAATGGTTTTTGCAAATCTTATTATCGGTACATATTACAAAAACGAGAAAAAAGAGATTTTGGGAAAACAGAGAAGAGATGCGCTTGTTAACGGTCTTACAGAAGACTATGAGGCTGTTTTCATAGTTGATATAGATAAGGATTTTGTTAAGCCTATAAGATTGAGTAATAAATATGTAGAGGAATTTGATTATAAGGTTAACGACAGAAGATATACATATCAGATTCGTACAGTTTTTGACAAGTATGCGTTGAAGGAAGAACAAGACGACCTTACTAAACAGTTTGCTCCTGAAAATGTGTGGAACAGGCTTAAGGATGATATTTCATTTGCAGTATCTTTCAGAATAATAGTCGATGAAGACAGAGAACTGTATTATAGGGCTAAGTTCGTAAGGCTGCAGGATACAGACGCGAGAAGATGTATCTTAGGTTTTAGAAATGATGATTCTCATATGAGAAATGTTCTCGAATTAGAAAGGCTCAGAGAAGAACAGGCTGTTAAAGAAAGAACCTCGAAGCTGTCTACGATTATAGAGGCTATGACAACAGAATATCTTATGCTTGTAGCCGTTAACTTAGATACCGGTGAACTTGATATGTACAGAGAGACCTATGACTACAAGATAAAAAGTATATTTAATCACAGTGTTGTAGATTACAATGAATTATTATATAGGTTTGCAGACGAATTTGTAGAGGATGAAGACAGAGGAGAATTCATCCGGGAAATGGATTCTAATACTATAATTGATAATTTAAAAACGCGTAAAAACTATTATGTTCGACTTAAGCGTAAGGGGCAGGACAATTGGTATGAAGTCAATGCATCCGATTATGATACGGTAACCGGTAATGTCGTTATCGGTGTAAGAAATATTGATGAAGTAGTACGAGAAGAAAGACAGAGAGAAAAGTTAACAAGAGAGTTAGAAGATGCCAAACAGCACGAATTTATAGCAGCTTTAACACTTGATTTTGACTGTGTGTCACATATTGATGTAAATAACAATTTGAAAGAGACGTTCTACAGGACGAGTCCTACATTTTACGGAAGAATGCCTGAATGGGCAAAGAAAGCAGGATTTGCAACAAGAATTAAGGTTTATTCCGATATCTTCGTTGTTCCGGAAGATCAGGAGAAGTTCTTAGCAGAGGTCGAGACAAATAATTTACTTTCGAAATTTGATAATAAGTCCGTACATTTTGTGAACTTTAGAATTAATGTGGATGATGAAATAAGATATTATCAGGTTAAATTCATCGCTAATAAGGTGGACGGCAAGGTTCAAAGCTTAGTTGCAGGCTTCCATGATGTCGATGACGAGATGAAAGAAGAATTAAAGCGTCAGGAACTTCTTGAAGAGGCAAAAGAGATTGCTGAAGAAGGTAATAGAGCTAAGACCATGTTTTTGTTCAATATGAGTCATGATATAAGAACTCCCATGAATGCTATTATTGGATTCACCAATATGGCTATGAAGAATATAGATAACAAAGACAGGGCATTAGATGCTTTGGGTAAAGCCAGAGATTCAAGTGATGTTCTTTTGTCCCTTATTAATCAGATCCTTGATATGAGTCGTATAGAAAGCGGTAAGGTTGAATTGGCTGAAGATAAGTCAGATATATTCTCATGTGGCAGGGATATAAGGCCTATGCTTGAGGAATTGGCTAGTGATAAAAATATTAAATTTACATGTAATATTTTCAATATTGCTGACAGATACATATACTTTGATAAAGTCAGAATAGAAGAAATTATGGTTAACATTGTCGGAAATGCTATTAAATATACGCAGGAAGGTGGCTTCGTTAACGTAGATGTTACCCAGACTAATGATGATGCATTAGATATATCGTCTTTTAGTAATGGAGAAGATAAATACGGTATATATGAGTATAAGATAAGCGATAACGGATATGGAATGTCTGAAGAGTTCCAAAAGCATTTGTTCGAAGATTTCAGCCGTGAAGAGACTACAATCAAGAACAGTATTCAAGGTACAGGGCTGGGACTGCCACTTTGTAAACGTTTAGTTGACCTTATGCATGGCAGGATAGATGTAGTAAGCGAGCAGAATGTTGGATCAACATTTACCATAACATTGCCATTCAGGTTGCGTGAGCCGGATGTGACGGACGAAGAAGAGGTTGTAGTAGAGGACTTAGAAGAGAAATTCGTAGGTAAACGATTGTTGCTTGCAGAAGATAATGAACTTAACAGAGAAATTGCAATTGATATACTATCCGAAGATGGATTTATTGTTGAAGAAGCAAGGGACGGAAGAGAAGCTGTCGATAAGATAAGGGAAAACGGTGATGACTATTATGACTTTATTCTTATGGACATTAGGATGCCGTATATGGATGGATACGAGGCAACTAAGCAGATAAGGGGCATTTGTAAGCGTCATATTCCAATTATTGCTTTATCGGCAAATGCTTTTGAAGAAGACAGGGCTAAATCGATTAAGGTAGGAATGGATGATCACGTAGCAAAGCCTATTGAAGTTGATAAATTAAAAATGACATTGGCAAGGTTTTTATAAATTTTATGGTTTCGGACGAAACTTTTTGGCACTAAGGAAACGGGGGAAGACAAAGATATAAGCGAGGTTTTTATGGGTAGTACTAATAATGAAGATGTAAATAACAATGCGTATGAAGATGAAAATAATGCCATATATATGTCGATTGCATCTACTTTGAGTAAGAAGTATGAAGTGATTTATTATGTCAATCTTGAAGATGATAAATACGTGGAATTCAATGTCTCCGGCGAATTCAGACATCTTCCTATTGACACATCAGGAAATCATTTCTTTGAAGAGATTGCAATTAATCTAAAACGTGTGTGTTACAAAGATGATTATGAGAAGGTAGCCATTGTTTCTAACAAGGAAATCTTTTTGTCTCATCTTGGTTTTGATACGTTTAAATCTATGGAATATAGACTGATGGTGCAGGGTAAGCCGACATTTTACCGAATGGAGGCAGTAAGGCCCTCTAATGACAAGAATCATATAATTGTGGCTGCGTCTAATATTAATAAAGAAGTTGCTGAGATGCATAAGTATCAAAAGCAACTCTCTGATGCTATGTATAATGCGGAAAAGGCTAACAATGCAAAGTCTACATTTCTATTTAATGTGAGTCACGACATTAGAACGCCGCTTAATGTTATTAAAGGATTTAGTGACATTGCGCTCAAAAATATGAACGATGCATCCAGGGTGTTAGATTGTATATGTAAGATTGAAAATGCAAGTAAACATTTATTAAATCTCGTTAATGACGTCTTAGATATGAGTAATATCGAAAGAGGTAACTTAGAGATTAAAGAAGAAAAGATCGATATTATAACGGCTTCCGAAGAAGTTAATTCTATGATTAAGTATTTAGCTACGTCTAAGAATGTGAGCTTTATTACAAAATATGATGTACGCGATAAAGAAGTTATATCAGATATCGCGCATGTTAATCAGGCAATGATAAATGTGCTTACAAATGCCGTTAAGTATACGCGTGAGGGTGGTGAAGTCACATTTTCCATAGAACAGACTAACCAGTCTTACGGTGATAAGGTGAAGTACCGCTATATCGTTAAAGATAATGGAATAGGAATAAACGAAGAATTCAAAAAGCATTTATTTGAAGGGTTTTCGAGAGAAAGAACTAGCACCCAGAGTAAGAATGAGGGACTCGGGCTCGGACTTGCAATCACTAAGCGACTTGTAGATATGCTCGAAGGCGAAATTGAAATTGAAAGCGAAGTTGGTGTAGGAACCACGGTTGTCATAACGCTTCCATTCCTGATAGCTGACAAATACGATGACGACGGTGAAGAGATTATATATGCATCAGATGTGGAACTTGCCGGTAAACATATTCTTATTGTTGAAGACAACGAGCTTAATGCGGAGATAACGGCGGAGGTTTTGTCGGACGTGGGTGTTACGACGGACATTGCTGAAAATGGTGCACAGGCCGTAAGACGAATCAAGAAAAAGGGCATAAAATCTTATGATCTGATTCTTATGGACATTCAGATGCCTGTTATGGATGGTTACGAAGCAACGAAGATTATTCGTAATAAGATTCATGGAGGCAGTGATATACCCATAATTGCTCTTTCGGCGAATGCCTTTGAGAGAGATAAGATGAATTCCATTAAGGCCGGGATGAATGCACATGTGTCCAAACCGATTAATGCGGATGTATTATGTGAGGTTATTAAGACACATCTTATGCCGTGTCGCCTTACCTGATTGTAATTCGATATTTTATTATATATGTAAAATGTGATATTGATAGGAGGACGTATGAAAAAGAATTGGATGTCTAAAGTAGCTATACTGTTAGTTACGGTATTTGTTATAGGTTCATTGGCGGGGTGTGGGAAATCATCCGGTTCAACGACTAATTCGACTACTGCTAACAGTAGCGAAACAAATGCTACGCAAGGTATTACTTATACAGAAGATGGAAAGAAATTATCTTCTGATGCTTCTGATTTTGTATTGCTAAGTGAGGCAGTGCCTGATGTCATACTTGAGATTAGATATTATTCTACATACAATTTTGTTGGGGATAGAATTGACGGATATGAAGAACCTGTTGCGCTGATTACTAAGAAAGCTGCAGCTGCATTAAAGGAAGTCAGTGATGAAGTTGTAGCAAAAGGCTACCGACTGAAGATATATGATGCATATCGTCCTCAAAAAGCAGTTACAAATTTCGTTAATTGGTCTAAAGATCCTAAGGATGCGAGAATGAAAGCGTATTTTTATCCTGCTCTTGAAAAAGATGTATTGTTCCCACAAGGATATATTGCAGAATATTCAGGACATAGTCGTGGAAGTACAGTTGATTTGACTTTATTTGATATGAATACCGGTAAAGAATTAGATATGGGTGGAACATTTGATTTCTTTGGAGAAGAAAGCCATCCTGATTATAAGAATATAACAGAACAGCAATATGCGAATAGGATGATTTTAAGAGATGCGATGCTTTCACATGGCTTTGAACCGGTAGATACGGAATGGTGGCATTTTACACTTAAAGATGAACCATATCCTGATACATATTTTACATTCCCGGTTAACAGTGATGCTGTTAAAGGAAATGATGTGTAAAGAGATGGATTGTGATTCGTGAATTTAATAATATATAAGTTTTTAATAAAATTAAATCTAGAATAAATTAATTTTTGGCGAAATATAATTCCCGCATAATAGAGTGTGTCTCTTATTTCGCACGTGAGAATTTTAACGTTTGTTATAAATATACTATATACAATATATGGTGGTTTAATGTAATTGTACGATTCAATGAAATGTGGCTAAATGGCGTTTTTACGCGGTTTAGCCCTTATTTTATTGTGGTTTTGGTGCTATAATATACAGTATGAAAAAATAGACTTAAATAGTATGGAGAAGGAGTGTCGATTATGAAGAAGAAAAGTAAGATGAAAGGAATGCTAAAAGGCGTAGCTGCAGCCGGGGTTGTTGCAGGTGGTGCAAGTGCTATTCCTGATGCCGACGTTGTATTGGCGGCAGAATTAGAAGAATCTGAGATGGGTAGTGAATCTCAAGTTGACGTAGAGTATCTTGAGAAGGCTTCAGAATCTGAGAGAGTATTTGTGAGTGAATCTACATCCTCACCTAATTCGGAATCATTAGCTGCAAATAACAGTGAAG
>JAIKVT010000056.1 GCA_024685495.1 Lachnospiraceae bacterium
AAGCAGCAGCACTGATTATAATCCGCTTGATTATGTTACACTTGGTCAATATGAGGGTGTTGCTGTAGAACTTAACAAAGCTGATTATGAAGTGACAGATGAGAACTTATATTCTAAGATGCAGGAGCTTTGTGGCCTTAACATAGTATATGAAGCAGATCCTAATAAAGATGTTGTAACTAAGGACTGCGTTGTCAATGTCGACTATGTCGGAAAGCTTAACGGAGAAGCATTCCAGGGTGGTTCGGCATCAAATGTATGGATTGACGTTGCGAAGAATGCCGACGCAGAAAAGGGCACAAAATATATAGACGGATTTAGTAACGGAGTAGTCGGTGCGAGAGTTGGAACAAGTGCCGAATACAATGTAACTTTCCCCGAGAATTACGGTTCAGCTAATCTGGCCGGCAAGGAAGTAACATTTGAATTTACAATCAATTCAATTGCGAAGGATGCTAAGAGAGAATTCACAGATGAGTATGTTCAGCAAAACAGCAGTTATGCTTCTGTAGATGCTCTTAAGGCAGAAGCTAAGACACAGTTAGAGACTGAGCTTGCACAGAAGAAGACATCTGATACAACTCAGAAGGTTACTGAGGCAGTACTTGCTAACTGTAAGGTTAATTCATTACCTGAAGCTGCAGTTAATGCAAGAATTGATGAATATATGAAATATTATGAGCAAAGATATGCAAGTGCTGAAAGCGGTAAGACATTTGAACAGGTTATTCAGTCAAATTATGGTATGTCATTAGATGAATTTAAGCAGCAGGTTAGATCAGAGTTTGAAGAAGAGTTCAAGACTCAACTTGTATTCGAAGCTATTGCAGCAGATCAGAAAATGACTGTAGACGAAGATGGCTTCAATAAATTTGTAAATGAAATGGTATCAAAGAACGGCTTTAATTCTACAGATACATTGTATCAATATTATGGTAGCGGAGATGCTAAGTCAGGAGAAAAGTACCTTAGAACAAACTACTTATGTAATAAAGCACTTGAGTATTGCGTAAGCAAAGCGTCTGTTACAGAGAAATAGTTTATGATATAGAGTTAAGCAATTATTTGCCGTAAATGAATATGCATAAGATATGCAATTATTACAGAGAACTTATAATAATACAAGGGTCTTGTCGTAAAATACGACAAGGCTCTTTTTTTGGTTATTTTTTTTGACAAAACCCCTTTACAAATTATGGTTTTTGATATATTATTATGTAGAAATAAAAACCACGACAAAAATAATAAAAAACTGTAACAAAGCAAAATAAAAACCTTTATGCTGACGAAAAAGGGGTGACTTAAGATGGGTGAGTATGTACTTAGCTGTTGTTCTACAGCGGATTTGAGCAAAGAGGATTTTTTATCAAGAGATATACATTATATAAGCAACTTCTATCAGATAGACGGAGTAAGATACAAGGACGATTTGGGAGAGTCTGTAACTTATCCTGAGTTCTATCAGGCAATTAGAGAAGGAGCTGTTACCAAGACAAGTCACATTAATGTTGAATCGTATGTTAAGTACTTTGAAGGCTTCTTAAAGGACGGCAAAGATATACTTCACGTTACTTTAAGCAGTGGCCTTTCGGATACGTTTAATAATGCCAATAAGGCTAAAAAGATTCTTGATAAGAAGTATCCGGAGCGTACAATTTATATTGTTGATTCCATGGCGGCATCCTCAGGTTATGGATTAATAATGGAAACCCTTGCTGATAAACGTGACCAGGGTGCCCCCATTAAGGAATTATATAGATGGATTATTGACAACAGAATGAATATGAATCATATTTTATTCTCATCAGACATTTCCACATATCTTCGAGGTGGAAAGCTTTCTAAGAGATCTAATATTATAAAGAGTGCTGTGAAATATTGTCAGTTCCTTTATATGAATTATCTCGGAGAACTTGTGGCAAGAGGCCGAATCAGAGGTAAGAAGAATGCGTTTAAGCTAATGGTAGACAGAGCAGTTGAAACTGCCGGAGCCGATTATCGCGGCAAGGCATTTATCAGTAATTCCGACTGCGAGAAGGATGCCAAGAAAGTAGCGCGCATGCTTAAGAAGAGACTTCCTAATATAAGCGGTATTGAGATTAAAGATATCGGCAATACTATCGGTTCTCATGCAGGTCCCGGCACAATAGCAATTTATTTGTGGGGGACACCCAGAGTTTGTTAACCCTTTTATTTCTTTTTCATTTTTTCCCTGTTACCTTCGGTGACGGGGATTTTTGTGTTATAATATATGTCGTTTGTGGTATGTCGATAGATATACCTGTAACATGAACATAATGCTGCATGTGATGTTTTGAATATAGACGAGTTTGATGGGATATAGTCGGGAGCAATATATGAGCAAATCTTATGAAGAATTTGTAAATCAAATAATGAATATGCGCCGATTTGGTAATAAAACAGGCGTGGAGGTGTCTACAGAACTTTTAGACGCATTTGATCATCCCGAGAAGGGCATGAAGATTATTCACGTAGCCGGGACTAATGGGAAGGGTTCTTCCTGTGTATTTATGGCAAATGTGCTTATGAAGATGGGTCTTAAGGTTGGGCTTTTTACGTCACCGCACCTTATGGACTTTAATGAGCGAATACAAGTGGCGCAAGATAACACATTTACAAGAATAAGCCATGAGGAAGTAATTCAGATAGGACAAAAGATTCTCGATAAAGAGATAGAAGCTTCTCCTACTATGTTCGATATATGCTTTATGATGGCTATACTTAAGTTCAAAAAAGAGCAGTGTGACTATGTAATACTGGAAACGGGACTTGGAGGGATTTACGATTCAACTACTGCAATCGCTTGTATTCCCAAGGTTTGTCTAATTACGAGCATTGGGATGGACCATACACAGTATCTTGGTAACTCTATAGAAGAAGTGGCGCGAAACAAAGCAGGAATCTTTGTTAAAGGCTCTATAATTATATTGTCCGATATGGAAAGAGAAGCCCTGCGGGTTATGAAAGATAGGTACATGGAGCTTGGCATAGAGGATAGAGATGTTTTGTATGTGAGTGATCTTGATGATAAGCCGTATACTTATATTAAGATGCTGCCGGGATATCAGAAAGCGAATGCCAAGGCTGCAATTGTTTCCATTAAAGCGTTAGTTGATGGCGACAAAGACACATTTATCATAAAATATATGGAATATTGCAAAAGTAAAGAGGAGCACTGCAGTAACGACTGTGCGCACTGCCATGAGGCATCGGATATGTGCTCCATAAGCCTTGACGACTGGGTTGATTTGTGTATCAACATGGGCATTTCCGGTTTTTCGCACCCCGGAAGACTTGAAAAATTATCGAAAAATGTGATAATGGATGGGGCGCATAATGAAGAGGCATTTACAGCGCTTAGATCTTACATCGATTCCGAGTACGGTTCATATAAGGTGCATATGATTATCGGTGTGCTTTCAGATAAGGAATATCAAAAAGGTCTTGATATTATTGGCCCGGCTATCGATTCATTTATGACGGCAGATGTTGCAGATTCACGTGCTAAATCGGGAAAAGAATTGGCCTTAGAACTTACAGAAGAAGGCTACAATGCAAAGTATCTGGGAGATGAGCGGGAAGTTGCATTATATATAGAGGAATTAATGAAAAAAAATAATGCAAATTCATCCTCAAAATTATATAATAATCTATATGTGATTACAGGTTCACTTTATTTTGTTGGAAATGTAAAGAGGATACTATGGCAATTGCAACAAGAACAGAAGCCCTAAAGACGCTTGGACTTATGTCTAACGCATCTTCGGAAGAGATTAAAAATGCATATAAGCAATTATCTAAAAGATATCATCCCGATGTGGTGGGCGATGTTTCGACAGAGATGTTTGCAAGGATTAATGAAGCATATGATTTCCTTATGAATAATCCCGCACCAAGTCGCAAGGTTTTAGGCAATGATGAGAGTGCGATGGTTCGATATGCCAGCAGGCGGACGAATCGCGACATGGCAAAGAAGTACGAATTCAAAGAGAAGCAGCGAAAGAGAGAAAAGGAAGCTGAACTTAAGAAAGCGTCATTAGAGGCTAGACAAAGAAAAGAAGAAGAGAGAAAGCGACAGATAGAGTTAGAAAAAGAAAAAGAGCGCCAGGTCAGAGCAATGGAAATGGCGATAATAATATCTAAAATGTTAGGAGAGAAGAAATGAGTAGAGCAAAAGTAGAAGCTAACAACGAGAGAAAGAAAAATTACAAGCAGTACAACCGTAAGGCTAAGAGAAAAAGAGTTGCAGTATACATTCCTGTTATTGCAGTCGCTGTTGTATTGTTGTTGTTCTTAGCATTTGGAGGATATACGGTTTACAACTCATACAGAGCTGAGAATCCAAGATATCAGACAGTAAATCTTGACGCAATCAATAATTACTCACAGCAGCTGCAGACAGCTGCGGGGCAATAGATTATAAAGGAAATTAGTTATGAAGTCGCTTAAAGTTAATAAGCCTTTTGTATTAACCGCTATAGCCTTCGCGTGCTACTATTCGGTAGAGCTTTGTGCTATCGGTTTTGCAACGGTATTTCTAAGAGATGAAGGTGTAAGCAAGGCTGGCTCCGGCACAATTGTGGCGGCATCTTGTATAATAGCAGCTTTATTACAACCGGCTCTCGGAAGATTGTGCGACAAAATACCTAAGTTGGATTGGAAACGTATGAGCACCGTTATGGCGCTCATACTTCTTGCGTGTTTTACAGGATCTTTACTTACGAAAGGCGCTGTTCTAGTCGCATTCTATTTCGCAGTAATAATTTTCCCATTATGTATAAATCCTTTTCTTAATGAGAGTTGTTTCTATTATGGAAGAAGAGGCATAAATGTTAACTTCGGAGTGGTTCGAGGCCTAGGTTCGTTCGC
>JAIKVT010000065.1 GCA_024685495.1 Lachnospiraceae bacterium
CAAAATCTATATGCATATAATAGGAATGGTACTCGGAACAATCTTATGCTACATTACCGGAACCCTTTGGTTAGCTTACCAAGGTAGCATGACATTTATGGAAGCTTTGCTCGCGGGTGTTATTCCATTCGTATGGGCTGACGCCATTAAGATTGCCATCGCGGCAATTGTAGGACCGAAATTAAGAAAGGCCCTTAAGAAGTTATAATGTTCATTATCTGTTAAATTACAATTCAAGTTGCGATAAAAAAATCTGCAGGAAAGGCTCCTGCAGATTTTTTCTCTAATTATCTGTTATCAACCACATCGGGATTCATGTCGTGATGGGACAATCTCTCCCACGCTAATTTCTCCCACTTAGTACCGAGTTGTCCATAGTTACAATACGGATCTATCGAAATTCCCCCTCTCGGAAGGAACCTTCCCCACACTTCAATATACTTAGGCTGCATCACTTTAATGAGGTCCTTCATAATTGTATTGACGCAATCCTCGTGAAAGTCACCTTTATTTCTGAAGGAAAAAAGGTATAGCTTAAGGCTCTTACTCTCAACCATCTTAACATCGGGAATATAAGAAATTGTTATGGACGCAAAATCAGGCTGCCCCGTAATCGGACATAATGTTGTAAATTCCGGGCAATTAAATTTCACGAAATAGTCATTGTCCCTGTGCTCATTGTCAAATGTCTCCAACAAATCCGGATCATACACAAAATCATATTCAACCTTCTCATTACCAAGCAGTGTCAATTCTTCTCTGTCTCTCATTATAAAATCCTTTCAATTAAAGTGCAGGGTCTTTTACTCCGTTAGCTTCGAAAGCCCTTGCCCTGTCTATGCATGTTCCGCAGACTCCGCAAGGCTTCTCTCCGCCTTCGTAGCACGACCATGTCAGTTCATAAGGTGCCTTTAGCTCCAAACCTCTCTTTACAACGTCGGCTTTATTTTTATTGACGAACGGAGCTTCTACCTTAAGCGCTTTGCCGCTACCTTCCCAGATTGCCGTACTGATTGCATTGTTAAATGCGTCAGAACAGTCGGGGTACGCAAAGCCTGCCGCGTCGTCTTTATGCACACCGTAATAAATCGTATCGCAATCCTTGCTAAGCGCTATGCCTGCCGCAACCGATAAAAATATACCGTTTCGAAACGGTACATATGTACTTACCGGCCTCTCGCCCTTAGTCTTACTTATCTGCTCCTCATAGCTTTCGCGAGGAATCTCTTCATCCGACTGAGCGAGCAAAGAACAGTTACTGTATTCAAATATTGAACTTATATCTATATTAAGATGCTCTACTTCGTAATACTTAGCCACGGCCTCTGCCGCCTGCAATTCTTTGCTGTGCTTTTGTCCGTAAGACACAGACAGCGACACCACATTATCATGTCCGAATAATTGGACAGCTTCTGCGAGTGCCGTTGTTGAATCTATTCCTCCGCTTGATAATACAAGTGCTTTCATATCTACCTCACATATATCTGCAAAGAAGGGTCTGTCTTGAATTCTCCTCTAAGCTCTGCCGTAAATGTCTTGGTATTGCTCTTCTTAATACCCCTTGCATTAACACAGCCGTGACAGCCTTCAATAGTTACAGCCACGTCATCGGTTCCTACGATTTCGCTAATTATATCAGCGATGTCCTGCCCGATTCTCTCCTGTAATTGCAATCTTCTTGAAGCCATATCGCATACTCTGGCAATCTTAGATAATCCTATTACCTTTCCATTTGGAATATATGCAACATTGACCTTCATATCGTACATCAAAGCCATGTGATGCTCGCAATAAGAGAAAATGTCGATATCTCTCATCACAACCACGCGACCTACCATGTTATCTTTAACATCGTCTAACACATCCTCGAAGGTCTTGTTGAACATTTCTGCGATTTCGTGATTTGTATAGTTCATCCCCTCAAAGGTTTCCTGATACATTCTTGCTACTCTCGCAGGAGTATCCTTTAGGCCTTCTCTGTCGGGATCATCTCCTATAGCTATAAGTATTCCTCTTATATGTTCTTCTATTGCTTTGGTATCAATCATGTTATACACCTCTTTTATCGGGATTCCAAATCATCTTGTGTAACTGCAGCTGAACTCTGACATCGTTCAACCTGTTATCTTTCATATATTCTACAATAAGCTCGGGGTCAATTTTGCCAAAAACCGGGCTAAAATACACATTACATCTTCCGATTAATTTATATTTTTTAATTATCTCAAGCGACCGTTCTAAATCCTCTTTCGAACCAACGACGAATTTTATGGTATCATCTTCATTAAGATAATTAAAATTACTGTAGCACATCGCTTGTTCCATTCCGCTTACGGGAAGTTTATAGTCCATGGTATAGCTTACTCTTTCCCTGGTAAATGTGCTTATGTCGACCGACCCGTTAGTTTCGATCTCTACTCTTAGCATATCGTCACACGCTATCATATCAATAAGCGTATCTATATTATTCTGAAGAAGCGGCTCTCCCCCGGTAAGAGTGACATTACTTACACCGGTTTCTTTGATATACTCAAAGATTTCTTCGGCGCTCATTTCTTCATAAGATACATCATCTTCGTTTGCCCATGATGTGTCGCAATAACTGCAAGACAGATTGCATCCTTTGAATCTTATGAATACAGCCAACTCTCCGGCTCTTGTTCCTTCTCCGTTAATGCTTACGAATTTCTCAACAACTTGCATATTATCCTCTATCAGGGCTTCTCGTATACGGCGCAGTCATTCGGCGACTCATACACTTCAATTCGATGTATATCATAAACCTTTTCTCTGATTTTATCAAAAAAATACTTAGCAAGGTTTTCAGCCGTCGGACGACAAGGCAATTCCCGAAGTTCAAATCCTTCTTCCCTAAGCGCCTCAATTGTCTTATCCTTAAGTGAGTTGCTTTCGTATATCAGCGCATGATCAAGGCTGTCACAAATCGCTCTAAGTTCTGTCTTCAATTCAGAAAATTCTATAACCATCCCTCTTGAAGAGCCTTCCTTAACAAGTTCTTCGCCAGCAACTTCGGCGACAACTCTCCATCGATGTCCGTGTATGTTAGCACATTTCCCATCATAATCCTTCAGAAAATGTGCGGCATCAAAATTCGCTTCCGTTCTTAAATAATACACTCTATATCTCCTTTAATCAATTATCTACGCTGTGGCAGCTTCCTTCCAATGTTCGAATATAAATACAGAATAATTCAGATTAAGTACATATTGATACTCCGTTATCTCAGCTAACTTCTTAAGCAGATTGTAACTGTCTGTAATGATAGGGCCGTGTTCTTTATCCTGATTTAGCTCAATACATTTTGCATCGTCTAACATAGTAAAGATTGCCTCTTCTTCAAGAAAGCGAATCATAATCTGCGCACTCACCTTATGATCGGCTCTTGCCGGCTCTACACTGACAACCATCTCTTCAAGACATAGCGCTATCTTCATTGCAAGATCTTTATTAATTCCGTTCTTCTTAGCATACTCACGCAGAGCCTTTGACGCTTCAACCGCTTCACTTTGTTCTACGCTCATATAGAAAAGCCCCACGTCTTTTTTATACTCTGCCTTATCCTTCTTAAGAATCCTTATATAATAAATAATATTAGCTATTATCAGAACAAGTTCGGCAAAT
>JAIKVT010000069.1 GCA_024685495.1 Lachnospiraceae bacterium
TGTTTATCATATTTTGCATCCTTTCGGACGACCTCTCCATTTCCTGTCTTGAATTCAACAAGCGAATACAGTTTCGAATTTTGATTATTTCCTTTTGCAACAAACCATATTTCGTCTCTTCTAAAGACTTCATTATTCATCGTAGAAAGATCATGCGATGTAAATATCAGTTGTGCTCCATGTTTATTACTTGTCACATTGTTGTATAACATAATCACATACTTCAAAAGTACTGGATGGATTTTAGCGTCCAGTTCATCAATTACCAGTGTCGTGCCAAGAACAAGACTTTTAGCTATGAACGGGAGCAGACCAAATAATTTTTTTGTTCCACTTGATTCCTCTGATAAAGTAAGCTCTGCTGTGAATTCGTCAACAACATGCTGCGTAAACACTTCAATTCGACCATTCTCTCTTTCTTCCACTCTGAAGTTTTCAATATTAAGATCCATTTCTCTGATCATATCTAATACAAGTTGCTTTACCTCTTCTGAAGATGCAATTGCCATCCGTAATTCTTCAAAGGGATTTCCATAATTAAGAAAGTCTATTCCATCTTCAAACCAGTTCATGACGTCAGCTACAACATCATTATCCATATAGGTAATCCCCAAATAGGAAAGCAAAGGCAGATTTCTTGAAAGGCCTTCGCTGATTTTTAACTTAGCAAATATGCCCTTAAGATTTATTTCATCACCTTTACGAAGAAAAAGCGCTGACTTTCTGTTAGTCTCCAGCTTCACTCGATCTAGCCTTTCATTTACCACTACACCATCCTTAATATGAAGAACATATTTGTATTCTGCCGTCCTGGTTCTAAAGAATATTTCAAATTCTGTAGGGCTATTCTTTCCTTCTTCTGAAAACATAAAGGGCTTAACAGGGAATCTATTGAATTTATAGTCAGCACCGTCATTCTGCTTTGTGGCGTAAACTGGTCTTAATACTATAGTTCCAAGTGTTTGAATAGCTTCTAAAACGTTTGACTTTCCTCCACCATTTGGACCATAAATAGCTGATACCGGCAGAAACAACTGCTCGTCAGCGTCTTTTATAACACAATCTGCATGTTCAGAAATTGCAGCCGCTTGCATATCGAATATGATCTCATCCCTAATACTTTTAAAATTCTTTACTGAAAACTGACATAACATTGCATTATCCTCCATACATCCATATCTATGGTATGAACATTTTGTAGCATTATATTATCGCATTACGGCGTTTATGTCAATATATCCGAGATTTTTTCTCGCATATTGCTCTGTAAATTATTTTTTGCGACTTTTCATATGTCATACATGTTAAAACATCCTAATAAAAAAGCGGTCTCCAAAGTTTTTTAGGGTCTCTCTTTTTTAGGGTCTACTTTTAGCTTACCACTTCATGGGGGCTGATTTTAGGGGCTGGTTTTAGGGTTTGATTTTAGGGGCTGACAAATAAAGGGAAGGACATCGTTGTCCTTCCCTTCCTCTTTCTTTTATGATCATCTTGCAAACTTTTCATAAAATAAGGAGGTCATATGAATTTTATAACAGATTTATTAAATTGGGAAGAATCTGACATTATTGTCTCAGACACAAAAGTTGATGGGAATAAAAAAATCTAATTTCTGGGAACGCATCTATCAGCTCATTTTTGCCCTTGTTGTGGTTACAGAATGCATTCTCGTGGAATCAAAGAAAGAACCATCTCTCATCCTATTCTTTAAGATGGTTATGAACTTATCTTACTTCTAAAGCTGAATATTGCGGTGTTCCCCATAAAAAGGAACCTGGGAGGGTGCGGACATAATCCTGGACCTGAAGGAGGGGTCTGTTATGTACACACTCGAGCAAAAAAAATTAGCAGTAGAAACTAATTTGAAACTTAAAAGCACAAGAAAAACCATTCGCTGCCTCGGTTATCCTGGCGCAAGAATCACTTTGTTAAAATGGATTAAAGAATATAATTCTTATGGTAAAGTTATCGCTCCTCAACGTAAGAAACCAAAACCTCGATATACAGACGAGGAGATAGACTTTGCAGTTAGATATTGGGCTGAGCATGGTGAAAATATAACCTTCACATGCAATACTCTTGGCTATCCCTGTCGAACTGTTTTGTCCAGATGGCTGGATGAACGTTTTCCAGACAGACACAATAAATCTGTTTTAAAAGGTGTACCATTAAAAAAATATTCGTATAATGATAAGGTAGTCGCTTCTATCAATCTCACTTGCAGAGAAGGAACTGCTTTAGAATTATCTCAAGAATCACAAATAAGCTGTAC
>JAIKVT010000092.1 GCA_024685495.1 Lachnospiraceae bacterium
ATACAGCTATTGGCCTTAATGATGAATATATGCGTTATATTCAATCTTTTGGTGCCATTCTCACAGGTGAACAATTAGTTCGTTGGAATCAATTAAAAACTAGCATAGAATCAAAAGCACCAGATGGAACACATTCATTCAGCGTGCAACTGTCGCCTGAACAAGCAGAGCATTTTGCGTCTGGCCAGCTTTTGATCCTGCGAGACACATCAGGTTCACATGTTCTTGGTGATGGTGTGGCTGTCGTTTCTGTTAGTCATGCATCCCTTGATGAAAATGGTTTGCTTACTGCACAATATGATAATAGTATGCTATATGTCGAGAATAGGAATGGCGATTTATTAGGTCCTCTTAGTTTTACTCAAACTTCTAATGGTTTATACAATGTAGTTAGGTCGACATATATACCATTGGAAGATTATGGTCTGAACAACTACAAAAGTGTGCTGTTCTATTTAGATGCAAATGATAAAAGCGAGCACCCGGATGTTATTCGAACAAGGGTTTGGGATGAGGCAACGCAGACTTATTCAAGCCGACTTGGTATTTCTGAAGATCCATATAGGATGATTCAATTTTTTAATAGTAATCGTTCTTATCCTGAAGAGATTGATGGAGTTCTGCCTGAATACAATGCATGGAATAATAGTGGGCTTATCACAGGATCGAATCTTTTACTCCCTAACGCTTGGGGATTTGCCCGACTAAAAGATCAAACAACATATTCCCAATTATATGCTATGTTCCAGATTACTGACGTACAGCAAAATGTATGCTGCACACTTCCTGTTTCTATCAAAAATGCCAATTTTATTGACTTTTCGAGTGCTTCTGACATTGAGACTTTGGGATGCACAATATCTTTATCGGGATGTGTAAACGTATCAGCTAGTCCATCTGTGCATTTGATTCTGTCAATCAAAAACAATGATAATTATGATGGGTTATTTAGTATACAGGATGTGAAAATAAACGATCATAGACAATTATCAGATAAAATGTTTTCTCGATCAATTGCAAAAGATCAGGGGATTATTGAAGAATGGGACATTAGTCTGGAATACTTAGCCCAGATTGATGAGATTAAAACGATCTCATTTCAATTTGAGAGGGAAACTGGTGATAATCACAAAGATGCTGAATATGTGCATTTTGTTATTGATAATTGTGATTTGCATAATAATAGTCTTAACGAATCTATGGGAAGAGGAATGGAAAATGGTATCTCGCTTGATGTATTAAACATTCAACCTTCTACTACAGGCGGATTTGATATTACAATGCTTATACAAAATAATAGTGATGCTAATATATATCCCCATTCATTAATACTAAATGACATACAACTATCTAGCTCATCCTTGGATGTTATTTACCCTGGGTCAAGCAGGATTTTAGTATCTAATTGGGAAAATGCGCTTTTATTAGATGAAACAGAATTATCCATTCATGATGACAATTCGTCGCTAAGTTTTATACCGATTTCACAACATATTCTTTCACAACATGGATATAGTGAAGTTCATGAGATGACGCTGGTTTTTACTGATACTGATAATTACTATAGAGGGAATTGGCAAAAAGTTACGGCAATTCTGAATGAACCATGGGAAATTGAAGAAACAGAAGATGCAAAAATCAACTCATACTTCACAGTAATACGAATTCTTACACCACCGGAGGCTAATCAAGTAACTTCCCTTATGCCCATTTCAGAAAGCGATCGTTATACTATCAGTTTTCGACGCTTAATTGTTGGAAAAGAGCAAGTTGTTGTTGTACTTGAAATAACAAACCGAACAAATGATTTTATCAATATATTGGCAGAAGAAACATATATTAATAATGATATATGTTCGTCATACCCTTTCCGTTTTTCTAATGAAGTTTGGATAGCCCCTAACAGTACCACAATAAAACCAATGGTCATTAATAAGTATGATGGTGTAATAAGCGGACTGGAAATTGCTTGTATCACTTTGAATATGCATGATCATGATGAGATGATCGAATCATCTGGTATAATCACACCCCAAATATCAGTAAAAACTGGAGGAGATGAACTAATCTGGCTAGATGCCGAACAGGTTGAAATTGAGCCCATTCGGTTAGCTCCTGTCGATACAAGAGAGCCAGTAGCCCTTCTTGATGATATCCTGATGATGGGAAATGCCATTGACTGTTTGCAATGGATTGAAGCACCATTATCTGATGATGAATTATTGAATGTATCAGATGTTCAGATGTATTTGGTCATTCCTGATGATACAAGCCTGGCAGTAATTTCAAAACAATCTGCGACGAAGAACGAACAAGGGAAATATGGTGTATTATCACCTGGATTGATTGCCTGCTCTGCCACAGATAAAGACGAACTGCTGACAACAATTATCAAAAATACAAATAAAGAATCGCTAAATGCATCTGTCTTTTCAAGATTCATCATTCAGAATGATGACTATATGAATGTGAAGTTTATGGTAATAAGATCTATACAGTTTTCTGTTGATTATAACAATAATACAGCAATGATTACTGATAAAGAAGTTGATGGGGATGTGTTCAAAAGGCAATCTGAGATGTTTACCTTGACATGGGCAAAATATACAGTCTATAGCGAAACAGACAATGAAGGGAAATTGGTCCCATTCCAGGATATGAAAGTCGAGACAAATCTGATTACAGGATGGGAAGAAATCATTAATGAGCAACCTTTTCAGATTATGCTGCGACCGATAATGCCAGAAGACAATATTATGGTCTTGTTTTCTATAACAAATAAAGATGGAACTGGCTATTCCTATATGCAATCTTACCCTAATCCTGTCTAATAAAAGAAAAACTTAAAGGCTTTGCAAACGTATTCATAATTAAGAATTGT
>JAIKVT010000138.1 GCA_024685495.1 Lachnospiraceae bacterium
AGTATAGATGATGATACGCTTATTCTTAACATAATAGAAGAAGTTCCCACGACAGAGCTTCCCTGTACGATTAAGTTGTATCAGGCACTTCCTAAGGGTGACAGGATGGAGACGATAATTGAGAAGTGTACTGAACTTGGAGTATCAGAGGTCATTCCCGTAGAGATGAAGTATTGCGTGGTAAAACTTGACGATAAGAAAAAAGCAAAGAAGGTAGAGCGTTATCAAAATATTGCCCGCTCAGCTGCGCAACAATCTAAGAGATCTGTAATTCCTACCATAAGTAACGTGATAAGCTTTAAAGAAGCTGTTGCCGATGCGGCAGAATCTGATATAATAGTAGTTCCGTATGAGAATAAAAACGGAATGAAAGAGACTGTAAATGTGTTATCATCACTTAAGTCTGATGATGTCATCTCTGTATTCATAGGACCTGAAGGGGGCTTTGCGGCTGAAGAAATCGAAAGCCTAGAAGCATTAGACAAAAGCTTTGTTATCTCCCTTGGCAAGAGAATTCTTAGAACCGACACCGCAGCGATAACAAGTCTTTCGATGATAATGCTACAGACAGAACAAATTAGTATTAAATAAATGTCTAAGTGACCAAATCCCACTAAGCGTTTTTTGTATGAGCGCGTGGGAGTTTGGCACTTAGACATGTGCTATAATAGTTGCTTTGATGCGAATGTGATTATGTGCAGTCAGTGATAAGGATTAGATATGTATTGTTATTTTGATAACTCGGCGACAACTAAGTGTGCGCCACAAGTGATTGATAAAATGAATGATGTAATGAAGGAACACTACGGCAATCCTTCTTCTCTTCACAACATGGGTTTTGATGGGGAGAAAATGCTAAGTGAAGCCAGAAGTATAATAGCTAAAGCGTTAAAAGCTAACGATAAGGAAATTATATTTACTTCCGGTGGTACCGAGTCTAATAATATGGCTTTAATCGGAGGGGCGATGGCTAATAAACGTGCAGGTATGCATATTATTACATCCTCTATTGAACATGCTTCCGTTAATGAGCCTTTAAAGTTCTTAGAAGAGCAGGGCTTTGAGATTACACATTTACCATGTGATAACAATGGAGTCGTATCAATAGCTGAGCTTGAGAAGCAGTTAAGAGACGATACCATAATGGTTTCAATTATGCATGTCAATAACGAAATCGGTGCGGTTCAACCGGTTGAAGATATAGGAAGAATAATTAAGAAATATAATTCTAAATGCTTGTTCCATGTAGACGCTATACAGTCATTTGGAAAATATGCAATTAATCCTAAGAAGCTGCATATAGACCTTCTAAGTGTCAGCGGACATAAGATTCACGGGCCTAAAGGAAGCGGCTTTCTATATATAAAGCAGGGCACTAAGATTCGTCCGATTATATACGGCGGAGGACAGGAGATGAACCTTCGTTCCGGCACGGAAAATGTGTATTCTCAGAGTGGACTTGGCACGGCAGTATCACTTATGGTTGACAATATGTCCGATAATGTGGACACATTAAGAGCGCTCAAAAAACGTCTTGTTGAGCGGGTGAGTAAGATGGAATTTGCATCGATTAACGGAAAGACGGGTGATGACAGCGCACCTAACATCGTAAGTGTAAGTGTCAAAGATGTACGTGCGGAAGTTGTGCTTCACAGCTTAGAAGAGAAAGAAATATACGTTTCAGCCGGAAGCGCATGCTCGTCAAATAAACCGGCACTAAGCCGAACACTTCAGTCAATCGGACTGCCTAAAGAACTATTAGATAAAACCATCCGCTTTAGCTTTAGCATTTACAATACTATTGAAGAAGTGGATTATGCGTGTGATGTGTTAGAAGAAATAGTCCCGGTTTTGGGTAAGTATGTTAGGAGATAATTATGCTATACAGAGCTTTTGTTATAAAATATGCTGAAATAGGTATTAAAGGCAAAAACCGCTACGTCTTTGAAGACGCTTTGGTCCGCCGAATTAAATCAGTTCTTGAAGATGTTGAGGGCACATTTGATGTATATAAACAACAGGGAAGAGTGTTTATTAAGACAGGTCTTGATTACGACTATGATGAGACAATAGATGCCCTTACTAAAGTATTTGGAATTACGGGAATATGTCCTGCTGTTATTACAGAGGATAACGGATTCGATGATTTGGCTAAAGAGATTGTTGAATTTATCGATCAGGAATATGAGGATAAGAATTTTACATTTAAGGTGAAGGCGAAAAGGGCGAGAAAAGATTATCCACTCGATTCGATGGAACTTAATGCTGCGTTAGGAGAGAAGCTTTTAGAAGCATATCCTACACTTAAGGTAGATGTTCATAATCCTGATGTTATGATTCATGTAGAGATTAGAGAAAGCATCAATTATTATTCGAAAGAAATTGAAGGACCGAAAGGAATGCCTGTCGGTACGGCAGGTAAAGCTATGCTTCTTCTTTCCGGCGGTATAGATTCGCCTGTTGCCGGATATATGATAGCTAAGAGAGGAGTACAGCTCGAAGCCACATATTTCCACGCTCCCCCATATACATCCGAGAGAGCGAAACAAAAGGTTATTGATCTTGCTAAAACTGTTGCAAAATATGCAGGCCCCATAAAGCTTAATATTGTTAATTTTACGGATATACAATTGGCGATATATGAGAAATGTCCACATGATGAACTTACTATAATTATGAGACGATACATGATGATGATTGCCGAGCATTTTGCAATGGAAGATAATTGCTTAGGACTCATTACGGGAGAGAGTATCGGACAGGTGGCAAGTCAGACAATGCAGTCTTTATTTACGACTAACGAAGTATGTAATCTTCCTGTATACAGACCGCTTATTGGATTTGATAAGCAGGAGATTATAAAAGTATCGGAACAGATTGATACATATGAGACTTCAATTCTTCCTTATGAGGATTGTTGTACAATATTTGTTGCAAAGCATCCGGTTACAAAGCCGAAATTAGATAGGATTAAGAAGTCGGAGACGAAGCTTTCGGAAGTGATAGATGAATTACTTGAAGAGGCTTATAAGACGACAGAGGTTATAGAAGTAAGATAAATATTTAAGTTAGTATTTAAGCATTGCCTGTTGCGATTTGAGTATTGAATAAAAAAGAATAATAAAAAACCAACTCCCTTAAGGAGTTGGTTTAAAAATCATACTGATTAAATTGTATATGGCTCTAATGCCTTAAGGATTGAGTCTACATCATCTTCAGAATGTATAGCGAGCTCAATTGGCTTAGATAAGTCTAATGAAAAGATTCCCATGATAGACTTTGCATCTATAACATATCTTCCTGACACAAGATCGAAGTCTGTATCGAAAGTAGCAATTGTATTAACAAATGCTTTAACCTTATCAATTGAATTGAGTGAAATTTGAATTTTAGTCATATCTTAAACCTCCCAAAATTATTATTAATATATATGAATATCCTATATGTTATTGTCAAAAAAGTCAATAAGCAAGGATAAAAAAACACATTATAAAATAACAATTTAACATTTATTATATTAGAAACTTTTAAGGAGATATTAATGAAACGCTTAGCATATCATAATCTTGGATGCAAAGTTAATTATTACGAGCTTGAGGCAGTCTTAGGGCTTATGAAAAATGAAGGATACAGTGTTGTCGGTTTTGATGAAGAAGCCGATGTTTATATAATTAACACATGTTCCGTAACCAATACGTCGGATCAAAAATCGAGACAGATGATTAACAGGGCCAGGCAGCGTAATAAAGATGCCGTCGTAATTGCAATGGGGTGTTTTATACAGGAAAATGCGAATGCAAAGAATAAGAGTATTAATGCTGATATTCTAATCGGTAACAACAGAAAGCATAATATCTTAGAAGATATTGAAAAATACAAATCCGAGAAATGTCAAATTATAGACTGTGAAGATATTAATAATCCTGCTGTTTGTTATGAGAATTTATCTATGGAAGAAACTTCTGATCATACAAGAGCATTTATAAAGATTCAAGACGGTTGTAATGAATTTTGCAGCTATTGCATAATACCGTATGCAAGGGGAAGAGTACGATCAAAAGATATAGATGAGATTGTTGATGAGGTTACAAAATTATCAGAAAAAGGCTGTAGAGAGTTTGTGCTTACGGGAATTCACATCTCTTCATATAGCTATGAGCAAAATAACGAGAAACTTGGTCTTATTGATGTTATTGAAAGAATAGCTAATATAGATGGAGTATCAAGAATAAGATTAGGCTCATTAGAGCCTCGAATTATAACAAAGGAATTTGTAGAGCGTTTGGCAAAAATTGATAAGATATGTCCGCATTTTCATCTGTCACTTCAAAGTGGTAGTGACAGTGTTCTAAAGAGGATGAATAGAAAGTACACTACGGAAGAATATTATGACAGTTGCATACTCCTTAGGGAGTATTTTAAGCAACCTGCTATAACTACTGATGTAATTGTAGGATTCCCGGGTGAGACTAAAGAGGAATTTGACGAGACATACAGTTTTTTTGATAAAATACATTTTTACGAGATGCATGTATTTAAATATAGCAGAAGACAGGGTACCAAAGCCGATAGGATGGCTAATCAAATTGACGAGAAAATAAAAAAAGAAAGAAGTGCAAAATTACTTGAACTTAATAAAAAAATGTCCGATGAATATAGAGAAGGTTTTATCGATAAAGAATTAGATGTTCTTTTCGAGGAAGAGGTTTTAATTGACGAAGTAAGATATTTTCAAGGATATTCTAAGCGTTATATTAAAGCTTTGATTAAAACTGATGAAGATTTGTCTAACCAAATAGTAGAGTGCTGTGGAAAAGAAATAATGAATAACGCTCTATTAGTTGAAAAATTAAAGTAATTGATATAAAATAGACAATAAGTGTTTTGGGATTTTACGAAAGAAAAGGATGAAGACAATGCAGGATTTAGGAAATACTCAATTTTTCAGAGTTAAAAATGAGCCTCAAGCGTCTGTAAAAGACATAATTAAGGAAGTATATGAGGCATTATCGGAGAAGGGATATAATCCTATTAATCAAATAGTGGGATATATTATGTCAGGAGATCCGACATTCATCACCAGTCACAAGAATGCGAGAAGCCTTATTATGAAGGTTGAGAAAGACGAACTGGTTGAAGAACTTCTAAGAGAATATATCAACTCTGAAGCATGGAATAAGTAATGGATAAAAAAATACGTTATCTGGGCTTGGATTATGGAGCGAAGACGGTAGGGGTCGCTGTTAGTGACCCTTTACTTATGGGAGCAACTCCTGTAGAAATCATCAGAAGAGACAGAGAAAGCAAGCTTAGAAAGACATTTGTTCGTATAGAAGAATTAATTGCTGAGTACGATGTGGATGAAATAGTTTTAGGACTTCCGCTTAACATGGACGGAAGTGAGGGTGAGCGTGCGATTAAGACTAAGGAATTTGGCGCGGCACTTTCTAAAAGATGTGGACTTAAGGTTCACTATTTTGATGAAAGACTTTCAAGCATTGAAGCTCATGAGTTGTTAGAAGAGCATGGTATAAAGTCAATCGATCACGATGAATTTATAGATAAAATGGCAGCGATGGTTATACTGCAAGGATTTCTTGACAGTGTAAATGAAAGCTAATGTCAGGAGATAATATGGCGCAAGATAATATGGGTGAAAGCCGTTTAGAGAAGATATCTTTTATAGATGATAATGACGAGACAGTTGAATTATATGTCATTGAAGAGACAACATTAAGAGGAGTAAAATATCTTCTTGTGGCAGAAGATGACTCTGATGAATCAGAAGCGTACATCTTTAGGGAAATTTCTGAGAGCGATGCAGAGATTACATATATTCCCGTAGAAGATGATGATGAATATGAAGCATTAATTAAAGTGTTTACAGAACTGCTTGAGGATGCGAAGATCATAAGCGGTTCATAAAAATAAGAAATGGAGGATTAAATTGGAAAGTAACGGAAAACTTAAGATTATTCCCTTGGGTGGATTGGAAGCAATCGGCATGAATATTACTGCTTTCGAGTATGAAGACAGTATTATTGTTGTGGATTGCGGCCTTGCTTTTCCGGAGACAGATATGCTGGGTGTAGATTTAGTTATACCGGATATCTCGTATCTTTTGGAAAATGAAGACAAAATCAAGGGATTTTTTATTACTCACGGACACGAGGATCATATCGGGGCGATTCCGTATGTGTTTAAAGAGATTAGTACGACCATTTACGCTACAAAGTTAACGGTTGGTCTTATTGAGAATAAATTACGTGAGCATAATATGATGAGTCAGATAAAGCGAAAGGTCGTTAAGTATGGACAGCATATTAACGCCGGATGCTTTAGAGTAGAATTTATCAAGACTAATCATAGTATTCAGGATGCGGCAGCACTCGCTATATACTCTCCTGCGGGAGTGGTAGTTCATACGGGTGACTTTAAGGTTGATTATACTCCCGTATTTGGGGATTCAATTGATTTAACAAGATTTGCAGAGCTTGGCAAAAAGGGTGTTCTTGCCATGATGGCTGACAGTACCAATGCAGAGCATCCGGGATTTACACCATCTGAGAAGACGGTTGGTAAAGCCTTTGATGACATTTTTGAAGATCATAAGACGACAAGAATTATCATAGCAACATTTGCATCTAATGTGGACAGAGTGCAGCAGATTATTAACTCGGCACATAAGCATGGACGTAAGGTTGTGGTTGAAGGTCGAAGTATGGTTAATATCATTGCTACCGCCTCTGAACTTGGGTATCTTAAGGTGCCCGAATATACGCTTGTAGATATTGACCGCCTTAAAGACTATTCCGATGAGCAGACATGTCTTATTACGACGGGTAGCCAGGGCGAATCTATGGCTGCGCTATCCAGAATGGCGAACGGTACACACCGTAAGGTTTCAATTAAGCCTAACGATACTATAATCTTTTCTTCTCATCCCATTCCGGGAAATGAGAAAGCAGTATCGAAGGTTATTAATGAATTATCAAGACGTGGTGCTGAAGTCATTTTCCAGGATACTCATGTGTCGGGACATGCCTGTCAGGAAGAATTAAAATTAATATATACACTCGTTAATCCTAAGTATGCGATTCCCGTTCACGGCGAATATAAGCATCTTAAGGCTCATGCTAAGATTGCATCTGAACTCGGATACAAATCAGAAGATATATTTATTATGTCATCAGGTGATGTGTTAGAGCTTGACGAAGACTCTGCTAAAGTTACAGGTCACGTTCATACGGGCGCTATTATGGTTGACGGACTCGGAGTCGGTGATGTCGGTAATATAGTACTTCGTGACAGACAGCATCTGTCGGAAGACGGTATAATAATTGTTGCCATAACGCTTGAAAAAGGAACCGGACAGGTTCTCGCCGGACCGGATACCGTATCAAGAGGATTCGTATATGTTAAAGGTGCAGAAGATTTAATAGAATCAGCCAGAGTACTTCTTTCTGAAGTTATGGACGAATGCATGATGGATAGAATTACCGACTGGAATAAGATTAAGGCAAGAATTAAAGATGCATTAGGCGACTTTGTATGGAAAGAGACGAAGAGACGTCCTATCATCATGCCAATTATTATGGAAATATAATTATGATCGACAATGACAGATTAAGCATTTATCTTAATTCCATTGAAAAACCTGCAAGCGAGCTTCTTGATACAATTGAGAAAGAGGCGCTTGAGTCGTATGTGCCCATTATTCGAAAAGATATGCAGTATTTTATGCGGACTCTTCTTAGAATGAATATGCCCGAGCATATTTTAGAGGTCGGCTGCGGAATAGGTTTTTCTGCAATCTTAATGGCGCAGGCTTTAGATGGGAAATGTGATATCACAACTATAGAAAACTATGCTCCGAGAATCCCTATTGCACGGGACAATTTTAAAAGAGCAGGTTTAGATAATAAGATTACTCTTATTGAAGGTGATGCATGCGATGTTCTTGATACTTTAGATGAAAAGTACGATTTTGTATTTATGGACGCCGCTAAGGGACAATATATTAACTTTTGGCCACAGATTAAAAGGCTGACTAAAAAAGGTTCGGTTATTGTTACAGACAATGTCTTGCAGGACGGTGACATTTTAGAATCACATTTTATAGTGGAGAGACGTAATCGTACAATTCACAAAAGAATCAGAGAATATCTGTATGAGTTGTGTCAGGATGATGCATATGATACTACGATATTATCTGTCGGTGACGGAGTGGCACTTACGGTCGTAAGATAAGAACAATATGTTAAGTGGCGCGTACGTTCGCAAGATAAGATCAATATATTAATTGTGTTTATTTTTATGTAAGAATAGACATAATATTATTACATTAAGGAGATTATAATGAGACCGGTGGAATTGCTTGTTCCGGCAAGCTCTTTAGAGGTTTTGAAAGTTGCTGTTATATTTGGCGCAGATGCCGTATATATCGGAGGAGATGTATTCAGCCTTCGAGCAAAAGCAAAGAATTTTTCAATTGAAGAGATAGCTGAAGGTGTTAAGTTTGCTCATGAGAATGGAGTTAAAGTATATGTAACTGCTAATATACTTGCTCACAATGAAGACTTATCTTTGGCATATGATTATTTTAAAGAATTGAAAAATGCTAATGTGGATGCGCTTATTATATCGGATCCGGGAGTGTTTGACATTGCTAAAGAGGTATGGCCTGAAGTTGAAATTCATATAAGCACTCAAGCGAATAATACCAATTATGGTACATATAAATTCTGGCATAAGTTAGGAGCGAAAAGAGTCGTTTCTGCAAGAGAATTGTCTATTAAAGAAATCAAAGAATTAAGAGCTAATATTCCCGATGATTTGGAGATAGAGACATTTATTCACGGAGCTATGTGCATTTCCTATTCGGGAAGATGTCTTCTTAGCAATTATTTTACGGGCAGGGATGCGAATCAGGGTGAGTGTACACACCCTTGCAGATGGAAATATGCTGTAGTGGAAGAGAAGCGTCCGGGTGAATATCTTCCTGTATATGAGAATGAAAGAGGAACATACATATTTAATTCAAAAGATTTGTGTATGATAGAACATATCCCTGAATTGATTGATGCCGGTATAGACAGTTTTAAGATAGAAGGCAGGATGAAGACGGCGCTTTATGTGGCGACTGTCGCTAGGACATATAGAAGAGCAATCGATGATTATTTGAAAGATCCTGAACTTTACAAGAAAAACATGCCATGGTATCTCGATCAGATATCTAACTGTACTTACAGACAATTTACGACAGGTTTTTTCTTCGGAAAGCCGTCTGAAGAGACTCAGATATATGACAGTAATACATATATAAGAGAATATACTTATCTTGGTCTTATAGGCGAATTCAAAGATGGGTTATATAATATAGAACAAAGAAATAAATTTTCGGTTGGTGAGACAATTGAAGTAATGAAACCTAACGGCGATAATATCGAAGTGGTGGTAAAAAGAATTGTTAATGACAAAGGCAAAGATGTCGAAAGTGCACCACATCCAAAAGAGAGTTTATGGATAGATTTGGGAATAGATTTGGATAAATATGATATTTTGAGAAGAAAGGAAGGTTAATCATGGCTAAATATGTTGCGTATCTTGGAAGCTATACCAATAACAACAGTGAGGGAATTCACATATATGATTTAGATGTTGAACAGGGTGTATTTACTCACAAAGATGAAGTTTCGGTAAATAATCCGTCTTATCTTACAATATCGAAAGATAAGAAGCATCTTTACTCTATTGTTGATGAGGGTATCAGCGCATTTGAGATAGAAGATGAGGGATATTTAAGTCTTCTCAACACCAAATGGATAGGCGGAATGAGAGGTTGCTATGTAACAGTTGATTCTCAGAACAGATACCTTTTTATAGGTGGTTATCATGACGGTCGAATTACCGTTATGAGTCTTTTAAAAGACGGAAGTATAGGTGAAGTTACACAAGGTATTTTCCATGAAGGTCTTGGTATCAGTTCTGTTGAGAAGAGATTAGAGCCTAAGATTACCTGTGTAGAATTATCACCGGATGAGAAATATTTATATACCGTTGATTATGGTATCGATAATGTTTCCGTATATGAGATAGATTATAAGAGAGGTAAACTCAAGGAAGTATATGTAATAAGATGTCCTATCGGAGCTGCTCCGAGAATGCTCAGAATTTCTAAGGACGGTAAGTTCTTATATATTCTGTCAGAAAAACGCAACAAGATAGAAGTATATAAAATATCTTCAAAAGAAGGCAAGCCTGAATACGATAAGATTCAGACGGTGTCCGTAATAAAGGACACATATATGACGGCTGCAGCAGCCACATTGGAATTTTCTGATGATGAGAAGTATATGTTTGCATCTGTCGATGCCGTTAACTCGCTTGCATGTCTTAAGAGAAATACGAAGACAGGTGAATTGACATTTGAATTCGATACAAGAGTATCAGGTGATTATCCGAAATACATAAGCGTACTGCCGGGTAATAAACTCGTTACATCTGTTAACCATGACTCTAATGAGATGCGCACATTTGAGATTAATTATGAGAAGAAATACGCATTGATGAGAAAACCGCCGGTTAAGATTTGCCAACCGAATTGCATGAAGATATTGAAGATGGAAGACTAATCGAATGCGCTTTGCTTCGCAATCGGTAAATAATTAGTAATATGTAACGGAAGGAAAGGTTGAAAGTTGCGAAACAATTCATATGGAGACAACTTTACAATTACAACATGGGGTGAATCTCATGGCAAAGCTTTAGGCGTTGTTATAGACGGATGCCCCGCAGGTCTTGAACTATATAAAGAAGACATTCAGATGTTTCTTGACAGAAGAAAGCCGGGCGGTTCAAAATACGCCACCCAAAGAAAAGAGGGTGATAGGGCTGTAATCTTAAGCGGAACACTTGATAATGTAACCACCGGTTGTCCTATCAGTATTATGGTGGAAAATGAAAATCAAAGATCTCGGGATTATTCTAATATTGCAAATGTGTACAGGCCCGGTCATGCTGATTACACATTTGACGAAAAATACGGCTTACGTGACTATCGCGGTGGCGGAAGAAGCTCGGGACGTGAGACGATAGGAAGAGTAGCTGGAGGAGCAGTCGCTCATAAGATTCTAAGAGAACTTGGAATTAAGATTGATTGTTATACAAAATCAATCGGTAAATTCGCAATTACGGATCCGAAAGACGTTCATTTAGATGAGATGGATAATCCGTTAAATCTACCTAATGAGTTAATTGCATTTCAGGCTATGGACTATATAGAAGAGTGCATGAAGAACCAGGATTCCGTAGGTGGAGTTATAGAATGTGTTATTCATAATGTGCCGACCGGAATAGGAGAGCCTGTATTTAATAAGTTAGATGCCAATCTTGCTAAGGCTATGTTATCTATCGGAGCTGTCAAAGGCTTTGAAATGGGTGACGGTTTTGATGTTGCAAGAAGTAAGGGCAGTGATAATAACGATGAAATGTCATATGACGGCGGTGTCGTCTTTCACTCTAACCATGGCGGAGGAGTGCTTGGCGGCATAAGTAACGGACAAGACATAGTATTTCGCGCAGCGATAAAACCAACACCGTCCATAAGCAGACCGCAGCATACCATAGATGCATTTAACGAAGAAATAGATATTAATATAACCGGAAGACATGATCCTGTTATTGTTCCAAGAGCGGTTGTTGTCGTTGAAAGTATGGCAGCTATAACATTACTCGATTTACTGATGGATAACATGACTTCTAAGATGGATAACCTTAAGAAGATTTATTAGGTTATATATATGCTTTGCAAATGTTTTAAAAATTTGCATAAGTTGCATATATTTTTAGAAGATAGATTTAGACAAGGAATTTATAATGTATAAGATTATTAATAAAGATGGCATGGCGAAAAGCGCCGTGCTTTCTACTGTTCACGGGGAAATTAAGACACCCGTATTTATGAACGTCGGTACAAGTGCAGCCATAAAAGGAGCGGTATCGACAGAGGATTTAAAAGAATTAAAGACACAGGTTCAACTATCTAATACATATCATCTTCATGTAAGACCGGGCGATGAATTAATTAAAGAATTTGGCGGTCTTCATAAATTTATGGTATGGGACAAACCTATTCTCACCGATTCAGGTGGATTTCAGGTGTATTCTCTTGCGAAGCTTAGAAAGATTAAAGAAGAAGGAGTAACATTTAATTCTCATATTGACGGGAAAAAGCTTTTTATGGGACCGGAAGAGAGTATGACAATTCAGTCTAATCTCGGCTCTACTATTGCAATGGCATTTGACGAATGTCCCAGTGCCAAAGCAGACAGGCACTATGTCGAAGACTCCGTCGACAGAACAACCAGATGGTTAGAGCGATGCAAAATTAAGTTAGAGGAGCTTAACGACAGAGAAGATACTATTAATAAAAATCAGATGCTCTTTGGAATTAATCAGGGTGCGATCTATGATGATATACGAATAGAACACGCTAAGCGGATAGCCGAGATGGACCTTGACGGATATGCTATCGGAGGTCTTGCCGTTGGTGAGACACACGATGAGATGTATCATATACTTGATGTTACTGTGCCACATTTACCCGATGAAAAACCTGTATATCTAATGGGAGTGGGCACTCCTAATAATATATTAGAAGCGGTAGAACGTGGAGTGGATTTCTTTGATTGTGTATATCCGAGCAGGAATGCAAGACACGGACAGCTTTATACCAATATGGGTAAAGTTAATATTAGAAATGAAAAATATAAATTGGACCCAAGACCTATAGAAGAAGGCTGCAACTGTCCTGCTTGTAGAAAATATTCGAGAGCCTATATAAGACATCTTGTTATGAGCAAGGAAATGCTTGGCATGAGATTATGTGTTATGCATAATTTATATTTTTATAACAATATGATGGAAGAGATACGAGATGCGATTTTAGAAAACAGATTTAGTGAATATAAAGCACGTAAATCTGAGAATCTCGACAAAATATTATAATTTACTTGATATATCCTGATATTTTTTGTACAATGTGTGTTGATGTCTTAAAGTAAGATATGTTAATGTCTAAAACAAGGCATTTGTAGTCTTATAAAGACATGTTAAACGGATATTCAATAGGAGGAATTTTCATGTTAGGTGAATTCAATGGATTATTATTGGAAGCAACTGCGTCAGGCGCTTCTTCGTTTTTTGGTAAATACGGAATGATCATTATGATCATCGGACTTTTTGTTCTGATGTATTTCTTTATGATTCGTCCTTCCAATAAGGAGAATCAACGTAAGAATGCTATGATGAATAACATGGCGGTAGGTGATACTGTTCTTACATCAAGTGGTTTTTACGGTGTTATTATTGATATAGGTGAAGATGTTGTTATTGTAGAGTTTGGTAGCAATAAGAACTGTCGTATTCCTATGCAAAAGTCAGCTATTACAAGCGTAGAGAAGCCTGAGGATGCTGAAGCAAATGCTAAAGCCGCTGAAGAGCGTAAGGCTGCAGCAGCAGCTAAAGAAGAGGCTAAGCGTAAGAAAAAAGAAGAGCGTGAGGCCAGGAAGGCTAAGAAATAATATTTAAGTATGTTAGAGAAAGTCTTCAAGCTTAAACAGAATAATACTAACGTTAAGACGGAGTTGATTGCGGGAGTTACAACATTTGTAACGATGGCGTATATTCTT
>JAIKVT010000181.1 GCA_024685495.1 Lachnospiraceae bacterium
TAAGGAGTAACACCGGTGAAAGAGTGGATTAGTAATCATAAGAAAGGTTCTGTTATTGCAGCGATTGTGATAGGCATTTGCCTTGTCGCTGCAATAGTTCTTATAGTGATAAGATGCGTGACGGGCGCGTGGCCCTGGTCACCGAAGGAGACGATTGACAGTGCGAAGACGACTGCTACTGATAACTACGACGATATTCGCAATTTCAAGGGGCTTGTCGTTACCATCAGCAAGGTCAACGGCTGGCAAAGTAATAACGAGAGCTTTGCGCAGTACAATGTGTCCGTGGAAAATCACAAGTCTTCGGAGGTTACGTCGTGGAAGATGTCGATTCCGACAACCGCCCAATACAGCGCAGACAACAATTGGAATTGTAACCTCAACGTCGCGGGCAGCAGCTTGAACTTTAGCAACGTGGATTATAACGGAACGATTGCGACTGACAATACCATCTCTGATATTGGCATGATTCTTAAGGCGAAGAGTGACGCTGATCTTGGCAAGTTGGAGGGCACTTATATTATCGATAAAGAGACTGCGATGGGTAGGCTTTTGTCGAAGGAAGAGTTGCAGGCTTTGCGCCAAGCCGCTGTGGTAACTCCCGCTAATAATACTATGGAAAATGCGTCTCCAAAGCCGACTACCGAATCAGGAACGCCGGTTGATAACCACGGAGCACTTCGAGTTAACGGAGTGGACCTTGTGGATTCTAAGGGAGAGAAGATTCAGCTTAAAGGTGTATCAACGCATGGTCTACAATGGTTCCCGGAGTATGTTAACGAAGGGGCGTTTCGGACTCTTCGAGACGACTGGGGCGCTAATGTTGTTCGTCTTGCAATGTATACTGATGAGAACGGATATTGCGCTGGCGGTGACAAGGCGAAGCTTGAACAGGTAATTGACGATGGCGTCAATATAGCTACCGGCCTTGGAATGTATGTGATAATTGACTGGCACATTTTACATGACAATAATCCGATGACACATGAGGCGGAGGCGATTGATTTCTTCTCCCGTATGTCTGCACGATACGCTGACAGGCCCAACGTGTTATATGAGATATGTAACGAGCCTAACGGCGGAACTTCATGGGAGACAATCAGAGGTTATGCGAACGATGTGATTCCCGCGATTAGAGCAAATGACAACGATGCAATTGTTCTTGTGGGAACACCGACCTGGTCACAGGATGTAGACAAAGTGAGCGCCGCTCCTCTTGATTTTGAAAATGTTATGTATACCCTGCACTTTTATGCAGGAACCCACAAAGATGATTTAAGAAGAAAACTTACAACGGCAAGAGAGAGTGGTACGCCTATATTTGTATCGGAATTTTCTATATGCGATTCGTCCGGTAACGGAGGAATAGATTACAATTCCGCTAACGCGTGGAAGCAGCTTATTAATGATAATAACTTGTCGTATGTGGGCTGGTCGCTTTGTAATAAGAATGAGACGTCGGCACTTTTAAGTCCTTCGTGTTCAACGGTTGATAGTTTTACGGATGCAGACTTGTCGGAGACAGGCACATTTCTCAAAGCATTCATATCCGGAAATTAGGCTGAAGAATCCGGAAATTAGGCTGAAGAATCTGGAAATTAGGCCGGAAGGATCCGGATAATCAAGCTGATAAAACAAATTCAAAGATGCAAACTAGGACACCAAAAAAGCTGTCGCACAATTTAGTACGACAGCTTCTTTATATTTAACAATATGTTTTTTTGATAGCTATATTACTCATTCGTAAAACTTTATTGCTATGTAGATCTTTACTCATCACCACCGGGAACTACAGATTCATCAATTAACTTGAAGTAATCGAGTTCCTTCTGAAGGTCGTGTGCAAGATCGAGAAGGTCTGTAGCCTGCTGTGATACAAGATTGATAGTTGCATTGAGCTCTTGCATAGAGGCTGTTGTCTGCTGTGTTGAAGCTGAGTTCTCTTCAGCGATTGTAACAAGATTGTTAACGACGCCGACAACTCGATTTCTGCTTTCGTTACATTCATCTGTTCTGTCGGAAATGTTATCTGTTTCAACAGAGCTTGTTGCAATTCCTTCATTAACATCCTGGAATTTCTCTTTGGTCTCTTCTAACTTAGTCTGTTGCTCTTCTATTATAACTTCAACTTCTTTCATTGCTGCGACTGTTGTCTTAGATTCTGAAAGTAAGTTGTTAACAACATCTTCAATTGTTCTTGCAGAACTGCTTGAGTCCTCTGCGAGCTTTTGTATTTCGGAAGCAACTACCGCAAAACCTTTACCTGCTTCACCGGCACGGGCAGCTTCGATGCTGGCGTTGAGTGAAAGCAAGTTAGTCTCTTCTGCAATTGATGTAATAAGTGATACGGCATCCTGAATCTTAGTTGCAGATTCGTCTGTAAGCTGTACCTGTCTTGCAATTTTTGCGATTGCATCATTAGTTCTGTCGTTAGAATCACTTAAGTCGCCAATGATTCTGTTAGAATCATCGCCTGCTGTTCTCATAACAGATGATGTCTCATTAAGTGAAGATACACCGCCGACGATTCCTTCGATTTGTTCACCCATTTGATTAATCTGATCTGTTGCAGTTTCAATCTGCTCTGCTTGAGATACGGCACCTTTAGAGATGTCTTCAATAGCATGACTGATTTCATCAGCTGTAATACTTGTGGTATTAGTCATATCCTGAATGTTGTTGCTTGATCCGATAAGTGTATCAGCAGCTTCAAGAATATCTTTAACCGTATGATTAAGAGTTTTGGCAGTGTCAAGAATTTCTCTTGCCAACGCACCGATTTCATCAGTTCTCTTTGTAACCTTCTTATTAATCTTAATATTAAGGTCACCTGTTGATAAGTCTGCCATTGCATGTTCACAAGCATTGATAGAACCTGTTATATCTTTGCCGGCTATAACTGTGGCAATAATGGCAAGAATTAGAAGCACAACGCCTGTGATTATAATTATTACCAAAACATTTAAAGCATGAGCGAGAACCATATCTGATGGCATTCCTGCAAATGCGCAGCCGACTATCTTATCACCGTTTTTAATTGGCACATAAGCAGCGTAATAATTTTGTCCGTTGATTACTATATTGCTGGTTGTATAATTCTCACCATTCATAATGGTTTTATATACTTCATCTGATATATCGGTTCCGACAATTCTGTCGCCGTTTTCGTCAGTGAGTGTCGTTGCTCTTCTTGTCTTATCTAAGATAAGAGTGATGTCCTGAGCGGTATCTTCGACGAAAGCATCCATCTTTTCAGTGTTGGCGGTAATGTTGTATTTACCTTTATATAGATTGTTGTCTTTGTCTAATTTATAGTCTCCGTCATCAACTAAATTATAGCCTGCTCTTACAGATGATGCGGTTGCCAGAAGATTTTCAAGTGCTTCTTCGTTAAGTGCACTTTTCATCTGGAAATAACTGATAATTGCAACACCTATACCAAGCAGGATTACAGGTATCAGTACCATCATAAGAAGTCGGGCCATAAGGTTGAATTTGCCCTTTTTGTTCTTGTTCTTCTCTTTCTTTTGTTTGCTCATATTTTTTGTCCCCCTCATATTTGGATTAAAAAATCCGTCTACTCCATATATACAGTGTAGTCTTTTAAGTATATATGTTAGACGGATTTTTTTCAATATGAAATAAAGGGCGATTCACGAAAAAATGTGAATAATTTAATATTTAGTTAATAAAATAATTATTTTTAACAATTTACGCTTCGTAAACCTGCTTTCCATCGACAAAAGTAGCAAGACATTTTGCTTTTTCAACTTCTTCTAAGTCATCTTTTAAGAAGTCTTTATCGAAAACTGTTATGTTAGCCAGTTTTCCGATTTCGAGAGAACCCATTCTGTCCTCTTCATGCCAACTGTAAGCAACTGAAGTTGTAACTGTCTTAAGTGTTTCCAATCGGCTTATGTTTTGGTCTTCGTGTCGTAACATTTCTTTGCCGTTTGAAGGAAGATAGCCCAGGACTCCAAGACACATTGTCCAAGGAACACTAAATGATGGCGAAACAGGATAGTCTGAATGAGAAAGAACTACAGCACCCGCATCTAAGAAATCTTTTACAGGGAAGCCTTTGTCGGATTTCTCTTTTCCTACATATTTAATCATCATGTCGTATAAAGCGTGAGACTTTTCTACCCACATAATTCCGCATACGGCCATAATGTTATAATCTGCAAATCTTTTTATATCATCGGGTTGCACAGACTGAAGGTGTGCAAGCGCATTTCTCATATCGAAATTACCCGTCTCTTCTTCGGCCTCGGCGATTGCTTTAACCCAAGCTCGAATAGCGGCATCTCCAATTGTGTGAACGTGCACATTCATGTCATGGCTTGCAGCAGCTTTAACAAGTCGAACCATTTTATCGTGGTCATCGAATCTTGCTACTCCGTGGTATCCGGGTTCATCGACATATTCGTCAACCATCCAAGCTGTGTGTCCTTCGATAACGCCGTCGCAGAAAACTTTAGCACCGATTAATTTGTAATGCTTGCTGTTATGCTCCTTTGCTTCTTTGGCAATGCGGTCCATATCCTCTTCGGGAGTGTCGGTGTTGTCACCAATCAGGCTTCCGCTGAACATATAGTGGTGGAATTTTCCTTCCTCCTCAAGCTTATAGATGGCGGGAGCTTCCATGATATTTGTAACTTCAACGCCCGCATTATAGACGCCTGTATAACCGTTAGAAAGTGCATAATCCTGCCAAGCTAAGATGGCCTGTTCGAATTCTTCTATAGTAACCTTATTGTTTGCACGGATATAGAAGACCGGTCCTTCAGAGATGTATCCTGTAGGGTTTCCGTCTTCATCGACTCTTACACATGAAGTGCCCCATTTCTCAACGGCTTCTTTATTGATTCCGAATACCTCCATGGCTTTGGTGTTAAGCCACATAGAGTGACCGCCGGAATCCGTACACATCATTACCTTATCGGGACAGATTGCGTCTAACAACTCAGCTCTTGGTGGCTCGTCATGCTCTTCGAATCCAATACCCTGATAAGATTCTTTGTCAGGATTTGCTTCCATATAATTCTTCATGACCTGAACACATTCTTCCAAGCTTGCCTTAGGATCTAAAGATTCGATTAAGCACATTTTCCATCCTGCACCACCCGGGTGACAATGGGCTTCTAAGAAACCGGGATAGACAGTGTTCTTGCCATAGTCGCATACCTTAGTGCTCTCGCTACAAAGCTTACGGGCAACATCAGCGTCTCCGACATAGATAATCTTGTCGTCCTTTACGGCTACGGCCTCAGCGTAGGGCTTGTGCTCGTCCATGGTAATAACATTTCCAAGGATTAATAAATCTGCAGTGTTTTTTTTCATTATGCGTCTCCTTTCTCTTTTGTATATTAACAGTTGTTTATACTATAACATAAATCATTCGTACTGCCACCAACAACTTACTTGCATAAGCAAGGTTTGGATAGTATAATAAACCGAGGTTAAAGGTTTATGAAAAAAATAAATGCGATTGTTAGTATAGTAATTTTAATACTGTTTACATTCCACATGACTGAAAGCGGATTGGCTCTTGTTGGGATATATCTGGTTCCTATACAGATTGTAAATGTGTTGGCATGGATTATGGTTGGTTTAGTAGCACTCCATGCTATTATGGGACTAATATCTGTTATAGATTCTGTGAAGAGAAGTAAAGATGTATCTTATGGGCGAGAGAACAGACTCTTTTGGATAAGAAGAGACAGCGGATTTGTGTTGTTGGCGCTTATCGTATGTCATGTGGTTATTTTTATGACGGGCGGCATGAATGTAACACAACAGATGCCGCTTCAGATGATATTAAGCGTACTTATGGTTATTACTTTAATGATACATATATTGACTAATATCAAGCCACTTTGGATTGCATTGGGATTTTACTCCGAAGTCGGCAAGATAGTGATGAGCGCAGTAATGATTATAATACTAGCTGTTTTGGTATTTGCTATGGTAGCATTTTCGGTTTACTTTTTACATATCGGTGGATAAATATGAGAGTTAATGTTATAGGTGCAGGTCTTGCCGGTCTAAGTGCAACAAGAACGCTGGTAAAAAACAATATGAAAGTAAATCTGATATCTTATCAGACGTCTGAGAGAGCTCAGTCCGTTCTTGCAGAGGGTGGAATTAATGCGGCTATGGATGTGAGTGGTGAAAGCGATAGCTACGAGTATCATTATAAGGATACGTTAAAGTCGGGTTGTGATATAGCTAATGAACAGGCAGTTAAGAATTTTGCCAAAGCATCTCCTGACATTTTGAGGGAACTTGTGGCAATCGGTGTTCCTTTTAACTCCAAGAACGGACAAATTGTTCAGAGGTATTTTGGTGGGCAAGAGAAGAAAAGGACTGCCTATGCTAAGAGCAGTACGGGCAAGGAAATTATGACGGCGCTTATTGACAGTGTCAGGCAATATGAAGTAGAAGGAACGGTTAACAGATTGTCCCATCACGAATTTGTGTCCGTTAAAATGGACATATCTTGCAAAGGGGTTTATGTAAGAGACACATTTACGAAAAAAACAGAATATTATGAAGGTCCTGTCATATTTGCCACGGGAGGATTGAGCGGACTATTACCGGGTGTTACAACGGGAAGCACAATGAATACCGGAAATGCTGCAGCCGAACTCTTTAGTAAAGGCGTGGTGTTCAGTAATCTTGAGATGGTACAATACCATCCCACGACGATGTCGATTGTGGGGAAGAGACTTCTTGTAAGTGAGGCTGCAAGAGGTGAAGGTGGAAGGCTTTATATTAAGACCAAAAGCGGTGAAATAAAGTATTATATGGAAGAAAAATATCCTAAGCTTGGTAATCTGATGCCAAGAGATGTTGTTGCCAGAGAAAGCTACCTGGTAGTGCACGATGATAATAATGAGCCGATTGTTTATCTTGATATGAGGCATTTGTCGAAAGAGATATGGAAGAACAGACTGTCGGATCTTAGAGAAGAGATTATGCATTATAAAGGAACAGACCCGGCAAAGACACCTATTCAGGTTGAACCCGGAATACATTATTTTATGGGCGGAATAGATGTCGATGTCAATCATAAAAGTAACATCGAAGGAATATATGCAGCAGGAGAATGCTGTTCGCAATATCACGGAGCTAACAGGTTAGGTGGCAATTCCACAATGGGAGCCTTATATGGCGGTCGCGTTGCGGCTCTTTCGGTTGTTGCAGATTTCGGGGAAAAGTGTAAGAAACAAGAATATGCAATGAAAAAAACTGATAGTGAGATAAAAGATGGTGAAAGAATTCCGGAATCAATAGAGCATACGCCTGTAATTACTGAGAATGCTAAAGGTATATTCATGGAAAGTATGGGTATAATAAGAGAAGGAGATTCGATTCAAAAGGGGATAAACAGATTGAGAGAACTTCAACAAGACAAGCGTTGCAATGAAATGGATATTAAGAGGCTTAGGCTAATGATGGCAATGCTTGAAAGCGCATTTTACAGAAAGGAAAGCAGAGGAGCGCATTATAGAACGGATTATCCGAAGAGAAACGACGAATCGTACAAAGGTCTTGTGAAAAGCAAGTGCGATAAGGTGGGAAAAATTACGATTAGTATTTAAGTGATAACGTAGGCTCAATAAGAAACAAGGAAATTTAATGAGATATAATATAGAAATACTTCGCAGACAAAGTCCGGAAGCGGAAAATTATACAGAAAATATAATATATGATACTGATGATGTCGGTGAGACTGTAGCTAATATGCTTCGGACAATAAATTCGGCAGAAAAGATTTTAAATAACGACGGTAAAGTAATAGAACCGATATCATATGAACATAGTTGTATGCAAAAGAAATGTGGCGCGTGCGCAATGGTTATTAACAAAAGACCGATGCTTGCGTGTGATGCATTTTTGAACAATGTCCAAATAAATGGACACATTAGACTTGAGCCGCTTAAGAAGTTTCCGGTTGTTCGAGACCTTATTGTAGACAGAAGTATAATGATGGAGAATCTTAAGGCTGTAAGGATTTGGGCAAAACAGGAGAATATAACACTTGATGAAGAAACTGTACACATATCTTATGAAGCAGCAACATGTCTGCAGTGTGGTTGTTGCTTGGAGGTTTGTCCTAATTTTGTGTCGGGTGATGATTTTGTCGGCGCAGCAGGATTTGTGCCTGCGGGAAGATTATTGACGCAGATGACAGTAGATGACAGACAGGAGCTAGCAGACAGTTATAAGAAGCATGTGTATAAGACTTGTGCCAAATCTCTTGCATGTAATGATATTTGTCCCGCCGGAATTGATATAGAGCATGTGCTTAGTGCGTCGAATGCCGTGGCAATATGGAACCGTCTAAGGAACAGATAGAGGCAAGATAGATTTATAAGAACATATTATAAGTGATAGATTATCGGAAAACAACAACTTTGGTGTAGTGTTAAGGAAGGAGATGACGATGGTAGTAGCAACAGAGGCAAAGAAAATGAAGAAGGCAGCGCCGATTCTTGCGGCGTCATCCGTCGATAAGAGAAATAATGCGCTAGATTACATTGCTAAGGCATTAGAGGATAATAAAGACAAAATCTTTGCAGCGAATAGAAAGGACCTTGATTATGCTAAGGAGAATGACATCGCCGAGTCCGTAATCAAGCGACTTAAATACGACGAAGCGAAATTAAAAGACAGCATCAGCGGACTTATCGGTCTTAAGGGATTAGACGATCCAATCGGTAAAGTCTATATGAAACGCGAGTTAGACTCTGACCTTCTTCTTACTAAAATCAGCGTGCCAATCGGTGTTATCGGAGTTATCTTCGAAGCCCGTCCCGATGCGCTTATTCAGGTTGCGTCGCTTTGTATCAAGAGCGGCAACTGCGCAGTTTTAAAGGGTGGTAAAGAGACGGCTAATACCAACAAGGTGCTCTTTGAAATAATTAAAGATTGTGTAATTAAAGCGGGCCTTCCGGGTGAATGCTTGCTTCAGGTTGAACAGCACAACGAGATTGATGAATTGTTAAAATGTGATGAGGAAGTGGACCTTCTAATTCCACGCGGCTCTAATAAATTCGTAAGATATATTATGGAGAATACCAAGATTCCCGTAATGGGACATTCAAGTGGAATCTGCCATATCTATGTGGATGAGATGGCTGATGTCAATCTCGCGCTCAAAGTAATCTTAGATGCTAAGAAGCAATATGCTGCCGCTTGTAATGCAGTAGAGACTGTGCTTATTAACAGGAAGATTGCTGACACATTTACACCTGCCCTCTATGAAATGTTAATGAGCGAGGAGGTTACCGTCAACGGAACGAAAGAAGTTGAGGATATTGTAGGTAAAGAGATTGGAATTATGGCGGAGGATGAATTCGCCAAAGAATACAACGATTATGAGATTTCTCTTAAAATAGTAGACGGCGTAGATGAGGCAATAGAGCATATCAATTATTACGGTTCACATCACACCGACGCTATTATCACAGAAGATGATAAGGTTGCTGAAACATTTACACAAATGGTTGACAGCGCCGGCGTATATGTCAACTGCTCTACAAGATTTGCAGACGGCTACAGATACGGATTCGGCGCCGAGGTCGGAATCAGTACCGGTAAACTTCATGCAAGAGGCCCCGTAGGACTTGATGGTCTTGTGACTTACAAATACATATTGAAGGGTGACGGTAATATCGTCGGTGATTACGCGAGTGGCAAGAGAAATTTCAACCACAAAGATGTATAGATATATGTACGAATAATTGGACATAAAAAGAGCGACCACATATTTTGGGTCGCTCTAATTTTTTGTAGATTAGTCAATTGAAATTAATTCATATTCCTTAACACCGATTCCCATGTCGCAGGCTACGTCAATTGTGTGCTCGCCGTTTCGCGAAGTGACGCGCTCCATGAAATGGTCTACACCGGCATCGCCACTTTTAAGAACGAGGTCGATGCAGGCTCTGTCAATTGCAACAGGGTCTGTGCCGGCTAAGATGCCGATGTCTTTAAGGCAAGGATCTTCGGCGATAGCGCAGCAGTCGCAGTCGACTGACATGTTGGCCATAACATTAATATATACGATGTTGTCGTTAAAGTAATCGACAACGGCTGATGCCGCTTCTGCCATACACTCTAAGAATGTATCCTGAGGTGGAAGGTCATTCCATACGACAGCCTGATCTTCGGTCTTAGTATATTTTCCGCCGGAATGGATGTTAACCTTGCCGGCTGTAGATGCGCAACCTATTGACAATTGCTTAAGTGCTCCGCCGTATCCGCCCATCG
>JAIKVT010000263.1 GCA_024685495.1 Lachnospiraceae bacterium
CTAATACAGATAAATATACACTTTATTCAGTTGTCAAGGTCAGATATTTAATTCGCGAGAAAAAAATATCTGATTTTTTGTTGAAAAAAGTAGTGTTAGACCGCAGAAAAACGTAGTTTTCGGACGGTCTGAGGGGGGGAAGATATAGAAAACAACAAGCGTGTTTCAGAGTGTCATATACAGAGGAAAAGATTCTGTAGAATGACATGGTGAGACAGGCTTTTTTTTGGCAATATACATTTATCAGAAGTATCCTAAGATTGTGAACTCACTGAGTTCACAATCTTAGTTGCTTTCACGGACACACTATAGAGTTTTATTACAAATAGAATATGAAGATGCCCGAGCATTGAACGTATTAGCCCATTGTGTTATGATTTAAAGGCATTACAGAGAATACTAGGCATGCGAGTTTTAAGACCAATTAGCACATAATCCAAACCTCGCAAAGCCCGTAAATAAAGGAAAGTAGGTATAATATGAAACTAGGCATAGTCGGTCTACCCAACGTAGGCAAATCAACACTTTTTAATTCGTTAACTAAGGCGGGAGCATTAGCGGCAAATTATCCGTTTGCGACAATCGATCCCAATGTCGGTGTCGTTCAGGTTCCCGATAGCAGAATTGAGAAGCTTGGAGAATTATATAGCACTAAGAAAGTTACTTACGCTACAATTGAATTCGTAGATATTGCAGGCCTTGTCAAAGGCGCCAGCAAAGGCGAAGGTCTCGGCAACCAGTTCCTTGCCAACATTCGTGAGGTCGATGCGATTGTTCATGTCGTGAGATGTTTCGAAGATGGCAATGTTGTCCATGTGGACGGCTCAATCGATCCGCTTCGTGATATAGAGACCATTAATCTCGAACTTCTTTTCTCTGATATGGAGATATTAGAGCGTCGTATGTCTAAGACCGGCAAAGCTGCCAGAATGGACAAGAGTCTTCAGAAGGAAGCAGCTATGCAGGAGCGTCTTTATAAGCATATGGAAGACGGCAATATGGCCAAGACATTTGAACTTAACGACGAGGACGAAGAAGCATATTTTAAGGAATATAATTTGCTTACGGCTAAGCCGGTTATCTATGCTGCGAATGTAGCTGAAGATGATTTAGCAGATGATGGAGCAAGTAATGAAAATGTTAAGAAGGTCCGTGAGTACGCTTCTAAAGAGGGCTCTGAAGTGTTCGTAATCTCTGCGGCAATTGAGCAGGATTTAGCAGAGCTTGATGATGATGAGAAGGAGATGTTCTTAGAAGAACTCGGCCTTGAAGAATCAGGTCTTGATAAATTGATTAAGGCAAGCTATTCGCTTCTTGGTCTTATAAGCTTCCTTACTGCAGGCGAAGATGAGTGCAGAGCCTGGACGATTACTAAGGGTACGAAAGCACCACAGGCTGCCGGCAAGATTCATACTGATTTCGAAAGAGGATTTATTAAAGCGGAAGTTGTTAACTACGATGATTTAATGGAATGCGGTTCCCTTTCAGCTGCCAAAGACAAAGGTATAGTCGGCATGGAAGGCAAAGAGTATGTGGTTAAAGACGGTGATGTTATTTTATTTAGATTTAATGTGTAACATGATTTGCAAATAATCACAATATACTAAGAATGATAATAAGTTATAGAAGGAATAATTTAATGTATTAATGGAGGCGCTTATGAATCCTGTATATGAGAAGTTGAGAAAATGTTTTGACTGCTACAAAGCCAAGATAGATTTTGAGCCTGAAGTGGCGCTTGTGCTTGGCTCCGGACTTGGCGATTTTGCGGATACCATGAAGGTTGAAGCAACGCTTGATTATAATGACATAGAAGGATTTCCGGTATCGACTGCACCCGGTCACAAAGGTCGTTTTGTATTCGGCTTCGTAGGAAGTACCAAGATTGTTGCGATGCAAGGCAGGGTTCACTACTACGAGGGATACGACATGAATGATGTTGTGCTTCCTATTCGTTTAATGAAGATGATGGGTGCTAAGACATTGTTTCTAACTAATGCAAGCGGAGGCATCAATCCTGATTTTAAAGCGGGAGATTTAATGATAATTACG
>JAIKVT010000266.1 GCA_024685495.1 Lachnospiraceae bacterium
ACGCAGTTTATGAGAAGTCTAGTAAGATTATATAATATAATTCTTGCATAGACTTCTTGTATTATAAAGTCTCTGCGAATACTGTGAAAATATACAAGTCCAACATTATATTTGAGATGTCGAAAAGAAGTTTCTATACCCCAGCGTAAGCGGTATATTTCTTTGAGTTTGTCAACATCGAAGGATTCTTTTGGAAGGTCTGTGATAAGATATTCTGATGTTCCGCTAGGTAAAAGTATTTTTACAACTCGAACCTTTATAGGGTATAAAGACTCTTTATCATTTACATCTATAAAATCAAACGGTCGATCCTTTCTAACATATACATATTTAGAAGGATTGTTTTTGTATATATTTTTTCTACTGCGTGTAAATGAAAATTCAAGCGTAATATCAAACTCATCTGCATCAGGTAAATCAAAACGATTAAGAAATGAGTTCGAACCTCCTGGTGCACCCATTCTAAGCACAAAAGAAAACGCAGACGAATAAAGATGTGCTAAAATGTTATTGGAAAAATAACCTCTATCCGCAGTATATATGCATTGCCCTAAGATAGGATTTCGTGAAATAAACTTAAGAAAGGCTTCTCGCTCATCGTAAAAAGCACGTGGTTGCGTAAGTATATCAACATATCTTTCTTCCAAAACGTCATAGACAGCATTAAGATGCAACTGGTGATAACCTGTCCCAGCAGTATTAGACTTTACAAATGTGGCCGCACTTATTAAAAAAAGATGGTCTGCTTATATATGCAAACCACCTTGAAATAGTTAAATCATTTATGAAGTTTTAAATGTGTGATGAAGGGAAATCCTTAACTTAATGACATTGGGACGGGTGCAATGTCACATTAATGAGAATGCGAGATAATTTATCAGACCGTTGCCTTTATACAGCTATAGGTGTATAATTAAATACATCTAAAGATGTATAAAGAAGGTGATGGTTTGATTTTATATCATGGATCGGAAAATATTATAAAAACCCCACAATATAAGGGAGGAAGGCCATATAATGATTATGGCCTTGGTTTTTATTGTACAGAATTTCCTGATTCGGGAAGAGAATGGGCTGTAACATCCAATCATGATGGTTATCTTAACAGTTATGAATTTGATAAAACAGGGTTGAGCGTGTTGGATCTTAACGACTATCACATTTTGACATGGCTATCTGTACTATTACAGAACAGGTCTTTTTCTGTTGATACTCCATTAGCGGCAGAAGGTAAAAGATATTTGATTGATAATTTTAGCGTTGACTATGAAGCGTATGATGTAATAGAGGGATATCGGGCAGATGACAGTTATTTCTCTTTTGCACAGGATTTTATTAATAATGTTATATCATTAGATCAGTTAAAAAAAGCAATGTATCTGGGAGGACTGGGGAATCAGGTTGTTCTAAAAAGTGAAAAGGCATTTGCAAAAATCCATTACTTAGATTCAGAATATGTTGATCGGAGTATTTGGTTAGAGAAGAGAGAAAAAAGAGACGCTAAGGCGAGAGATACATATTTTTCCATGAATCGTGATAAGTATGTAAAGGACGCTATTTATATCATTTCGATTATAGATAAGGAGATGAAACCGGATGACTCGCGCATACAATGAATTATATTTGGGAAAAGCGCAGGTTGCCATGGGCGACATGCTTCATTTTGCAGTATACGATATGAGATGGGATATTGAACGTTTTTATGATTCGTTTATTTCTACAGGGGTCGCATACTGTATGTATCGGGGTGAGCCAAGACTGGTTGTTGGCAAATCGGGCGTAGAGATTTTTAATGAGGTATACTATGGTTTGACGGGCGCAGAATGTGAGACGGAAGCTTCCGGATGTTTTTACAAATCTCCGGAGTATTTTGCAGGATGGGCATTGGCGTATTATTCATGGTATCGTAATAAGAGTTACGAAGAAATTCAGCGATTTCTTCCGATATCTACGGCAGTAGATATGTATATGCCTTATCATGAGATGGATGTGATGCAGTTTGTTGAAGCTGTTGATAAAATTGAGAAAACATATAATATGGAATCACGATTAAAAAGACTTCGTGTTTATGCCGGATTAACACAACAACAGCTTGCTGATAAAAGTGGTGTGTCACGCCGAATGATTGAACAGTATGAGCAAGGAAGAAAAGAATTGACTCATGCATCGGTTGCTACGGTTATAAGTCTTGCTGATGCAATGGGGTGTAATGTGAAAGATATAATTTAGAGGATAATATAAAAGATTAAAATCGAAGGATAAATAAAGGGCAACATAGAGAATAATAAAAAGGATAATATAAAAGATAAAAATAAAAGATAAGGAGATGAAATCAGATGAGTAAATTAGAAATTATCGAAGGCTCTTGTGCCGATCAGACTAAAGATGTAATAGTTAATGCGGCTAATCGTGATTTGATGGCAGGTGGCGGAATCTGTGGAGTTATTTTTAGAAAGGCGGGAATGATGGATTTATCAATGGCCTGCATGAAGCATAAGACTCCCTTAAATGACGGGGATGCCGTTATCACACCCGCATTTAACCTAACTAATGCAAAGGCGATTATCCACGCGGTAGGCCCAAACTTCGGGGTTACGCCGGATGCGTTTGATAAGTTGTTTGATGCATATTACAATTCGCTTGTGGTACTTAAAGAAAACGGATATCACAGCATAGCATTTCCGTTAATCAGCTCGGGAATCTTCGGAGGCTCGCTGCAAAAGCCTGCGGCTGAATCGACGAAGCAATGCTTAGAAGCCTACAAGAAGTTTACTGCGGATTATCCCGACTATGACATCGACGTTACGGTATGTGCATTCATGGAGCCGCAGATGAGACAGGCGATGGAAGTGTATGAGAGTTATAAGGAAGATTGTAAGTCGCAGATAGGAGGAAATCATCAATGAAACATTTTCAATATAGACCGCAGGGAGTGTGCGCAAGACAAATCGATTTAGAGATAGAAGACGGCAAGGTCTACAACGTGCAGTTCACCGGCGGATGTAACGGTAATCTCAAAGCAATAAGTAAGCTCATAGATGGAATGAGCGTGGAAGAGATTGAGTCGAAGCTTTTGGGGAATACCTGCGGGGCGAAGCCGACATCATGTGCGGACCAATTAGCCAAAGCAGCGAGAGCGTGTCTTGGTGAGATGTAAAAATATAGTTATAGGGGGGAGGTAACTGTATGAAATTGTTGCATTTAAGTGATTTGCATCTGGGAAAATCACTTAGAGATTTTGATTTGATTGAAGATCAGGAATATATACTTGATAGGATATTGGCAATTATAGATAAACAGTCAATAGATGCTGTTCTGATTGCGGGGGACGTATATGATAAATCCATACCCAGTGAAGCTGCCACTAGGTTATTGGATTCTTTTTTAAGTAAGCTTGCGTCGAAAGGTGTTAAGGTTTTTATGATTAGTGGGAATCATGATTCGGACGACAGGCTTAATTACGGCAGCAGAATCTTTGAGAGTAAGCAAATCTACATTTCTGCCATCTATGACGGTAGTCTTAATAAATATGTTCTTGGCGATGGTGATGACGAGGTTAACATATATATGCTTCCTTTTGTTAAGGCATCTCAAGTCAGACATTATTTCCCGGATTCAGATATAAAAACATATGAGGATGCAGTAAGAGTAATTATTGAAAATGCGGATATCGACGAAAGAAAAAAGAACGTACTGATAGCGCATCAGTTTGTTATAGGCAGTGGAGAAGATCCTGTCTTGGGAGGGTCGGAGAGTGCGGGAACGCAAAGTGTCGGATTGGTCGAGAAAATAAGTTATAAGCTTTTTGATAAATTCGATTATGTAGCTTTGGGGCATATCCATTCACCGCAAAGAGTGGGAAGAGATGAGGTGAGATATTCGGGTACTCCTCTAAAATATTCTCTCAGTGAAGTTAATAATGAGAAGAGCGTTCCCGTTATTACGATAGATGAGAAAGAAGGAGTGGGGATAGATTATGTATCTCTAAAACCGCTTCGAGATATGCGACATATTAAGGGTAAAATGAAAGATTTACTGGATAAATCCAACGTAACGGACACGCAGGATTACATATATGTAACATTAACGGATGAAGATATAATTAACGATGCAATGGGAATTTTTCAACAGACTTATCCCAATACTGTAAAGATATTTTATGATAACGCACATACAAGAGAAGTTGAGCAGGTAGATATTTCAGAAATAGCACAAAACAGGTCGTTTACAGAACTGATAAGTGATTTCTACAGTTTAATGTATAACTGTGAAATCAGTGATGAGGAGATGGAGGTTATCAGAATGACCGCAAGAGAGGCAGGTGTTATTGATGAAGCCGATTAAACTTATAATCAGTGCATTCGGACCTTATGCAGATAAGATGCCGGAGATTAATTTTGAGCAGTTTGATGAAAAAGGTCTTTTTCTAATTTCCGGAGATACCGGAGCGGGAAAGACTACTATTTTTGATGCCATTTGTTTTGCTCTTTACGGAACAACAAGCGGAATGTATAAAGACACAAAAAATCTCAGAAGTGAGTATGCGAAGTCGGGAGTTGACAGTTATGTTGATTTTTATTTTTCGCATCAGGGTAGAGATTATCATGTGTGGCGGCAGCCTTCTTATGAACGTAAAAAACAGCGAGGAGAGGGTTTTATTACAGAGAAGGAGAAAGCCGTATTATATGTATCCGGCGATGTACCAATAGAGGGTATTAAACCGGTTAATACTGCGGTAAGAGAACTCTTGCATATTGATGATCAACAGTTTAAGCAAATAGCAATGATTGCTCAGGGTGAATTCTGGGATTTGATAAATGCGAAGACAGAGCAAAGAACTGAAATACTGCGTAATATTTTTATGACGAGCGGTTATAAAAATATAGAGTATAAGTTAAAGGAGCGAATGGACTCCAATAACAGGGAAAAAATTAATATAGAACAAAGTATAATTCAATACTTTGAAGATGTGACGGTAGATGAAGAAAGTCCGTTTGCTGAGGAACTTGGAGAGCTTCAAATAAAGGCAGGTAATTCTAAGAGCACATGGAATATGGATGAGATATTATCTGTAATTGAAAAGATAATAGAATCTGATAAAGAAAAGCAAAAGGAGATAGGAAATCATTTAGAAAAAGAAGAAGAAAAGCTTCAGGAACTGACTAAACAATTAAATACGGCAGAAACAAATAATAAATTCATACAAAGGTTGCACGATCTTGAGAAAGAACGCAGATCTCTTCAAGACGACGGACCAAGCTATAAAAGACGTATCACAGTATTAAGAAGACAAAAAGCGGCAACATATGATGTTAATCCTTCATATGTGGCATGGACCGGTAAATGTGAAGAAATCAAAGCTATAAAGAAAAAAATTAAGGAAAAGAATGAGGCACAAAAAGAAGCGATAAAAGATGCGGAAAATGCCGGAAAGACTTTGGTCGAAGCTGAAAAACATAAACCTGAAGCAGACAATTTAAAAAGCAAAATTAATAAGATTAAAGAAGAAAAGTCAAAATACCAACAACGAGATGAACTTATCACGATATTAAAAGAATTAGAAAAAACTGAAGAGGAAATAAAAAAAGAAGAAGCGAATCTAAAAAATAATGAGCAAAAACTTAAGGAGATGATAGAGTCTTATAAAGAATCTGTAGCGAATCTCAAAGACAAACCAAGTGAACTACAGAAACTAAAGGCTGAAGAAAAGGAGTTAAAAAAGCTTGAGGATGATATTAAAGATATACTGGACAATCAGGTAAAAGAACGTAAGAATCGTTGGAATAATCTTTTGTCAAAGCAAGAGGACTTCAAGGAAGCATTTCGAAAATATGAGAAGGCTAATAATGAACGAATAAATGCGGAGAAGATTCTCGAAGGTAGTCGAGCCGGTATATTGGCTAAGGAGTTGACTGAAGGACAAGCGTGCCCGGTATGCGGATCAACCAACCATCCTAAGTTGGCAAGGCTTCCGGAAGAATCAATTACCGAGGAAGAATTCGAAAGAATAAAAGAAAAAGAAACTAAGGCACAAGACGTTAAGGCAACTGCTAACACAGAAGCCGAAAAAGCAAAAACGGCGCTTGAAGAATATGAAGAACAGATGATGCGGCAAATTGTCGGTTGTCTTCAAAATAGTATTCTTAGGATGGAAACTGATTGCGATACGCTTGATGAATTGATAAAAAATCTTGAAAAAGGTAGTTGTATCACAGAGGAAAAGAAAGAGAATAATACAATACGATATAAAGAAGTAGAAGAAGAATGCGAATGGCTAAAAGAAGCTGAAAAGGGACTTGAGAAAGCATACGGAGAGATGACGGATGCGTTAAAGGAATCAAGGGAGGCTTTAGATAAAAAGAAAAATGAAACAAAGGTGACAGAGACAGAAAGCAGAGCAACATTAGAGACGCTAAAGGATTTGAGCTTTGATAGTTGGGTAGAGGCCTCTTCAGAGAAAGATAAAGCAGAAGAAGTTTTAAAGAGAATTAATGAAGATATTGAAAATGCATTGAACACAAAAACAAAAGCAGATAATGACCTGACAGCAATTGAAGCAGAAATTAAAACATTAGAAGACAATCTTAAAGACCGGGAAAAAGAAGAAGGCCGATTAAAAGATAATCTAGATGAAAAACTGGCGAAACAAAAATTTGAAAGATTAGAAGAGATGCGAGACTACATTGTGTCGGAAGATGAGATTAATTATTCTGAAGAAGAAATCAACCGTTATAAACAAAGACTGAAAAATAATGAGGAGCAACTCGAGCAGATAGAAAAAGATACAGAAGGTAAAAAAATGGTTGATATCGATGCTTTGCAAAGTAAACATGATGAGCAAAGAGAGAAAGTTAAAGGTATCAGAGAAGATGAGAATCTTGTAAAAAACAGACTTAATGATAATATTAAAAAGCAGGATAACATTGTGTCACAACGTGGTGATTTGGAAAATGCGCGTAGGGAATACGGTATCTGCAGAAGATTATATGACCTTGTTAAAGGGACAACCGGAAACGGAAAAATAACCCTTGAACAGTATATACAAGCGACCGGATTCGATGGAATAATAGCGGCGGCCAATAGGCGACTTCGACCGATGAGTGACGGTCAGTATGAATTGTACAGACAAGAAGACTCGGTTGGTAAAAGAAGTAACAATTTCTTAGATCTGGAAGTCTTGGATAATTATACCGGACACAGAAGGCCTGTGGGAAATCTCTCCGGCGGAGAAAGTTTCAAAGCTTCTTTGAGCCTGGCTTTGGGGTTGTCTGATACGGTTTCTACAAATCTTGGCGGAGTCCAGATGGAAGCATTGTTTATCGATGAAGGATTCGGAACTCTTGATA
>JAIKVT010000267.1 GCA_024685495.1 Lachnospiraceae bacterium
ATCACAAAGGAGGAATTCTATGAAACAAGTAATTGCAAAGATGACAAACCATTTAAACAGCGACTCAAAAGAAATCAAAGGAGGTCTTAAACTTAGCAGAGAAGACCTCGAAAAAATCATGCGTTTCGTTGAACAAAACGAAGCACAAAAGAAAAAAACTAACCGGAATAAAGAAGCATAGGCATATGCTTCTTTTATAGATGTAAGATGGCGCACACATGCAGAATTATTCAACTAGCGGTTGAATGATTAAGTCCGGTCGATTTGCTATGATATTTATGAGGAGGAAAATGTTATGAATAATAAACAACATTTAGTAGCAGGGGTTACAACAGGTGGTGCTATAGTGGCCGGACATATGTTTTCAACAGGGGCACCATTTCTCGACAGCACACATATGCCGATTCTTGTTGGTGCCGCTATTGGTTCATTACTGCCTAATCTTGACAATCTTTTTCTTAATATTATATACAGACTGGGAGGAGACAAATACAGATATAATGAGCGTGGAATCTTTCACGATCTGGTTTTCTGGGTAATCTTCTTAACAATTATGATAGGAGGACACAAAACCGGAATTTGGCGAAGTCTGTTTGCCAATGTTGACTTTGGGTTCTTTGCAAAACATTTAACATATGATGAATTCATCTTTGAATTGGGTATAGGCGGTATGAATTTTATTATTAATGCGGCCATACTGGGTATACTTGTACATATTTTGTTGGACGGTTTAACTGTAGAAGGAGTGCCTATTGCATTTCCGTTCAACAGAAAATTCAAATTACATTTCCTGCCAAAAGATAAAATGGGTATGATGCATAATGACAACGGGGAACTTGTTGTTGACGATTATGGACACGTAATTATGGAAGTTGAAAAAAGATGGCGCTTGGAATATGACGAATACTGGTCAGGAACATTGGTGTATTCCGGCATTGTTGTAGGAATCCTTATAATAAATGTTTTGATATTAAGGAGTCTCTTGCCGTTAGGTTACAACATCCTAGGCTTATGGCTGTAATATACCTTTGGCCATACTGCGGTAGTAATATTCTTTTGGCTATAGGCTTACTTAATTAGCTATTGTAACATAGGGCTCGCATCATGTGGTGCGAGCTCTATTTTAATGAAAATGGTGAAAATAAGCATTATTTCTAATCATTTATGTGTCGCAAAAAAACATGTCCATATAATGGGACACGATGGATGCTAAAATTGAAATGGATATGTAGCATAAATATCTGAATAGCATTCTAACATGTTGAAGGAGAAGAGAATGAAAGAATATATTACAAGTATTATGAATAGTGATGAGCACGGGTTGTATTTATGTGAACTGCCAACCGGTTATGGTAAGACATATAACGTGGCGCATGTGATAAGAGAGTATTTGAATAATCCAGTTCAACATAAGAAGATAATTTATCTTACTACGCTTAATAAGAATTTGTTGAATGAAGATTTACTTAAAGCGTTTGACAATGATGAGGAAGAATATAATAGAAATGTTTTGAGGATACGTTCTAATTTTGATGAAGTGACTGAGAAGCTGGAGAAATTGGATGTTCCTGAGGAATTTAGAACGGATAGTTATTATCAGCTGTTAAAATTAGTACAACGATATAATTCGTTTGAAAAAAGTAAAATTGATGATCAGGATTATATTCAAGATGTAAAGAATAGATTAGAAGGTGCTGAGAGAACTTTTCGAAGAGAAGTGTCCAAAAGTTTAAAGAAGAATTTTAAGAATAAAAGAAAAAGACTTAAAGCAATTCGTATGGATAGTAAATGGCAATGGATTGGGAGGTTATATCCGGCGGTATTTACAGATGATTATCAGGTACTGTTAATGAGCATCAGCAAATTTATGAAGCGTAATTCCTGTCTGGTGGAGCCAAGCTATGAGTTTTTAAAATCAGATATCATAGATGATGCAATTATATTTATAGACGAGTTCGATGCAACTAAAGCTACCATTAAAGATGAAATAATTGAAGGAGCATTATCGATTAGAGAAGAGTATTTGTCTTTATTTCGACAGATACTTCGAGGGCTGAATCCAAGCTATTTATCTCGAGCGATGACAGATGCATATAAGCATTTGAGGAAGGAAGAACCTTCAAGGTATCGATTCGAGAGAATTTATAATGAAGCGAAGGAAATTGATAAAAAGTATGCTGTCTATTTAAGTTATAAAACCGTCGAGGATAATATTGAACGTAAGCAAAATTTTCTTTTCAAGGATGCAACATATCATACTATTTTACGTGATAATAAAAGATATATTCGAGCAGCTAAAAATAATAAGGAGAATCGGGTAGATATATTTTTTGAGACCGGAAGTGAGTTCTATTCTAATATAAAAGCAAACGATGAGGAGAATATTGTTGTATATGCTTTGCTTAGAGAAATAAACCGTTTCCTGATACACTTTCGTACATTCCTTTTTGTGTGGGCTAGGCAGTATATGAAGGATATTAATGAAAAGAGGGCGCCGGAAGATGATGAATTAACATTAGATAATGCCATCAGCACTATATTGGATAAATTCGAATTGAGTTATTCGGGACGGCAGTTGGTGTTAAGTGAGATGCGCTGTTCAAGTATTGCTCGACAAAGAAAAGAATTGCTGCCGGATAATAGTTTTTACCAATGTGGGATGGAAGTTTTTGAATTTGAGGATCAGGATGCGCATTATGATGAAACTAATCTTAAGCTTGTTGCGGTTTATGATACCCCTGAGAAAATTCTTACGTACTTATCAGAGAAATCGCTTGTAATAGGAATATCCGCTACGGCAGAGATTCCCAGCGTAGTTGGTAATTATGATTTGGAGCATTTGAAGGAGCACTTGGGTGATCAGTTTCATACAACACCGGACGATTTAACAATGAAGATTTCCGATGAAATGGAGAAAAATTGGGAAGCATACAATGATGGAAGGGTTAAGATTCATGCTGAAAAGATTAAAGATGAAGTGAGCGGCTTTGATATACATACCATGTGTGGCGATTTTTTTCATAATGAAGATCTGGGAAATGTTTGTGCAAACATTATATGTAATACTACGGAGTCGGAATATCATGAGATACGATATTGTAATTTGGCTTTGGCGATGCACAGATTTTGTACAAATGACATCCAATCAATGCTTTACTTAGGGATGGCACTTCCGAAGAGAAATAATCCGGAATTTGATGTGGAAATATTAAAGAAAATATTTGAGTTGGTTATAAGGGATGCTGCTTATAGTGGCTATATGGATTGTGAAGATTTGAGTAAGGAGCGTTCATTATATATTCTCAATGGCAGTGATTATGATAAGGCCAAAGAAGGACTGGTAAAAAGGCTTAATAAAGGAGAAAAGATTTTTATTATGTCGTCTTATCAGACTATCGGGGCCGGACAAAATCTACAGTATGAAGCGCCGAATAAAAGCGAACTTGTAGAACTTACACCTTATTTGAATGATGGGGACAAACGTCATTTTGCAAAAGATATCGACGCAATATATCTTGGAGAGATTACACATTTAACAACTAATACATATTCTAATGAAAGAATTACTGAAACAGGTCTAATGAAAATGTTGTTTCAAATTGAAGAATTAAGGCAGCACTCCGAGCTTAATTATGAAGAATTCGGTAAGATGACAAGACTTGCTTTTCGTGCATATACCGGACAAAGCCATATGGAAAGAAACATTCTTTATAGGACAGAAAGTGTAAAGTTGCAGGCTACGCGTCAGGTTATGCAGGCAGTTGGAAGAATGTGTAGGACATTTTTAAAATCAAAAGATATATATATCTATATAGAGGAACGCTTATTAGATAAGTTATCGGCAGGAGAATTAAAAAAGCACATTTTACCTCCTGAGATGAAAGAAATAGTCAGATTGCGAGAAGAACTCGGAGCCGAATATACTGATGAGGAAGCTAAATTGTTAAGAAAAGCTGAGAAGATTTCTTCCTACGGTATGTGGGATATAAAACAGCTATTATCTAATAATTGGACAGAGGATAGTATGGCTTTATGGATTGCTATGAGACATTTAACACTTTGCCATCCGACATGTTCATCAAAGTTATGTGAATCTAACGAATTGCTTCACAAATTATATATTACGAGTGGTAAGCCTCAGCAAAGATATTTATATTCTCAATACTCGGATTTTTCTAATGTAGTAATTGATTTTGCAGGTGATAAGATTGCCTTTCGAAATAGTGGGAGAGCTAAGAGGAATGCAGAAAATAACGAGGTGATTGTCTGTGAAATGTCGGAGCAGGAATCGAGATTGCCGATTATGATGAAGTATCCGGGACTTAAAGAATTCTTTGAAGAGTCAGGATATGCTACGAAGTTTTGCGAAAATGATTATATGATGAGCCCGGTTCTATTTCACAATATTTATAAGGGAGCACTGGGCGAAGTCGCCGGAAGATACATTTTAAAGAAGGAATTAGGAATAGAATTGTCAGAAATTACAGATCCGGAAAGATTTGAGTTCTTTGATTATGAAATGTCTCCGGGAGTCTATGTTGATTTTAAAAATTGGAAATTTAATTACCTTGTAAACCGAGGCACTGTAAAGAAGGAGATTATAAAAAAGCTGGATGAGATAGGTGGAAAAAGAGCATATATTATTAAGGTTGTTGGCGACGAAACAGAGTATATGCCACCCACTCAAATAGATTCGCGAATCGTCGAGATACCTTGTTTGATAGATATGCAGGGGTGTCCTGTAAGAAAATATATTCATAGTATTAAAGAGGAGGATTTCTAATGATTTTAACTAATCGATTTAACGCAGAATATAACTTTGATCTGATTGACAGAGATTTCGATATCTTTCTGGTAGAAAAACCGGAGAGCTTAAAGAAGACCAATATCTTGGATCAGGCTACGGAACAATTTAAAGCTAGGGCGGTACAATATGACTTTGGATACAAAGCGTTAGTTTTGTTTGATAAAGGTGATATATCAGAGAAGAAGTTTAAAGAGGCAGTACAAAATGAACATCCGGAGGCGATTGTTAAGAGGTTGGATATTTTAAATGAGGATGTCAGAAGTAACAATTTTTATTATCAAAATAGATTATTGCTACAGCTTCTGGTTAATTCTATTCGCGTGCCAAGAGATGAGGAGTTTTCATATAATAATTTGACAGGGGAAATGTTTTATGGAAATCCGAAATGGCGAGAGAAAGATAAAATTACAAAAGAACCATACAGTGTATACTTTTTACAAATATCATTTGATCCGGGAATGTATCTTAATTTAGATGTAAAAACATTTAAAAAAAGTAAATACTCTAAAACCGGAAGATTTTATATCTTTGACCCGAAGACGGGTTATTTCAGAAAAAAATTAAAAGAAGATGATGTGAAAGCTGATGATTTATTTGTTGATAACGCATTTTCAAAAAATCATAATAACGTTAATTACTTAGACTTTGGCACTTATGAAAAATTTCGAAGGAGTAAACTTGGAGTTATGGAGCAGTTCCTTCGGGATGTTAATAAATATCTTGGTCAATATGTCATACTTACAGCGCAAAAGCGTACAGATTATCAATGTTATGTAGAAAAGAAAAATGATAGGGATACTCTTTCTGAAAAAGATTGCGGAGATTTTCTTAATAAATTGGGAGTTAATATTGTTGATGAATGTAGAACAAAGGATTCTGAAAAAATAAGGCAAACGATTGTTGATGAATTGAAGAATTGTTATAAGATTGATCCTTCGATTGGTGAATTAGATGAGTCTGCTTATAATATAAGAATAATTCATAATCGTGAGTATTATGAAAATAATCAGGTAGCAGATCCGCATAATGAAGATTTGCAAGGTTTCATCGTGCAACATGTCATGCAAGAAGAGTATATGGATTTTTTAAAGGATCCGAAAAAAAAAGAAGCTCCTGTTATTCGTAAAATGGTAACGGAACTTATTTTAAAAGGAGATATCCAATCTCGTCAGGTTAGCATCTATGATTGGGGAAAGCTTAGTTCGAATAAGACTTGGACTTTTGTGCAAAGAAAGAAGATAAAATCTCCGAACGGCGGATTTGAATCTATAGTAAATGCAGCAGGGAAAGAATCGAGACATAG
>JAIKVT010000268.1 GCA_024685495.1 Lachnospiraceae bacterium
AAGGGCCCTCTCTACATCATTTGCAGTGTAGAAATCGTAATCGAATTCGTCCATGGCTCGAAGAACCTTATCCTTGATGTCGGACTCGATTACCTGCATGCCCTTCATGTATTCCATATGATTTGTTCGAGACGACGGATCCTGCTCTAAGCTGTGCTTTCTGGCAAGAGCCGACTCGGGCAGTGTATCGCTGTCTATAAAATATACTTGGTTTTCTTCGTTAAGTTTCGTATTCATAAATCCTCTTTTCTTCTTATAAGAGTTTTGTTTTGGGTAATTGGGGTTCTTCTTTCGGAAAATGTTTTAATGGCTTGTCGTTTATTGCATTATCGTAAGAATCCGGTCAACGGACCTGATGCGCTGCCACCTCTTGCAAGCACTCTTCCCATTCCGGTGACGTATGCTTTTCTTCCGGCTTCAATTGCAAGCTTGAAAGCCTGCGCCATAGAAGGCACATCGCCCGCCGTCGCAATTGCAGTATTGGCCATAATAGCCGCGGCACCCATTTCCATTGCTTCGCAAGCCTGAGAAGGTTTGCCGATTCCCGCATCAACTATAATAGGAAGATCGATTTCGTCGATGAGAACTCTAATCATTTCCTTTGTTGCAAGACCTTTGTTGCTTCCGATTGGAGCCGCAAGTGGCATAACTGCTGCAGCGCCCACGTCTTGTAAATCCCTAGCAACATTTAAGTCAGGATTCATATAAGGAAGTACCACAAAGCCTTCCTTCGCTAAGATTTCGGTCGCCTTAATTGTCTCCTGGTTATCGGGGAATAAGTATTTTGCATCCCTCATAATCTCTACTTTGACAAAATCTCCACATCCCATCGCCCGGCTAAGCTTAGCGATTCTGACTGCCTCATCAGCATTTCGTGCACCCGACGTATTAGGAAGCAAAGTCACTCCCTTCGGGATGTAATCGATAATATTCTTATCTTCACTGGTGTTCGCTCTTCGAAGAGCAAGGGTAATAATCTCGGCTCCTCCCTGCTCAACCGCTGCCTTAATCAGGTTCAAATCATATTTGCCCGAACCCAATATAAATCTGCTGTTAAATTCTTTTCCACCTAATACAAATTTGTCGCTCATTGTTAACTCCTATCTGTTAATAACTCTATAATTTTACTTGCCTGGTGTCCGGCACATATCATAACTTTAGGTGCCATCATAATCTTCGTCTCTTCAAGCCCCGTTGTGTTATCACCGCATACATAAAGCCTGCTCATCTTTTGCTTAGTACTAATCGAGTTGGCATCTTTATAACCCGCCATGCCATTGCCCGACACAACAATAGTGTCCGAATAATTGGACAACACTTCCTGCACGAACATCGACTTCACTTCGGCTTTATCCATCGCTTCACATACAATCGGAAATCCTTCCACAAGCTCCTTGACATTATCCTTTGTAATCTTAGTATTAATCATATCGTAATGAGACTTTGGATTAATCTTCATAAGAATTTCTTCAAGTGCCTCGGTCTTGGGCTTGCCGATATCTTCTACAGTATAAAGCTGTCGATTAAGATTCGACTCATCAACCACGTCATAGTCAATTAATCTAAGATGACCGATTCCGCTTCGTGTAAGCATCATGGCGATGTTAGAGCCAAGTCCACCAAGCCCTGCAATCACAACTTTGGACTCAGATAATTTATCTCGTATCTCTTCGTAAGTCATACATCATCCTCCGCTCACGAAATTAAGAACTTCTATTGAATCATTTTCCTGAATAATTATTTCTCCAAGCTTCTCCTTGGGAACAATTTCAAGATTAAGCTCCACAACGACACGGTCCATGTTGTAGCCCTCCTTAGTCAAAAATTCTTCAAGACTGATTCCGGATACATCTTTTTTCTCTCCGTTAATGACCATTGAAATCTCCTTTGCTCACAAAAAAACCTGCGGAAATATATCCACAGGTTAAATTTCATTATAGTCGCGTGCAGATATAGTTTCCCTATTAATCTGACGCCTTAAAATGTCGATGAAAAGTGGTGTCCCCGATTCATCCTACCGCATGATAATAACATTTTACAGAAAAATTATCAATAGGATGGGCTGTATATGTCGCCTAATAATTGGTCAAAGCCATGTGCTGCAAATCTTACTTAATAATTGTTCAAAACTATGCGCTATATATCTCGTACAAATCATCAGTCAAATAATCTTTAATAATTCCTTCTGCATCGATGTCGCCAAAGCCACCAAAGAGCTCTTCCGCAACGCTACCCGCAATTGCTCCGAATGTATCGCTGTCACAAGGCAGACTATAAATATTTCTGATAAATTCCTCATAATTATCTGCTTCATAGAGACATCTCATAGCGGCCGGAACGGAACCCTGACAACTTTCATTCCACTCATATCTTTGGCGTATCTCATCGAGACTGTACGCAATGCTATATTCATAATCGTCCTTCGGATATTCCGACAACACATAATCGTAAATGTCTTGCTTCGACTTGCCGCATCTCGCCATCCAGATACAAGTTGCCGTAACGACAGCCCCCTTAATTCCTTCGGGATGATTGTGCGAAACCTCCGCAGTCTTTGCAGCCATCTTCTGCATCATATCGAAGTCGTCGTAATACTCTCCCACAAATGACACTCTCATCGCCGAACCGTTGCCCCAGCTGTTATATGGCTCAGGATTTCTGCCTTTAATCCAATTATAAAATCTTCCGCCGTATCCGCTATTCGGATATCTTCTTCCAACCTCGACCATCGTCTTAACCAGATCCTTGTTGTCGATAATTGCATTGTCATTATTCGCATTCTTTTCAGCATTCGCCGTCGCGTCAGTGTTCGCCGCCTCATTGTCGATAATTGCCTTCTTAATTGCGAGTGTCATAACTGTATCATCTGTAAATGCTGCTTTGCTCTCCTTAAGTAAAGGCACATTTTCCCAATCTAAATTCTTCGGCCTGTTAAACTCATATTGCGATCCTAATATATCTCCCAAAATTGCTCCCTTTATTGACATTGTGTTACCTCCTATTTTCTGTAAAATGTGCTTAGTTACGATGGCTCGCTTTAGTGAGTTAACGCGCCTTAGTGAGTTGGCATGCCTTAGTGAGTTACCGCGCCTTAGTGAGTTGGCATGCCTTAGTGCGTTAGCGCACTTTGCCTTACTTGTCACCACGGGACACGAAATCATCTCTGACTGCCTTCGCCCACTTACCTTCCTCAAGTGCACCTTCCATAACCTCAACCGAATCTGCTTCCATTGCACAGCAGACAGCCTTAGTTACGCTTTCATATACATGCGCCGTGCCAACTTTGTCAATTGGCTCTCTATCGTGCAGCACTTCGCACTCATCGTCAAATAATATCGTTGACACATATGCCTTCTCGCCTGTCTTCTTCTGCTTCTCCATCATCGAATTGAATCCACCGATTGTGTCCGACTCAAGTCCGCCCATTGATCCGCTTCTGTCCAAAATGTAAACTATCTCTGTTAATCCCTTACTCATAACATTTACCTCCGTTATATTATTAATTATCAGTTGTCATTTAATGCCGGCATATTTCCTAGCCAATGTTACGACTTCTTCGTTGGTTATTTAGTCGTTGCAGTGGCTTATCATATTGCTTAGCCATGTTACGGTCCACCTCCCTGCAGTGAAGTTTTCCTTTGTTGTGACTTAATAATATCAAGAAGGTAAATAAAAAAGGTCAACCCGAAGGCGACCTTTGAAAATTTCTTGAAATTTGTGCATTTTTTGATTTTGAGTCAACTTGTCAAAGGATCCAGTCCGAAATCAAACAATATTATGTTGATTTTCAAGACACTGTATTCCCTTTGCATTATGAAATATTCAACTACTCTGTCTGTCTGTGAAATGGGCGACAATGCGTACCCCGCTATTCTAAGGAAGTCGATTGTCTCATCCATATTTAACCGAAGTCCGACTGCGAGCGCTAAGACTTTTTCCTTTGAAGGCTTGACCCGGCCTTTCAACAATTTGGAAAAATATTGCTTGGATATGTTGGCCGCTGTGTAGACTTCCGAGTTCTTGAGACCTTTTTTGTTGATTAATTGTTGTAAATGTTTTTCAAAAGAGTCAGTGCAAATCTTTTTAAGGCTCTC
>JAIKVT010000256.1 GCA_024685495.1 Lachnospiraceae bacterium
TCTATCGGAAGCACTGTCTCCCTTAACTCCTTACGGATCTTCTCTTCGTACTTTAGAATATGCTCCAGTTTATCCTTGTAGAATATATCTCGGGTCACAAGAGTTTTGTATACCAGATATTCTGCCATAGTATAGAATTCAAACGCATTGAGAATTTTTCTTTTAACACCTGCTCCATGATAGAGGCAGTCCGCCACTCTTATGTATACATCCAATCCCTCAGGTAATATATCTTCTTCATCATCCAGCATGTATAGACATTTCTCATAGATTTCATATGCTTTAATGATATCTGTCTCGACATAATATCCCTTCATATAAAAATCCCCAAGCATATATAGAGAGAAGATATTGTCAGCTAATGCTCCTTTTACAAAACAATTATATGCTTTCTCATAATCCGGCTCGCCGGAAGAGTTATGATAGTAGATATATCCCAATCGAACGGAAGCACTAACATCACCTGATTTATCTGCCATCTTAAGATAATATATGGCCTTATTATCATCTACTTTGCCCGTTCTGCCTAAGCTATATATATCGCCAAGTTCATTCATAGCTCGGATGCTACCCTCTGATGCACAATCATCCAGTATATCTATCACCAGCTTAGCAACGTCAGGATGCATAGGCAAATGACGATCTGCATTTTTAAGTCTTTCTGCTACGTCCATCTTAATATCTTCAGAAGAATATATCAGCTTATTCCTATCAGCAGAAATTTGAGCCAATGCCTGATAGCTTTCACCGTAATCTTTATCCTTCTTAACTTCTTTTGTAACAAACCCAATTCTTTCAAATAAATTGTCAATAGTCGCTATTTTCATAGTTTTCCCTCCTATTATGTTCTTTCCTTTCAAATCACTTCAACGCTTTACTGTAGGCCATGTGCCTTATCTTTTCTTATAAAAGCGTTCTTACAACTAATGATTCATGGGATTTATAACAAGACTTTTTTGACAATCTCGGATGATTAACGTGTCCTAGATTGTAGCATTATTAGAAAAATAGAATAATTAGAATCTTTATATATATAAATATAAACTATAATGTGTCCCATTATATGTACACATAATCGAACATATATTCCACTCACCAAAAGATTGTACAGTATCAACCACACATTTCCCAAAAAAACAAGCGGCAGAATTAACTGCCGCTCGGTTAACTTAATATTATTGATTATCTGTAACAGACATTGTTGCTACATTAGGCCGGATGCTGAACTTGGTATGTATCCAAGCTTACTGTGTCATCGACATTGTTGCTGCATTAGGCTCTAATACACCGAAGTTATGATATGTAATCAGGTTGCAAAGGTTGAACTGTACATTACCTTCGAGCCGAAGTGGTTCCTTCATATCCTCCACAAGCGCATTAGCATATGCCCTTTGTGCTTTATAGAATGCCCTACTTCGAGTGTTTCCACTATTTAATGCTTTCAGATAACTATAATAGAAGTAATAGAAATTACTCTTCTTCATATCTGAAAGAGATGCATAGCAGTTCACTCCGTTATTAGAGATAATATGTGTTGCAGAAAATACTCCGAGGCACTGACCTGACAAAGCCTTTGTTGTGAGATTGTTCTCCATTTCCCAGCCGTTGTTGCAAGTCCACAGATCCAGGTAATATGGATTTGCACTCAATACAGTATTGATTGTATCCATATTGACGAATGATTCTCTTTGCTCCTGTCCATTTACAAAATATGCATTATCAATATTATTCCACTGTCCATGTGAATTGATAATGAACTCGGATGATCCTTTTTTATTCTCGGCTGTTAAGTTAGCGACTTCAAAACCTCCCAATACTTCATTTGATACAGGATAATCTCCTTTGAGATTTCCATATAACCTATAAGGAGTCTTTAGAATACCCCATTCCGAATTGGCACGATTTAAGAATGTGCCCATGTCATCGGTATGATAGGTACTTGCAAATATCGGATTAGAGAAATTAACAATATCCTGTTGTTCTAATCCGCTATTCAGCGCATAACTATTATATTTATTAAAGAAAGCACTGTACTCTCCCGATGAAAGCGGAAGCCTTGCAACCGGCCAGTCAGGTGTTACGGTTACGTCTATATTCTTCTCGTAGTGATCATAAGCGCTATACTTTAATACGTCAGACACTTGATTTCTGAAATTGCCATAGAACAGATCCGATGCCATTATTCCCATCTCATCCATCTCTCCATTAGCCATCTGCACTTTATAAGATGTGGAAAATGACGGAACTATACTGTTTGTTCCAAATATCTGAACACCCTTAACTATTCCGCCACGCTTCTTTGCATCGGCCTTGAGGGACACAAATATATCTTTTGCGTCTGCATTCTTTGTATCCGCCAACAGAACCTTCGCATCCGTAACATTAGATAAATACTTTTTAATAGCTGTTACATCCGAAGAAGATATTTGACTTGAATTATATACTGCATAGATGTACTTTTCATCTGCTTTTTCCGCATTTCTAAGTGTCGTCGCGTCTTGTGTTCTGCCAGCATTTTCAAGAACCGTAGCTATAAAGTTAACAGGATATACAATCTTTTGTCCCTTACTGTTCGTATAAGCCGTGTTAACAATAAGTTGTCTTAACTCGCTTTGGGTAAGAGTCGAATCAATAGCAAGTGCATCTGCATATAGCCCCAGAACATAAGGCATCGTCCAGCTTAATCCACCCTGTCCCCAATAAATATATTTATTACCCATTTCATTCGCTGCGGTTGTTCTACCCGATTCAGGAACAAATACTAGTTCCGGATTAAAACTTTCGTTCCACCATTGAGAGACTACGAGATTAGAAAAATCATCTTTATTAGACATAGGATTGAATGACATTGGGCCATATTCTCCACAGAACCATACCATTATACCGGCAGTTTCACATGCTGCTACCGCTTCACGGAATGCATCTGCATTAGCTTCATTTTCATCTATATTATCAGAAAATCCTACCATCCTAATTTTCTTATCATCCGAAAGTGATTTGTTTTGCTCAATTATTTGATACAGACACTCAGCATGAGTAGTTTGGTCCTGTTCCCAAGCCGCATGTGCATAGTAATACACTTCAGCATCGGGAGCTGTTCCTGTATTCTTTCCGGCAAGGAGTGATAATACAGCGGGACCGTGCATTGATGTCTCACTTGTTGAATTGTTTTTATAATGAAGATTTATATCATTATATATCTCGTGACTTCCTATTGGTTGATCAACATAAGCTATTGTTGCACCTTGGCCTGTATATCCATATTCTTTAAGAATATCCGTATTTAATCCGGAATACTTACCCCACTCGATTAACTCGTCCTTATTATAACCATCAGGAGCATACGAATCCGAAGCAAATCTTGTCTGATCACTTACCGATAACGAATAGGCAAGACCCAAGTTATCTGAGATGTCTCCATCAATAGATTTACCAAACCAATAATTTCCATAAGGCTCAACTCCGTTTGTCGCTGATAACTGTGCACTCTTCTTTGTTGTATTTAATTCAGTTATTGATACTCTGCCTGATGGCGATACACTGTCATCAGTATATACCGGTCTTTCTTCAATATCACCCTCCGGATCAGTTGGGTCTGTCGGGTCATCAGAAGGTGGCAAAGCACTAGCATACCAACCTATGCCTTCATCTTCCCAAGTTGCCTGAATCAGCATATCACGTTCTCCGGAACTCGTAGTGTAATTATGTGCTCCTGCACCTTTGGCATTACGATTATACTGACGATATACAGGAACTTTTTTATCACCATCTGAAAACCATCCTATGCCTTCATAACGCCAACCCTGCGCCATAAGCATATGATTCTCATCTTCTGACATTGTATAATGATGATCTCCTGCGTTAGGATTATATAGACGATACACAGCATGCCCATCATTTGGCGCATACCATCCTATACCTTCATAATTCCATCCGGCAACTATCAGACTATCCTTTTCTCCTACGCCGGATGTATAGAAATGCTCACCCGAATTCGGATTATACATACGATACATTGCTAATGTTGCAGTCACTTCTGCATGTACTGTAGCCATAGACATTATCTCAGAAGATGATGCAAATAACGACAGCACTGTTGTTATTACTAAGACTATACTTAGAATTTTAGATTTGGCTTTAATCATATATCCCCCTATTACATATTACTATCTACCTTCGCTCATTATCTCAAAAAACCTTCATTGTTGCAATACATTTACCACCTATGATAAAATGTGTCGAGTCGGTTGCAGTGAAAGG
>JAIKVT010000001.1 GCA_024685495.1 Lachnospiraceae bacterium
GGAAGAGTCTTAGTGCCGCTCTTTAATGTATAATTTGTGCCGTTCTTGGTGATGGTATATTTTTCATTATCTATCTGAATTGTTCCGTCGCCTATGTCATAGCTTGAATCTTTCATGATGCGAACGATACCTTTTTCCGGGTCAAATGTGTAGATTGTGTTCTCAACTTCATAAGAACCGAGAAGCTGCTCAGTCGAGCCCGTCGGAATTCTGCTAAGGTTCACAGTGTAGAACTCAGCTCCGTTAGAAGTAGCGCCATAAGCTTCTTCAACTATATAAGCCGGTTTCTCCGGTGCCGCATTAATCGCCCAGAAAGTAAATCCCAGATACACCGCTAAGATAATAATGATTGGTACAATAAAAATCGATTTTTTCATATTGTAAGTCCTCCTTTTCCCTCTCCTGATCTGCTATGCCATCAGGGTGTGTTTCTTAACACAAATCTGTGATATTTCAATTATACACACACTTCAATCTTAGTTCAATAAACGAATTGTTAATTTTACTCAAATCAATTTGACTAAAATGAATTTGAGTAAAATGAGTGAGGAGGGATGTCCCCGTCACATAATATCGCCATCTCTACAATAGGATAGCTCTTTTTATAACCGAAAGGGTATAATTAACATTTTCACGAAAAAAGTACACCCTAAAAGGTATAATTAGATGAAAATTCTTGCAATCATACCCGATAGGGTGTATATTTGTTATATGAATAAAATAGCTACATTTATTAAAACTGAAAGAAAGAAAGCAGGGTTAACTCAAAAAGAATTTGCACTAAGATCGGGGCTTGGCTTGAGATTTGTCAGAGAGTTGGAACAAGGGAAGGAAACAGTTCGTCTTGATAAAGTTAATCAAGCATTAAGTATGTTTGGAATGGAGACTGTTCCCGGTGAGATTGAAAGAGAGACTTAGAATATGTATAAAGCTGGAAAAGTATTTGTTCAAAACAAATTTGCCGGAATTATAAAAGAGACTGATTCCGGATATATATTTACATACGATACGCAGTATCTCAACGAATCGGATGCCATACCTGTTAGTTTAACAATGCCCCTTCAAGAAGAACCCTATACTTCCAATGTGCTTTTTCCATTCTTTGACGGATTGATTCCTGAAGGATGGCTTCTTAATTTAGTAGAGAAAAATTGGAAGATTGATAGTTATGACAGATTCTCGCTATTGCTCGTAACTTGCAGAGACTGTATAGGTGATGTTCGAATTGAGGTGGCATAATGAATCGATGTTTATATTGTAATAAAGAAATCAAGAATACATCTGATGCTGAAAACGATATCGGTTGGCATGGTAAATGTATAAAACGGTTTTTTGGAACATCTAAAATGCCGGAAATCGATTTTTCGGATTCTGCACTTGAACATTTGGCAAACCTTAGTGTTAACAAGGGACTTACTGTTCCCGGAGTCCAAAAAAAGATTTCTCTTCGACTTGATGAAGAAGACATGAAAGCAAGACTTACTATTGTTGATTATCCATCAGGCTATATATTAAAACCACAGTCTGAAGACTATAAGTGCTTGCCGGAATCTGAATTTTTGCTAATGAAAATGGCTGAGAAAATTAAGATTCGAGTTGTTCCTAACGCCCTAGTTAAGCTTAAAAACGGATACGCATACATCACCAAAAGAATATTCCCGTAATGTTGGACTGGATATCACTGAGTTTTATTATAGATTGTTGTTTTCTTTTGTAACTGGCAATTCGGATATGCATTTAAAGAATTTCTCGTTAATAGAAGATACTCCGGGTAGTAGAAATTATTCATTGTCGGCAGCCTATGACATGCTCCCTGTAAATGTAATTCTACCGGAAGATGAAGAGCAAATGGCATTAACTCTTAATGGCAAGAAAAATAATATCGCACTAAAAGATTTTATGACTCTTGCTGAAAACTTAGGAATATCAGAAAAAGTTGCAAAAAATCTAACAAGACAAATCATCGATTATAAAAATGACTATTATGAAATCATCGATCAATCATATATTTCTGATAATATGAAAGAGAAATTAGTTGATTTGATAGAAGATAGAATTGATAGATTAAAGTGACAGGGGGCACTGGCAAATCACTGCACCCGTCCCCCTGCTTACACATTTACAATTCCACAAAAATGTTATAAGATAACAAATGACATAAGTGACGTATATAATAAGGAAAGGACTCAACCCAAAATGACAAAACGCTTTTTTACGAAGAGGATGATTTCAATATCGATGGCACTGCTTATGGTGGTGTCTCTTTTAATGCCACTTAGCGGAACGACTAGGGCAGCCGCAGAGGAAGACGTAGTCGATACGAGTACTAAAGGAGTGATAGTCGGCGATACGGTCGATCCCGATAAATTGACGGGAACTGATTGGATGTCGATGATTTCAAATGAGAGATATCTTAATGAGATTAATATTCCCGGAGCACATGATGCTGCGATGGCGATTTATTCAAGTAACGGTGTGGCCGGTAACTTTTATCCCAGTTATGCTAAGACACAAAACAAAAGCATCAGGGATCAGCTTAATTTTGGCGTGCGTTTGTTTGATATAAGAATGACTAATAAGAAAGATTTGGCTCTTTCCGGTAATGATACATATATTGTTCATGGTCAAAAAACTAATGATTTTGTTGATTTAAGATACTATTCGAGAAAGAGTTCATCGTTTTTTGATGACTCTAACTATAAGCTTTCGGATTTGATGAGTGATACAACAGAGTTTTTGAAGAATAACCCAACGGAAACGATTTTGCTTGAGTTGGGTTATGAGTATGAAGCCGGAGATGAAAATGAGACTTATTCTAAGGCAAAAGGGCTTCTTGATACGTATGTTGGGAAGATTAATCCGACTACCGGTAAGCCATACATTTACACGCAGGATGGAAATAAAACAATAACATCAATGCCTAAGATGGGAGATGTCAGAGGACAGATTGTCATATTGTCCAAGAATGCCTCTTCTTTGGGATATGGTATTCAATTCAGTGCGCCAAATGGGTATTCTAAAAAGACTGTTGCAGGGGTCCCGTTTACGGGTGAGAATCACTACGAGGCAGATGCATCTCATAAATTAGATTATGTCAAAGCATTTTTCAATGGAGGTACGATTAAACAATGGCCTTCAAGCGGCACAAAAGCTTATCCGGACGATAAGTCAGATGCTAATGCAATTGATTTGAGTAAGGATGTTCTGCATCATATGAATCAGGGAAATGTTGTATATACATCTTCAAATGTTGCCTGGGCTGATTGGCAGAAACTGGGCGATAACCCCGTACAGATTGCGAACAAAGTCAATCCCTGGCTGTATGGAGATGCCGGATATTTCAACACACGTGGCAAGCTCTACGGCTGGGTTTACTCTGATTTCGTCGACTGGAATATCGCAAGGAAGGTATATATGGCTAACTTCCCGACCGGCTCCGACGGACTTGCCTATAAGAAGGTTACGTATGTGGTTGATCCTGAAAATGCGTCAGCAAACCGTACATACATGGTTCTAGCCGGAGAGACTATCACAGTGGAGACATGTGATGACCTTAATAATGACGGCAGCACATTTATAGGATGGAAGAATTCCGACGGATTAGTGAAACCGGGCGAAAAGAAGCAGATTACCGACGATACCACATTTACCGCTGAATACAAGGTGACCTGGAAAGATTTGCAAAACTATGTCAAAAAGCTTTCGGATCAAGGTAAAAAATCCGGAGAAATCAAGTTGACTAGCGATATTACTGTAACTGCGGTCGATGAGACAATTGTAATTCCTGAGGGAATTAGTCTTACACTTGATTTAAACGGCCACACCATTAATGCTGTTAACCCGAAGAATGATTATTCCTTCTATAGGAATTTCTTTAGTGTCTACGGCAGCATGAATGTTATCAATAGTGATAAGACAACGGCCAAATTAACGAATGCCGTAGGTAGAGACGGTGGAGCATTCTTCGTCGCTGCGGGTGGCAGTCTGTCTCTTGGCTCGGCAATCGAAGTAAGCGGCAACAGTTCTTCCCTCGGCGGCGCCATTTACCTAAGCGGGGCAGAAGGCAGCAATACGAAGAATGCGGCCAAGAACGGCGCTACACTTACGCTTTCCGGCACCAAGATTTCCGGCAACACTTCTTATGGAAGCAACACCGGCGGAATCTTCTGTGGCAAAGGCGCAACTATCGAGATTAAAGATGATACCGTGGTTGCTGACAACAGAAGGTCAGTTTCGGGTATGAAC
>JAIKVT010000101.1 GCA_024685495.1 Lachnospiraceae bacterium
AACGGCTATATGTCAATCAGTTCAACTGCTTCTTCGAACATCTCACCTGATGAGTACGAAGAATTATTTGGCAAAGATTCAAAATACATGAAGGAATTAGCAACATACGCCAAGAGACTGGGCAAAAGCATTGACGTTGCATTATAAATGTTCCCGGATTTTTTAAATATTATAACGACTCCTAAATTTCTTAAATATTATTAACGACTCCTAAATTTCTTAAATATATAGGAAAGCACCCTCAAATACGTTGTGCACGGCGTAGGCGAGGGTGTTTTCCTGTCTGATTACACGTTTCCCCGAGAAATTTGTTAACACTTTCGCGGGAGATATCCTGTAAAAAATTGCTTACACATTTTCCATAAATATGTTAACAATGACACAAAATGTGCTACAATATTGTGTGGATGAAAAAGAATTACTTAATGGGGGAAATGCAATGGCTAATCCATATGTGATAATCGCAGGTTGCGGTAAAGTTGGAGAGAAAATAGTACACGTTCTTAACGCTGAGAATTTCAGCATTGCGGTCATAGACTGGAACGCTCAGAGAATCAACGACCTCGTCAATCAATACGATATCTTAGGAATTGTCGGTAACGGTGCTTCCGAGGAGGCGCTTACTAATGCCGATGTTGAATCAGCTGATTTGTTCATCGCGGTCAGTCCTTCCGACGAATTTAATCTGCTCTGCTGTGCGCTCGTTAAAGCGATGAAGGACATTCCGACAATCGCAAGAGTCAGAACTCCGGTTTATACTGAAAGTGTTCACCTTATCAAGAAGGCGCTCGGCACGACGATGATTATAAATCCCGAACTTGAGACGGCTATGGAATCTTCACGAATCCTAAGTCTTCCCGCTGCATACGACGTAACGCTTCTTGCAGGTGGCAAAGCGGAACTGGTTAAGTTCAAGATGCCGGAGAATAACAGGTTTTCAGGAAAGTCCATTTCCGAGATTGATAACGCAATTCCGGGTGATTTCATTATTGCCGCCATTCATCGTAGCAATGATGAAGTATATATTCCTAACGGTGATTTTGTATTAGAGCCGCGCGATCACGTATCGCTTATCGCCTCTAAGAAGATGGTCCGTACTTTCTTCAAGGAAATGCGAATTGAAAACGAGAAGGTTAAGAACTGCATGATTATCGGTGGCGGAAGAAGTTCATATTTCCTAGCCAAAGAATTAATAAAAAATAGAATTAACGTTAAAATTATAGAAAAAGATCTGATTAAATGTCACCGACTCAGCGACAAGCTGCCCGAAGCAATTATTATACACGGAGACGGTGCAAACGAAGGACTTCTTTTAGAAGAAGGATTAACGGACACACAAGGCTTTGTGGCATTTACGGGAATTGATGAAGAAAATGTTATATTGGCACTTCACGCGCAGGCTAACTCGAACGCAAAGGTAATCTTCAAGCTCGATAGAGGCTCATTTAAGCAGACCTTAAAAGACCTCCACGCCGGCACAACATTGTCTCCAAGAGACATTACAACCGAAGCCATTGTCGCTTACGCACGTGCTATGAAAAGCGCTTCGGGAAGCAAGATTGAGACTTTATATCACATGTATGATGAAAGGGTTGAGGTTCTTGAATTCTCAATCGATCAGGAGACAAGAGTTACCAATATTCCTCTTAAGGATTTGCCAATCAAAGACGGTACGGTTATCGGTTTTATCAGGCGTGGCGAGCAATTTATCGTACCAAAAGGAAATGACTGCATCATGCAAGGTGACACAGTCTTAATAGTTACAATCAATCTTCAGTTTAGCGAAATTGATGATATTCTAAAGAAATAGTTATAGCATAATTCTTAATCTAAAATATAGTTTAGATTAATTCTTAATTATAATGATTCTTGATTCGGAAATAATTTAGAACAATTCTCTATCTATATACGTAGCAATCGGTCCTATATAATCTTCTTGTCTTGCCAGGGGAGTATATAGGATTCTTTTGTTATTAAACTTCTTAAAATATGATTCGCAGCATTTTATAAGTTCGTCTCTTACCTTCTTCTCTTCGAATAATTTACCGGAGAGAACTACTCTGTCAGGCTCTAATATCGACATCGTATTAACAACCGTTCTTGCAAACAGGTCAATCTCGTCTGCAAAATCCCTATACACATCGCCAAATTCCGATACTTTAAACTTGCGTTTAGCCTGCATGGCTTTCCAGGAAATCTTTGTCTCCAGACATCCTCTACGCCCACAGGAGCATTTGATGCCGTTTTGCTCAACGATATTATGGCCAAGCTCGGCACTTCTTCCGTTACGACCTTCATAGATTTTGCCGTCGATAATTATACTGCAACCAACGCCGGGGCCCCATTTAATAACGAGGATGTTATCGTATTTTGCCGCCGTTCCGTAGACTATTTCCGCTGTGGCGAACGCATCGATATTGTTCTCGATGATGAAATGAATACCTAACTTATCTTCTAACATTTCACAGATTGAGACCTCTTTATCCCATATGCCATAAGCGTGTACGGATGTGCCCTTCTCTTTGTCAACTTCACCGGCAACCGCTACGCAGCCTCCAATCATTTTATCTTGGAAATGTGCATTCGATTCGTATATCTCATTCAAGAAGCTCTCTATCTTATCAATGAATGAGTCTAACTCATCTTCGCTGCAGGTATCAAGCTGTATGCTCTTCTTAACTTCTCCGGCGAGATTGGCAACGACTACATTAGTTACATCGCTTTCAATATTGATTCCAAGAATATATCCGTATTCACTGTTAATGGAAAGCTTGACCTTACGACGACCTGCACCGCTCGTCTCATCGTCGATACCACATTCTTTAATGATTCCCATTTCCAGGAAATCATTACATATCTGAGTTACCGCCGCAGCTGTCAGGCCCGTAGCTTCCGCTATTTCTTTACGGGATACGCCTTCATGAGAATTCATATATCTAAGAACCAGGCTTCTGTTTTGTTTTTTGACCTGGCCCATATTAATACCGTTACGAATCATAGATTTCTCCTTAAAAAAGATAATGCTTCTCCCGCAAGCAGGAAAAGCATTATTTCAGACTCATATTATTACATACAAATACATTCAATATTGAACATATCAGCCAATGCTTTAAGTTCTGTCTCTATATCTCCGTAGCATACTACGAAATGTGGTTCCCAACCTTGTAAAATACTGTCGTTTACAATCTGTGCTGCATCACCCTTAGTCTCAACTACTACAGATGTTCCGTAGAATTGCTTTGGCTTATCAAGAATCTTACCGCCTGCAACGAAGAATCTGTAATTTCCTTTAGAGTCAAGACCGATTCTAAAGATTGTAGCTTTGTCATTAGGCTTACAACCAAACTCAAGTGTAGGACCAATCTTACGGTTACAGTGAACTCCAACCTCTGCGTTGTCCTCTCTTGCAAGTGAGCAGGCTGCTGTACCGCAGTGCCACATTGTAATCGTATTTTCCTTCTCATCCATTGATACAGGATCTCCGAAAAATACAGGTGAATCTGTAAGCTGCATTCCTATATACATAGATAATGCTCCGTATGTATCAGCTTCACAGCTTGCTGCAACGCCTAAGTCGTTTAATATACCAAGTACTACGCATACAGGAGTACCATATGCTGTAAAGAAATCAGGCCAGCATCTTGAAGCTAATGCTCCGATGTTATTCTTGTCCACATATTCTTTATATGATTTATAAAGTCTTGCGAAATCCTTAACATTTTTCTCAGGAGTTGCATCAAGACCGTTCATACGACCTTTGGCATCGTCTATAAATTCCTGTACTTCTTCATCAGTATAAGACTTAGCAACATCAATTAATTCTCTTGCTTCAATAGACTCTAATGTCACGCCGAACTTAGACATCATCTGAGCATCCATAGCTCTTCCGAAGCCGAAGCCCTGAGGTGTGTGACCAACTGCTGCAAGATGTAATGACTTCATGGCATATTTAACCTTAGCGGCCTTAATAACTGCGTCTATTTTAGCTTTAACAGCTTCCTCATCAGAACCGCCGAATACATAAGAGAAAGGCTCTTCTCTGAATGATCTGATGGCATTTGCTGCCGAATAAGCACCGGTTAATGAGTTAAGTCTAAGTCTTCCTCCGTCGATTACCGGCTCTCTTAATGTCCAAAGAAGAATTGGACAATCAAATCTGTTAAGCACTTCTGATGCAAATGCAGCATTTGCAAATGTGATATTCTGTAGGACGATTAAATCCGGATCGATAGTGTCCAAAAATTCGTCTAACAAATCAATAGAAAGTAGCATTTCCTTAGGAACAGCCACACCATCAGTCAAGCTGTTAAGCAATTTAGCGGATTTGTCAAACTCCTGTCCCGCTGTCTCAAGATGATATGTAGGTACGCCTATAGGAATATATGCAACTTGAAAATTCTCACTCATAGTTTACTCCTATCTATAACATATTAGTTTCCTTAATATGTTAGCACTATATTATTTTAGTAAAACAATTCTTTATTCTCGCCGATAATTCCCGGGTATGCGCCCTGGTCGATTAACGGCTTTCTGTCAGGATGAGCAACAACCCATTTATTACGGGCAAGCAGTAATTCTACTTCCGTATCCTGATCTTCCATATTTCTGTTGGCAAGATTAGTTAAGATATCGTCTCTTTGCTTTTTCTCCTTAGTTGCCAAAGGAGTATTAGTACCTTCCGCAAGAACAACCACAGCTCTAAAGCCTTCGTCGCACACCTTAAGGGGTGATAGGTGTAGCGTTGTGTCATACATTTCAATCATTGTTCCCTTAGGCACAAAGAAAACCTTCGCATCATCATTATTATAATGACAATTCTTGATATCATATCTGTTGCCAAGGACAAGCATCATATCGTTAACGGCAATATTAAGTTCACTGCATTTATGATATTCAAAGCCATTGTAAGTAGAATTCCTACCATTGCAATAACCTATCTGAATAGGCATGCCACCATATATAACGCTCTTAATTGTCGCAGCAACATGTGTAAGCTCCATAGCTTCTACAGAGGGAACATATACATTTCCCTCTGCAGGAATCTCTGTCTCATTTTCCATGTAAGTGATAAGTTCTGACAAATCGTAGCCACTGTGTACTACTCCGAACTCATTAAAACTTTCATCAAATACACTTTTGATTTCAACATCATTGACTTCATTAAGCCTGTCTAATAAATCACTCATATTATATAATCCTTAAAACCTAAAACTATTATTACAATCTTATATATTATAAATAATTTATAATATGTCTATCCTATAAATCTCTGACTACCTTATATGTAGCAATCCAGTCCTCAGGACCATAGCCTGCTTCCATAGCTGCTTCATATACTTTCATGGCATTCTCTTCACCGGGAACCTTAACACCACACTCTTTGGCGAGGTTTAAGCAAATTCCGATATCCTTGTACTCATTTTGTACAGAGAAAGCTGTTGTATAATCTTCTGCTGCAAGAGCATCTTTCTTAGAGTCAAGATAGAAGTTCTGTCCGCCACCGAATGATACACACTCTGCAAATGTAGGAATGTCGATTCCATTCTTGCCTGCAAGAACGAGCATCTCGTTAACACCGTTCTGAATCTGAGATACTAATGCGTTATGACAAATCTTCATAACAAGACCTGCACCGTTGCCTCCGAGTCTCTTGATGTTCTCGCCCATGTATGAAAGGATAGGAACGATTTTGTCATATAAATCTTCATCACAACCAACGAAGATACCAAGCTTGCCTGCGATTGCAGCCGGCTTAGATTTAACAACAGGAGCGTCAGCGAACTGTGCGCCTGTAGCCTTAACCATCTTAGAAATCTCAACAGATACAGATGGATCGATAGTACTCATATCAATACAGATTTTAGATGAATCTGTTACCTTAGCAACTTCATCATATACAGCCTTAGAATGCTCTGACTTTGGAACCATAGAGATAATAACATCTGCATTCTGAGCAACTTCTGTAGAGTTAGCACAAGCCTTAGCTCCAACGCCTGCTAATTTCTCTACCTGTGCAGAATTAAAATCAAATACAAATACATCATCATCATGCTTCTTTACGATATTTTCACACATTGACTCGCCCATGATACCAAGTCCAATAAATCCGATTTTCATAATTTATCTCCTTTTACTTAATTAAATATGTCAATTACTTCAAGTCATTTTCTTTATGTCGCATCTTTATGTTATCTTCAAGCCTCGTAATTATATGTCGTCTTATATGATTACTCTGTTACTGTGTCATCCCAAGCTTTCTGGAACTTAGCCATACCAAAGTCTGTGAATGGATGATACATAGAATCTTTATAAACCTGAAGTCCTGCTGTAACGATATCAGCGCCTGATACTGCACAGTCATTGAACTGCTTACCGTTTCTAACTGCTGCACAGATAATCTCTGTATCGAAGTTGTAGTTATCTCTGATTGCACAGATGTCATCGATGTACTGTACACAATCTTCGCCTGAGTTCTCTTTCCATCCGATGAAAGGTGAGATGAAAAGTGAGTTATTCTTCATAGGAGGTATAGCCTGTGAAGGAGCAAATACTAAAGTAACATTAGTTCTGATACCTTCTGCCTCAAGTCTTCTTGCGGCTGTTACACCTGCGAGTGTGCAAGGAATTTTGATTACGAAGTTAGAGCACATAGCTGAAATTTCTTTACCCATTTTAACCATGTCATCTGCATTATCAAGATGAGGATTGATCTCAACTGAGATAGGGAACTTCTCATATCCCTCGATACCTTTTTCCTTAACGAAATCTACGAACTGTGATAATACTTCCTTGAAAGGTTTACCTGATAACTTAATATGATTAGGGTTTGTTGTAACACCATCGATACCAAATGTGTCATAAGCCTCTCTTACTTCATCAATCTTTGCACTGTCTAAAAAATACTTCATTTGTCTTTCCTCCTAAATGTTTGTTTTTATATGATTTTTTATATAAATCTTGTTATGCAAGATTTGTAACATGTTTACTTTCCGGCTACTGCCATTAACTCGTCGAATCTATTCGAATCTTTTCTTACGAATACAGGTGGTTGTCCGATTGGCGCATCAACCGTAACCATACCGCCGTCAAATTCCTTACCTGAATAAAGGTGTACCCATTTATCTTTTGGAAGATATACGTTCTTAGTTGTTGCTCCCTTATCGATAACAGGTGCTACAAGCATATCCTCTCCGAGTAAATATTCAAGCGATTCCGTGTAAGCTTTTGGCTCATCATAGTGATAGAAAAGCGGTCTCATCACAGGTGTGCCATTCTTAACATTTTCATCAACCAAATCCTTCAAGTACTCTCTTAGGCGTACGTGAGTTGATGTGAACTTCTCAAGCTGAGTAAGTAACTCATCATCGTCGTCAAACTGTACATTCATAATTGGCTGATTGCCTTCATGGAATCTGTAAAGAGGTGAAAATGCGTTCATCTCTTCCCATCTAAGAAGCAATTCTTTCTCTCTTGAAAGTCTTGACTTCATTGTTGTATATCCACCTACGTCTGAGTGAGCCATTCCGTAGCCGCTCATTGCAAGTGACAATGTAGCAGGGATAACTGCCGCAATACCATCATCAAGTGACCAGTCAACGTGCTGATCTCCGTTCCACATAAGGTGTGAATATTTAATCGTCTCTGTATGACCTGCTCTTGTAAAGAAGAATACCTCTCCGTCTTTACCGGCCTCTGTGATAGCTTCAGAATTGAGCTTAGCCCAGATTGCCGGCCATCTGTTATGTAATTCATATGGATCTTCTCCGCTGTGAAGAACACAGTCAACAGGAAGATACTCGCCAAAGTCAGCCATCCAGCCGCTTAATCCGATTCCTATCATATTGTTCTTGATAAGACCTTTGTACCACTCATAAGCTTCAGGATTAGTAAAGTCAACCATTGCTGCCGGGAACGTTGTGATAGTAACCTGATAATCGTTACCGTCTTTATCCTTAACGCAATATCCCTTTTCCTTAGCTTCCTGATAAATGTCTTTCTCTAAAGCAATAAACGGATTGATGTATCCTAAGAATCTGATGCCCTTAGCATTCCACTCTTTAATCTTCTCAGGAAGATTAGAGTATTGATCTTCTTTATCGTATCTCCAGTTCCACATTACCTGATAACCGAACTTAGTACGTCTGCATCCGCACCAGTCCTGACTCCAGATACCAACGATCTTAACGCCCTTTGCTTCAGCTTTAGCAATCTTTCTATCGATTGCTTCAGGACCTTCCTGAACTGCAAGAATAGCTCCGTCGTATACCCAATCAGGTAACTGTCTTTGATGACCAAGTAAATCAGACACCTTTGATGATAATTCCTTAAATGAATCTGCCTTCTTTACTACAAAATGAGGCACACATTGCATATATAAACGCGTCTGATTAGGATTACTAAAATCGAATTCAGCATAATCATCAGTAAATACATGCACAAAGAATTTATCAGATGAAACGTATGTAGGTTGAGCATAATAGCTTTCAAATTGTTTGAAAGGAACAACTTTCTTAGGCTTCTTTCCGAACAATTCTCTTATAAGCTTCTTGCCGATTCTGTTAGTGTTCTGATGCTCTGCAACCCATATTCTTACGGTCTCACCTTTTAAGTCGAACTTAGAATATGTCTCGCCACATCCGTAAATGTGCTCTTCAGAATTAGCCGCAAAGGATACCCAATATCTGTTAATATCAGGATTACCGCCTTCACATGTCACTTCGATATCACCGTCTTCTTCAGTGATATTGAAATAGTAGTCATCCCCTTTGTCAGGATCGTTGAAGTGCAACTTAGTCGTATTACCTTCTTCGCTCTTGTCAACAAAGTTGAGTGTTGATGTGTAGGTATAATCCTTCTTGTATACGAAACTTCCTCTACTCATGGTAAAGTCGTTTGTACCAATACCTACATTGACTTTCATTTGCTCAAGTGTCTTAACTGTAATCATATAAATCCCCTTTTCATAATTAATTAACAGGTTTAATTAATTATAAATCGGGACTGTATTTTTTTCAAGGGGTTAATTAAATGGAAATGAATTTTGTGCATTATTACTTTATTTAATGCCTGTGTTTGTACAGAATGTACAATGAACTTCAGATTTTTTATATGGGAAATGTTTTTGCGACTCTTTAATCCTCTAATAGAACCTCATTTTTTATATATGGGAAATGTTTTTGCGACTCTTTAATCTTCTAAAAAAGCCGAAATCAGATGCAAATTGACATCATTACTTCTATTATAAGCTTCGTCTGAATCATGAATGTCACACTCTCCGCATATATCGACACCTATAATCTCTTTTTTCTTAAGCTTTGCAATCCATTCGTCAAGCTCCTCTAATGTCATATCGCCCTGGTCCCAATTAGTCGTAACGACAGATTTATCTAGAACGTCCTTATCGATTGACAGATAGATAGGAAGATTATTATTACCTTCTTTAAACGAATCTTGTTCAAGCAATCGTGAGTTTTTATCGATTACCCCTTTTTGCAGTGGGAATTGCACATTAAAATCAGACACGTCTCTTACAACAGTAACGTATTCCTTTCGCTCCCTTAAGTCGTCTAATTCATAGAGCAAACTTTCATCTGTTCCTATCATATATACTCTCTTAAGATGCGAAAGATTAAAAATTGCATCTCTAACCCAGCCTCCGCATGATACAAGCTCTTCGAACATCGGAATCTTACAATCAGGATGCTTATCAATTAATACAAGTTCAAAATCTCTCTCAATCTTTTCTAAGAATAAATATGTCATATAATGAAAATTACCGGAGTCGATAAAATGTATGCCTTCGGGTGCAGCTTCGCTTAGCTTATCTCGTAAGCTCTTAATCGCCTCTTTATCGGCATAACAATTAATCCCCGGTATTTCGGAACAATCTATAAAGTTCTCATATTTAACAAAAGATTTATGAAAGCTTTCGCTTTCATAAATCTTTGACATACTACAAATTAAATAATTCTTCATAACTAGTCTGATCTTTCAACTCTTCTTCAGGCAACGCCTTTACCTTTAATTCTAAGAACTCCCCTACCTCTGCATTAAAGATTCTCTTTCCTGCAAATTTTGATACCGTACTTATCGCTTTCTTATTGTCTGCTAACGAATCACAAGAACCTTCTAATTCGTATAAGCATAACCTCTTGTTTCTAACCTCTGCATATCTGGTGTATCCGGTTGTTCTAACCTTATACTTCTCACACATATCATTGTAAGGATCTTCTTTTGTCTCACCCTCTTCTAATTCACAAAACAATGTGACACAAAAGTTATCTTTACTTCTATATTTGATATATGGCTCATTAACCTTCTTATATTTAGCGAGGTTATTGTATTTTGTAAGAAATATACATTTTAAAATCTTCACGACTCCATCGCCCCCTATCAGTCGTCAAAAAAATTTGCTTCAAGGAAACTAAACCTAAATCCCTTAAATCATTTGACCTAGCCTTCTATGTTAAGAATACCACAATTTAAGTATTTTTCATAACATTTTTTATAGAAACTATCATATTTTATTAAATTTTTCATATCATTTACTAATAAAATATAAAGAGGAAACTATTACGAAAGAAATAAATTGAAAAAATGGACAAAATAAACGAAGAAAAAGAAAAAATAAAAGATTTACCGGCAAAGTATAAAGGAATAATATGCATAATAATTGCCGCTTTAGGATTTGCCTTCATGGCCTTGTTTGTCAAATTAGCAGGTGACCTTCCCGCAATAGAAAAAGCATTTTTCAGAAATTTTGTAGCCCTGTTTGTAGCTTTATTTATAATGAAAAAAAATAAGATTCGCTTTACAACAGGTGAAGGCGGTCTGAAATTCCTAATATTTCGTGCAACCTTCGGAACCATCGGAATGTTTTGCAACTTCTATGCAATATCGAAGATTAATATAAGCGATGCTTCCATGCTTAATAAGCTGTCGCCTTTCTTTGCCATACTTTTTTCTATATTTCTTCTGAAAGAGAAGCCAAAGGTATATCAGGTGCTCTGCGTTGTAGCCGCATTTATCGGAGCCGTGTTCATATTAAAACCGGGCATCGATTCTGTCACGACATATCCTGCCCTAATAGGCTTCATCAGTGGAGCGTGTGCGGGCCTTGCTTACACATTTCTCAGATTATGCACATTCAAAAAGGTGCCGGGACCTGTGATTGTATTCTTCTTCTCGACTTTTTCATGCCTCGCCTGCGTGCCTTATATGATTTTTAATTTCGTGCCAATTGACGGCATCCAGTTAGTATACCTGTTGCTCGCCGGCGTCTCTGCATCTGTCGGACAGATATTCATAACCAAAGCCTACACTTACTCGCCCGCCGCAGAAATATCCGTATATGACTATTCCAATATATTATTCGCAGCGCTTCTTGGAATGATTGTCCTCGGAGAATTTCCGGACGCCTTCAGCATCATAGGTTACGCTGTCATAATCGGCGCCGGAGTTGTGATGTTTCTAATCAACAGAAGGCGTATGCGAAGTGAAGCTGAGGGGTAGGTATATTGTCAATATTATATTTTCAATAGAAATGACCTATTTGTATAACTGCTCAAGTTCTATATGTCCCACCTCATCAGTTTCTTTTGATATCTTTTTTTTCCTAAATTTCACCTCATAGAAAATATATCCATTTTCATCCAATGAAACA
>JAIKVT010000113.1 GCA_024685495.1 Lachnospiraceae bacterium
GCATCAACATCCGCATCGATGTCACATTCCATTACACCAATATTAAAATCGGGAAGACCTTTGATAGTTCTTACGAGTGTAGTAGTCTTGCCACTTCCGGGGCTTGACATTACATTAATCATAAGGTGTCCATCTTCCTTGCATTCTTTTCGAATAATGTCTGCATTGACTTCATTCTCTTTAAAAACATTCTGCTTTAATTCAATAATTTTAATCTCGTCTTGCATTGTAAATGCACCTTCCTTCATTATTTATGCGACTAAAGTTCGCCTTATTATATACTGTTTCCAACAACAGTTCCGGTTGATGCAGCCCACTGAATATTATATCCTCCGCATCTTCCGCATATATCAACAATCTCACCTGCAACGAAGAGCCCTTTACATATCTTAGACTCCATCGTCTTAGGATTAATCTCATCAATTCTGACGCCTCCTAAGGTGCACTGAGCATTGCTGTAATCACCGTTTCCTATTATCTCATAATTGACATTATAAAACAATTGCGATTTACCTTCCACGTAGTACGCATCTACTATCTTAGGATTAACAGATTGACATAACGCTTTATATTCGCTTAACCCTTCTCTGGAAAATGCGTATTCAGCATTAGAATCGCTTAAAAAATCCGCAACTATTTCTACCTTATCATTTGCTTCTAATGCAGGAATAGCTTTGAGGCTTAACTGATATATAGGGATTCCCGAAAGCATTCCTTTATAGTATTTGATAAAGCCCTTCTCTTTATCCACACATTTACCATTAATAAAAAGCGACAAATCACATAAGGCATTGACTCCCTGCAAAGACTTCGGATACTCAGCCTTAAGAGTTGTGAGCGCGGGATGTGTCCCAATAATCGTATGCCCTAACTTCTCAAGATAATAATAAGAATCACCGCTTGAGCCGGTCTTAGGAGCAGCCTTGCCACCTGTTGCAATCAATATATTAGGTGCAGTGTAGTTGTCAGTCTTGTTACTTAGAACATATCCGTCATCGGTCTTATCGACGCTTCTTAAGTTAAAATCCGTAACCACCTTAACACCAAGTCGTTCAATCTCATTAAGAAGGGTATCGCGAAATGTCACCGCCTCATCGGTCTTAGGATAATAATAGCCTTCCCTGACATAATAAGACATTCCAAGTGCTTTAAGCGTCTTAATCAAATCGTCTTTATTATACTGATTAAGAACAGTAGAAACAAAAGAATCTTTATCCGTCGAAGATGATTCGTAGCAATCGGCATTTACCGTATCATTAGTAAAATTACAACGGCCGTTACCGGTAATTAAAATCTTCTTACCAAGCGTATCATTCTTCTCTAAAATTATAACCTCTTTACCGCGAGTCGCTGCAGTTATAGCTGCAAACAAGCCGCTAACGCCGCCTCCGACAACAATTAAATCTGCCATATTATACCTCAAATCTTATGGTCGAATAATTCATATCCAATATGTATTGATAATCAAATGATTTAGACAACCTTCTAATTACTTCGTAATTACCGGTTGTAAGTTCACGCTCTTTTTCATCGACGTCAAGCTGTATGCTTTGACCGTCATCAAGCATGGTAAATGTAGCTGCATTTTTTCCTTTGAATCTAACCATAAGCTGCACGCTATATTCTTCTTGTGACGTGCTAAAGTGTCTGCCTGCTCGCTTTTGTCTTGTTCGTTTATTATCCTCGTCCATATCCCTGATGCTATTCGCATAAGCAACCATCTCTTCCATGCAAAGTGCCACACGGTACGAAATCTTCGGATTAATTTCATAATCATCGGCAAACTTTCGTATTGCCCTTGATGCAGTTATAGCCTGATTAGGCTTAACCGTCATATAAAGAACCATATCCTGATCATTATTATAATCTTCAGATATGTCCTTATGCTTCCACCAACTATAGCGCAAAATCAGAACTATAAGTATAAATGTTTCGGTTATCAAATACGAAAGCCACAGCCATTGACCCGGAGCAATTATTGAAATAACAAATGCTAACGCCGGCAATAATGCGTATCCTACAAAATTCAACCTTGTTACAAAGGAAGAATCCTTTCGATTAGCCAAAACCAACCCTATAATTGAATTAAGCCCCCTTGCAATAAAGAACAGGCTAAAGAAACGCAATGCAGTTATTCCACCATCCGGTATATCAGTAATACCGTTAACTCTGAAGAAAAATTCGGGGAAGAACATTACGACAGCAACAAACACCCCATCACCTATAACAGAAAAAATACTGCCAAATTCTACGAGTTTGCTCAGTCCTACCCTATCATCTGCTCCCGAAAGCAATCCCACTAAAGGACGCATTGCTCCCTTTAATCCATTAATAAATACACTTGTCACGCTTAAGCTAAAGAATGCGACACCTTTGATAACTCCTCCGTCGGTTCCGAATTCATTCAAGAGTATTTTGGTCATACAATAGGTCTGAAACGCCATCATTATACTATAAGCAAAATCAGGTGCTCCGATACGGGTAATCTCCAAAAAGTCCCGAAACCGGGGCTTATACCCGGATGTCCTATAGATGTCTGTATGGCGCGCAAGATATATCACCGTAGCACTTGCTCTAAGTAAATTAGCACATGCTGTTCCGTATCCCGCGCCACTTATTCCCATATTAAAAACACCTATAAATAATATGTTCAAAACAAGATTAACACCGCCCTCCATAAGGGACAATGACATAATTACCTTCATTTTCCCGATAATCTGAAGTTGAAAAACACCTATCGTAGACACCATGCCAAGCGGTGTAGCAATCATAATTCCTATTGCATATTGCCACATCAACTCATGAATCAGGGTATTTAAACTGTATGAATCTATGATGAAATAAACAAAAGGTATCTGAATTACAGTAAAGAACGCTATCATTATTATCATATAATGAAAAGACGCACCTCTGACTCTGTTGATTTCCTTCTGAGAGTTAGTTCCTATTGCTGTTGAAAGGCTGGTAGATATACCCGCCGAAAGAAGAATCGAAAACGCTCCGATAAGAGATATGACCGGTTCGAAAATATTAACAGAAGCATACGCTTCTTTACCAATCATATTACCTACAACAAGACCATCCACCGAAATCAGCAAAAGATTAGAAATATTAGTAATAAGCATTGCCGGAAGATACTCTAGGATTTTTCTTTGCATCAAGTTCCCTTTTCTCTTAAAATCAATCGGCAAATCTTCATAGTACATTTTTTCTTTTGTACCTTGCGCATTGGTTTCTTTATTTACTTTTGAAAAAAGCTTATTCATAAAGAACCACTCCTTCAACTTCTTTTATACGGTAGCATTTTTCTATCTCTCCGAGACACAGACCTCTTCCGGTTGGATTCGTAAACCAGTTATCAGGACTGGTGCTTGGTCCATAGGCCGGAACAAATACCACATCTTTGTCTCTATACCAAGATACGTTATTTACCGTCTGTCTGGTTCTCGCAACATGAAATGCTGCTGTAACTATGCCTATTCGAGGATTCTTTTTATCTATATTCTTTTCAACTAGTTCTATCGAAAGTTCAAGATTCTTATATGTATTTTCAGCCTTATTTTCAATTAGAATTCTCTCTTCCGAGAAGCCAAATGAGCGCAGACACTCAGCCATGTATTCGGCCTCGATATGTTTTCCGTCTCCGTGAACATTTCCACCTGTTACAAGAATGTACGTATCCGGATCTTTACAGGCAATATCGTAAGCTCTCTTTAACCTGTAGCCGCAGTTTACACTTCCTAATACGATAATTACATCAAATCTGCCGCTTAAATCATCAGGTTTATCAAAAATAAGTTCATTGACCTTCGATAAATTCTCTTCTTTTTCTTCAGGATGTTCCTCGAAGCGATCAATCAAATGCTCCATTTCCTTTGACAAATCAGCTCCTGCATACGTTCTCTTATCTTCTAAAGAAACTCCGTGAGACAGATTAAGAATACAATCCATCTTAGCATGGTGAAGCCTCATCACTATATCAAAATAATGAGGAATAGTTCTCTTAGTTGCCGAATCAGGATTTCTCTGAATATATTTGAACAATATCAGCTGTGACGTAACGATGCGTCTTGTTTGCATCAGATAATCATAGTTAAACAGTCTGTCCTCACCAAAAGACAAACCCTCTGTATATCTAAATCCATATTTATCAATCAGACTCTTTTTGTAGAATTTATTGCATGAAGAATACACTAACAGATTCCTTCTTCGAATATAATCATCCGCAAAATCCGATGCGCTCTCATAGACTCTGTCATTAAGAGTCAAACAGCTGACAATTTCTTCAGTTACACTCTCCTTGTCCGAAGAAGCATTACGATGCAATTCTACCCATTCAAACCCAAATATATAAAGATCCGTATCGTCATCTAAAAGAGCTAAGCCTTCACTAAAATAATTCTTTGTAAGGCAGTCATCGCAATCCATGAATGCAATCCACTTCCCACTTGATAAATCAATACCTGCGTTTCTCGCCTTCGATACGCCACCATGCTCTCTAAGTGAAATCTTGACACGGTTAACTTCACTTTCATATTTCTTAAGAACTTTTGGAGTGGAATCTGTCGAACCGTCATCTACTAAAACAAGTTCACAGTTATCAGGTAACACAGTCAATATATAGTCTGTTGTCTCTTCTATATATTCCTCACAATTATATGTCGGTACTATTAATGATAATAGTTTATTCATCTTAAAGCATCCTACCTAAGTCGTTTTTCTTTAATGTCTTATGTATGAAATAATCCTCCAAAATCTCTTCCGTCTTATCTCCAAACAATGGCTTTCTGACAATCAGCTGACAGCTTAGATGTGAAGGTGCAAGGTTGAATTCAATAAATACAGGCTCACCTTGTGTATCAACCGTAAAGTCCCATCCTACAAATCTAAAATGGGGAAGACGCTTATGTGCTTTACAAACAGCTTCACAAACCTTATCAATAGCCGGGATTTTATATCCTGACTTGGCACTTGCATAATCCGGTAATTCTCCCCATGTCATCACTTCACGAATACTTTCTTCTCCGAATCTGTTCTTATAAAAAACAGACTTATGCGTAACCAATTTCTCACTGAGCGTTCCATCTTCTTCTATCGAACTGTGCCATCCGCTACTGCCTTGATGAACTATCTTCGACTGCGGATCTCCGACTCTAATGTGCATACTCGCTATGTAGACACCCTCATCGGTCATTAAAGAATTTACTCTAATTGTATTAACCGTACTCGGATTAAGTTTTGCAAGTTCTAAGTGTTGCTCTATTCTGCTTTGCACTATAAAATAAGACCCGAGTTTTTCAAAATATTCTTCCATTTCCTTTTCACTTGTTTCATCAGGGTCGATACAATAAATATTCTTACTAAAACCAGATCCGATTGAAGGCTTAATTACCATCTGACCTTTATGCGACAAACAAATATTAACAGCTTCTTTCCTGCTTATCATATTCATGTTCGCATCATAATAAAAACCTGCCGTACATTTACAGACTGTCTCAGGCTGTTTTATATCGGGCAGTGTTATATCAAAGATACATTTATCAGCGGCAGCATGCCAAAACTGTAAATTATTAACATACGGAAGAATCTCACTATAATAAAAATACGAGGGCACAAATCTAGGATCGATAATTCTTTCCCCGGAGCAAAAGTAATCATACCAAAGTTTATCCGGTTTTCTTCCATACTTCTCCCAAAACGGAACTATTATCTGTTCGTATTCTTTCTCACTTATAAACTCTCCGCCAAGGCCGGGAAGCAATTCTTTTGCTTCTTTTGTCAACTCCTCCTTCAGATAAAGTGCCTTGTATTCCATAGATTTTTCGTAGTATTCTCTATATTCTTTTTCATAATCCATTGTGGTCTTTCCTTTTATCTTCTGTCAAATAATAACATTTCTGTCTTTACCTTCGAGAAATGCTTCAATATTGAGAGCTGTCTCTGTTACCACTCTTGCCCTTGCTTCGTTACTTCCCCATGCCATATGAGGTGTAATAATAAGGCGAGTGCTGTCCGAATAACGGGACAACGGATTGCTGTCATCCATAGGCTCGGTTCCTGTCACATCAAGACCTGCACCATATATGAGATTCTCATTAAGTGCTCTGTATAAATCAGCATCAACTACCATCCCACCACGTGCAACATTAATAAGAATAGCATTATTTTTCATTTTCGTAAATGCTTCATAATTGAAAAGGCCCCTTGTATCATCATTAAGCGGACAGTGAATCGAAATGATATCACAAGTCGCTAAGAATTCATCAAAATCAAGAGCCGGATATTTAGAAGGAGATGGATTATCCCTTACAGAATATCTTACAACATTACAGCCAAAAGAAGCCGCAATATCTGCGACCTTGCTTCCGATTGCACCCATTCCTACAACGCCCCAT
>JAIKVT010000124.1 GCA_024685495.1 Lachnospiraceae bacterium
ATCTTCTTTTTTATGAATGATGATTAGATCAGGGGAAATATCATCGGTTTCTCCGGATAAAAAGGCAACAGATGTATCTAACTTTTCTGCTATTGACATAAGAACTTGTGGAGAGGGACTACGGTCACCTGCTTCATATCTGACGTATGATGCAGAAGTTAATCCAATTCGCCTTGCGGCTTCTGCTTTGGAAAGATTCTGTTGTTCTCTTGCTGATTTGAGGCGTTCAGGAATAAGAGTATTAGAAATATGGTTCATAATAAATCCTCCTTGACAATTACCGTTGGTAACACTATACTATTACCATTGGTAATAGTATATACATCAAGGATAAGAATGTCAAGGAGGGTGGTCTGCGATATGTCAAAAATATTAAAGAATGAGACTATACATGCAGATGGTATAGATATTGGAATTTATACAAGTGATTATGAAAATGAATATATTTCTCTTACAGATATAGCAAAGAGGAGAGAAGGAGAATATCCGGGCTATGTTATTCAAAACTGGATGAGGAATCGAAGCACAGTTTCTTTTATAGGTCTTTGGGAACTCTTACACAATCCTGAATTTAATTGCCTCGAATTCGAGGCAATTAAAAAAGAATCGGGGGATAACGGTTTTGTAATGACCCCTAAACGATGGATAGAAGTTACTGGAGCGATGGGGATTGTTAGTAAACAAGGGAGGTATGCAGCTACATATGCTCACAGAGACATTGCGTTTGAGTTTGCTTCTTGGATTTCTCCGGAATTTAAGTTGTATATAATAGAGGATTATCAGAGGCTAAAGAAAGATGAGAACAGCAGATTATCTCTTGACTGGAACCTAAACCGCGAGATAGCCAAGTTGAATTATCGTATTCATACTGATGCTATCAAGAACCATCTGATACCGCCCGAATTGACTCGGGAACAAATTTCATATAAATACGCAAATGAGGCTGATATGCTTAATGTTGTTCTTTTTGGTAAAACTGCAAAGCAGTGGAGAGATGAGAACCCAGGAATGAAAGGGAATATTCGCGATGAAGCGGAACTGAATCAACTTCTCGTATTGGCAAATATGGAGAGTTATAACGCAATTCTTATTGGGCAAGGTAAAATTATGTCCGAAAGAATAGTGTTGCTTAGAGAACTTGCTGTTAAACAGATGGAGACACTGTCGCAGATTGGCACAGAAGGACTTGGTCAACTTCATGAGTAGAATTTCAATCCGATTTTTAAAACGAATACTGGCATATTATAAGGAAACGCAGGAGAATATAAAAATATAGAAGGGGAAATAGAGAATGAAAAAAAGGATAAAATCAACAATATATACGGAAGGAAAATTTGGAAAAGGATGGCGTGAAATATGTGATATCGATAATCCGTATCTATATTCGCATGGGAGATATCCTACTAAAATTACAGCAGCTGATTTGCCGGAAGATTATTTAAGAATACATAGTCGGGTTATTTGGTATATGTATGGGTATATAAAAACTTCAGGTATTGTTGATATGGGATATACGTGGATGAAGGAGAATCATCTGTTTAAAGATGATTATATTTTTATTTCCTACAAAGAGAAGCTAAAAACAAAAGTGGATAAGTGGGGATTTAAAGATTATATTAATTACGATTTATGTGTATGTGGCAACGATATTATTAAAATTGTTTTAGCGGCAGAAAAATATTCGGACGTTGATACATCAGAGGTTCGTAAGGAAATAGAAAAGAAAAGGATTTGGTTAAGAGATAACGAGCCGGAAGAATATGACAGAATGGTCGGCGAGGATGAAGATATATTTATTCTATGGAAAAAGAAAGGATATATTTGAGTACGCATGAAATTAATTTATTTACATAAATAACTGGTCATATTTATACGAGGATGAAACTACAAATGGTGAAGCCAACAATCAAGATAGACAAATCCCTTCATAAATGTTATAGTTATTATCAACTGGATATAATGAATGAAAGGAGATAAAAGGTATGATCGATAGAGACGAGATGCATGAAGTAATCAAGAAAGAGACACACGAAGCAGTTAAGGCTGCTATCGTTGGAGCCGCAGAGATGGAGAGAAGAAAGAGGAAGAAAGCAAGAAGAAAGAAATTCTTCAAGTTCGTAAGAAAGATTATCTACATCGGACTCTTCGTATGTGCAGGTTACATGATTGGTGTTCATAGAAATGTTATTAAGGCATACTTCAAGGGTGAGAAATTACCTAAGTTACCTAAAGGACATCCTGATTGTTGGCTTCACCATTTGTAGTTTCATCCTCGTATAAATATGACCAGTTATTTATGTAAATAAATTAATTTCATGCGTACTCAAATA
>JAIKVT010000126.1 GCA_024685495.1 Lachnospiraceae bacterium
ATTCCGAAGGATACAATGGTTATTAAGGGTAAAGAACTTGAAAAGTCCGGCGTGATTGATGACAACGCTGAGAGAGTAACATTTGATTTCTATATAAAGAATAACACAAAAGTCGAATGGGAAAACGGTGTGCCAGAAGTATTTAACTGTTATTTTGTATCATTTGATGATAAGGGGAATGTAAAAGACATAGTTTTTGTTTGGGGATTTGATGCAGATAAATTAGGTGCATGAGGTATATTAGATAATGTAGAAGGTATTCTTTCTTGAATAGGAGGAACCAATAATGGCTACGTATGTAATGTCAGATATTCATGGACAATACGATATGTTCATGGAACTACTAGATATAATAGAATTTAATGAAAATGATATGCTTTATGTGTTGGGAGATGTGGTAGATCGTGGCCCTAATCCTATTAAGACACTTAAGAAGCTTATGGAAATGCCTAATGTAATTTGTTTAGTAGGTAATCATGAACTTATGGCAATAGAATGTTTTGATTTTCTCATGAAAGAAATAACAGACACATCTATTGCAGAACTAGATGATAAGATGCTGGAGAATTTGATTACATGGGATTATAACGGAAGTCAACCGACTATTGAAGAGTTCCGAAAATTGAAGATTGAAGAAAGACAGGATATCATAGACTTTATTAAGGATTTTCGGATTTATGAAGAAGTAACGGTTAATAACAAAGATTATCTACTGGTACATGCGGGGCTTGGTAATTACTCTCCCGAAAAGGAAATAGAGGATTATTCGCTACATGAGTTGTTATGGATGCGACCTGATTATAATATAAAGCATTTAGACGACACATATATTGTGACAGGACACACTCCGACGCAAGTGATAGACGATAATCCTAATCCCGGATTCATATATCGGAACAAGAATAATATAGTAATCGATTGCGGAGCATTTGCGCTGGGAGGAAGATTGGCGGCGCTTTGTTTAGATACAGGGGAGGAGTTTTATTCTTCTGCTAATAAGAAATAGTAATGCAAAAGAGCCATTTCCTCAGAATAATGAGGAAATGGATTTACATAATATATGTGTAAAGAAAAATATGAGTCTGATATTCACGAAGGAGGAAAAGCGTATGAGTTTTGTTGTGTTTCTAGATGTTGATGGTGTACTTAATACAAGGACGTCGTGTGTTAGAACTCCATCTGCCAAATACTATGGGGTTGAGGAATCAAGGATATCGCTACTAAGTCACGCGATGAGACAAAATAGAGCTGACGGAGTTGTACTTACAACCACATGGAAGAATATGAGACCGGATGACGAAGACTTCGTTTATCTTGTTGAATCGCTTAAGAAATACGACATAGAAGTACTAGGAAAAACCCAAGAAAGATGGGGAAGTCAGAGAGAGGAGGGAATTAATGATTACTTAAAAGAACATCCTGATGTTGAAGAATATGTAATCCTTGATGATAATCAATATGGATTTGATGATTACAATAATATGTGGGAACGGTTCTTAGATACGAAGGGAAAAGGAATTGAAAATGCGACATACGCTTCAAGAACCCCTGCTATTGATACAATGTTATTTCTGGATGCTATTAAGGAACGTTCATAAAAAAGGAGACGAGACAAATGACGATGGAACTACTATATATAGCGAGAGAAAGGGAGGAGAACTAATATGTATGGAGATAAGACTTTTGATTTGGAGGATTTAGACGAGGAGCTATGGAATAAAGTTGTATGTTTCTTTATTTGTCATTCGTCAGGACTTGGCGGAGCAGGTGATTTATGGCTTATAACTGAAGACAAGAAAGAATATTGTCTGGACTTTGAAGGATTACCTTTTAGCGAATATGAGCTTGAGGATAATCTTCATCCAATGTTACGGAGAGTAGAATCATTTGATGAGGAAGAACATCGGTATAGATATGCTATAGAAGACGAAGGGTGGCATTTTGTACGACAGAGCTTATATTCGGGCTGCGTTAGAGATGATTTATATGAGTCATTTGCGGGGATACTTTCGAATGTCTTAGAAGGTAAGAGCGATAAAAATGAATTCGTTTTTCTTCCGGAGATTGCAGGTAAAGCAATGGGAACGGATGAACTTGATAGATATGATTATATTAAAGCTGTTGAGGTACAAAGGCAGAGAGATGACGAACTTAAACAAGCTGAAGAAGAACATGAAAAAGTTAAATTTCTTCCCGAGCATTTTGAATGGAAGCCGTTAAATCTCGGTAAGTATGATCCGGATTACACAGAATATGCAATAATTGCAAAGTGGGATGAGGACAAGCTTGTTGCACATAAATTTACTATCGAGTGTCAAGCGCATCAGAGAGAACCTATGCACACACATCAGGGTGACGGAATAGACTGCTACATATTATTTGAAAGAAGCTATGATTGTTTCTGCGGTCCATTAGAATACCCTGAAGGCGAGTATAGTTATAGTAAAATGGTAGAAAATTATGAAACACCAAGTCGAAAACTTGCGTTTTTTAGATGGAATTGTCTGAATGATTGTACAATGATGGATCACGGTGATTTTTTGAGATGCTTCAAGACAAAGGATGAAGCAAAAGAATATGCTTTAGAATATGCAAATAACAATTCTCATAAATTTGGTAACAGGAATACGATAGTTCATAATTTAACTACAGAGGAAGAGCATAGGATTAAGGTGGAGCGATACGAAGCATATTTACTATATGGCAAATACTATAGAGAAATCATAGATGCCATTGCAAATTTTGATGGATATGAGTCAGATACTTCCGGTGGCGGTGGATACTTAATTGAAGAGGTGCTAGAGAAGGTGCCACAGATTAGTAAGAAACAACTTATGTACTTTTGGTATGATGTGCCTAAAGTTATTGAAAAGCGTACGCAAGAAGTGATTGAGCAGGAGCGACAGCGTAGCTTGGATATAATTAATGGAGAGGAAATAAAGCAATGAGTAATCAAATGAAGTATTACATCAGTGATCTGCATTTGTTTCATAAGAATGTGACAAGAGCCGGGAAAGATTTTGATGACCGACCATTTGATAAGCTGAAACAGATGCATACAATTATTAAAGATAAATGGAATGCTAAGGTCACAAGGTCATGATCAGGGGCAACCATGATGATATCAGGGATCTTCGTTATAAGCAGCTCTTTGATGAGATCTGTGATTACAAAGAGATCCGGGATACGCTTGATGGGAAAAACCAGAAGCTTGTGCTTTGTCATTATCCGATACTTATGTGGAAAGACCAACATTATGGCTCGATCCTGTTATATGGTCATGCTCACAATTCTATCGAAGAGTATTATTTCAGAAAATGCCTGAAAGATATGAATAACGAGGACTTTTTTGACAGAAGATCCGGGGATAAGATCCTTCGGGCGTATAACGTGGGATGCATGATGCCATATATGGGTTATGAGCCGCGTTCATTATCAGAAATTGTTGATGGATATGAAAGGCTTTATGACGGGTCGAAGATGAGATTCAATAAGGGGTAGATTCAGAGAAGTGAATCGAAAGGAAATAGATTAACAGAAGGGAGAGTAATATATGCCAAAAGTGACCTTTGTTATTGGAGCAACGGCCTCCGGAAAAACATATTATATCAACCATAATTTTGCAGATAAGAATGTTGAAATCCTAAATATTTATGATTATCAGCAGAAGGCGTATGAAGAGTCCGGATATGGACAAATGATGCCTATGCCAGTTCAATTTAGATGTTTGATGAGGGCAAATGATGATCTCCTAAGTGACATTATTGAAAATCTTAAGCAGGGCAATGATGTTGTTGCTGAACAGACATTATTTAAGGCAAAGCGGCGAATTGTATACATTGATGCGATACGTGAAGCAGTTGATGCTGAAATTGAAATCTATGTTATGTGCCCGGGAGAAGAAAGATGGCAGGAAAACATCAGGTTGAGAAAGCTCGAAGATAACCGTGGTTCCTTTGAGATGAATACTTCTGAGATAGAATTTCCAAATCCGGCGGAGGGGATTGATTCCATTTATGAGGTGTCGGACGATGGCGTTAAGTTGAGGATGGATCCACCGTTGGAGGAACAGTTTTTGACAGATGCCAGAAAACAGATAGCAGAAGAAAGAGAACATGTTGAAAAAGAAGAT
>JAIKVT010000130.1 GCA_024685495.1 Lachnospiraceae bacterium
GAGGCAGAATTATTCTGTAAAATGTTGAGTAATACGAATGTCCTAATGCATAAGCCGCCTCGAATTGACCTTTGTCAATTGCATTTACTCCGGTCTTTAGTATATTGTATACAGAAATTCCAAATACAAGCGTAAATCCTATAATCGAAGCCACGATTCCGCTAATATTCACATTTCCAAAAATAAATATGCCCCCTTTCCAACCAGAAAGGAGGCATAATCTCTATAATCCGCTTCAAATCTTACAGTGAAGAGAGCATTCTCTTAATCGGCTTATTAATCGAATTCTCAGTGATTAAAACAGGTACAAGACCAAGCATAAAGAATAATACACTAAGTATAATTCCGGGTGCTACATTGTAATTTTTAAACTTGTTAATGATCATTGATGTGTCGCCCACTACACTCTTTTCAAGCTTCTTGTATTCTGCAAACTTAATAAAGAATATTACTGCGACCGCTCCGAAATCAAGTAAACAAGCGATACTGTAAATCAAATCCGCTACACCCACATAATCTATCTCTGCTATACATGCAATCGACATTATTAAAAAGAAAACTGCAAATACGCTGCATATAATTGCAAAAATCAAATAACATATACTTACATTCTTGCAACCTTTTGTTAAAATACCCTGTTCGTCAGGGCTAAATCGCACATTTCTCATTGGATCTATATTAATTGGACCCTGCTGCGCGCTGTAATTTTGTTGCTGAGCATTAAAATTCTGCTGCTGGCCACCGTAATTTTGCTGCTGCATATTGTTCGCCATCGGTGTCGGTACAGGCATCGGCTGACCGTTTCCCATCTGCTGAGGTTGTTGCATTGGTTGCGCCTGCTGTGGTGCCTGCTGCATCGGCTGTGGCTGAACTTGCTGCTGTGGTTGAGCTTGCTCTGCCTGCTGCATTGGCTGTGGCTGAACCGGTTGCTCTGTCATCTGTTGCTGAGGCTGAACCTGCTGCATCGGCTGTGGCTGAACTTGCGGTGCCTCTCCTAACTGTGTTCCACAATTCGGACATACAATTACATTATCATCTAACTGCATTCCGCAATTCGTACAAAACATACTATTCCTCCCTTCGTTTATGACAATTCAGGTCGTGAACTAACTAGTATCTAATGCATTATACCATATCGTCTTTTTATATCATACATTTATAATCCAAATTTATTACATATATTATTAAACTATCTCATTGCTTCCTTATTGTTAATTATATTTTCCTTTTCCTTTATCATTTTGTTTCGTTCTTTTTCTTATAAAAATTCATAAAGATCAATAATCCGATTACGACGCCAATTACAACACCGCAGCTGTCTATACATACGTCCTTAAATTCTCCGCTTCTTCCGGGTACAAAACGCTGGTGAAATTCGTCACTTGCCGCATAGAGTGTAGCTATGGTCCAAGCAATCAAAGCTTGTATATACCACCTCATCCGTGAACTATATATGGCTCCCATCACAAAAAATCCCAAGATCGCATACTCCGTAACATGAGCCGCTTTTCTTATTGGATAATCTATTTTCTCTGCAAAAGCCAGTTGTTCTTCTGCCGGCAGGTCTTCAAAATCAGTTATTACGATTTTTCCTATCATATGACCTAACATGTAGCTGTCCTGTCCGGACTCGTCAGCATTTTTTGCAGAAAATGTGAAAATTACTACCATCCATATGATTGTCAGTACAATAAATATTTTTCTACGCATTTCCCATTCCTAAAATTTACCTTGTAATCAAAACTATATTACCAAAAATAAGTCGTAATTGCCATTTTTATATATTTTTTGAAAATGTGTTATAATGACTTCATACGTTATCAAACATATGGAAAGGAGCTATATTATGGGTAAAAAATTAGGAATTGTAGCTATTGTTATAAGCATAATTGCCGTTGTCGTATCGTGCATTGCAATATTTAAAGCAAATTCAACGACAACTGCAAAAAGTGAAGAAATACAATACGTAATGTATTTAGGAACAAATGACAAAGACACTAACAGCCCTGTATTTAGCGAAGAAGAATCGAAAAATAAGGCTGAAACGATACTTGCAAATTATTTTGACGGCTTTACGGTGCAGGAAGCAAAGGGCGGATGGAAGAACGATGACGGCAGTATCGCACACGAATACACACTTGTAATTATATTAAGCGATACGAATCTCGATCAGGTTCATAAAGCAGCAGCAGAATTGCAGAAAACATTTAACCAAAGTTCTGTTATGATTCAACAAAATACGTCAAAGACAGAGTTTTATTCAGCAGAAAAGTAAGTAATGTATATAACCATAATGGCATACATTCAAAATTAACACAAAAAAGCGTAGCGACCATCTTAGTTGCTACGCTTAGTTTTTTAATTCTATACGACTTTACTAAGTCCAATCTGTTATACATCATCCCTAGGTCGAAATATCAAGCAAAAGTCCTCGAATCTCATCGATATGTCCCAAAATCGCGATGTGATCTTTTTCTTCCTTAACAAGCTCTTTCGCAAGACCGTCGAGATTATCGTCAACCTGGCGAATCATGCCGTACACACGATGACGACCTTTCCTATCGAGGAAATTCTCTCTTGAAAACTCATGCGAGCGATTTACTACCTCATTCATGAACTCTTTAACAAGTTCGCGGTATTTCTTCATATCACCGATATCCATATGCTTCGCAATTTTATCGCCCTGCTCATTAATCTGATCCATGAGACCGGACAACTTCTTCTGAAGATTGGCATCATCTATCTTAGATACAAGTGTAAATTTAAATTTATCATCAGTCTGCTCAACCTGCGTCGTATCCGACACCTGATTGACAGGCGCTACATTATTAACCTTTATATCCATAGTTTACTCCGATCTGGCACTCTTTATGTATTTACTGATTTCGGCCACGGTGTGCATAATGTTATTATTTATAAATACGCGATCTACATTCGCTGCCTGTAACTTCTCTTCGGAAAAATCTTCTCCGTCCGTTAAGAAACGCCTGCACATCTCGTCGTATCTGGGATTTTTCTGCTTCCTTTCCCGGTTAAGGGCGCGCTGAAGCCGAACACCATCCTCTACTTCTATATATATCGGCATAATCTTGTCTTTTCCGTAGTAGTTACGTATCTTTTGGTATGATTCAAGCGTACCGATTATGAGATAATCCTTCTCATCAATTAATACTTCTCCATCGTCTACCGTAAAATAATCCCACGGACCATAGCAGGTATCATATCGCCTAAGCTCGATAATCTTGCCCTTAGCATCTAACTCATCCCGTCTTTTTGCATCTACGAAATGATATTCCACGCCGTCAACCTCATTTTCACGAATCGGCCGTGTCGTATAGCTTACAAGATTAGTAAGTTCTAAGCTTTCATCCGAAAGAAGCCGCTTAAATATTGTGTCCTTTCCCGTAGAACTTTTCCCCATTATACAAAATAACATTTTATCTCCTCAATTGTCTCTTGGCCAAATGCACATTTTCCCGTCATACAAACCTTCTATATGATTCGGATTTTCTTTTATATAATCTATATCTTGCCGATCAATTACTTCTCCCGGCATTATAATCGCAATTCCCGGCGGATACGCGATAATCGCATCTCCTGCAACTTTGCCCTCGCATTCGTCTATGGGCAAGTATACACATTTCCCCGAAATCTCATAAGACTCGCACTTCTTAGCATGCCGCCTTAAGAAATAGGACGCCGACGGTGTCTTTTCTTTATGGGAAATGTTAATTCCGCTGCCTCCTATTAAGCTGTCCTTATCGTCGCTTTCGCCACTATTTTGTAGCTTAATATCTGTAGCTACCGCTTCATCTATCTCAAGAAGTGCATGCGCTAATTCATCAAAAGCCTCGTCTTTATCCATGATGCTCGTCATTGCAAGAGCGTAGGCATCGTTATACATTTCCAATTCAAGATTATATTCGCTTCTTAAACGATTACAAAGCTCCTCGCCGCTCATATAGCCGTTAGTATAGATTACAATTTTACCAAAGTCGCGATTATCCGCTTCCGGCTCGACTGAAAGTGCCTTAAGAGGGCTTATTTCCTTATAAAACCGGCGAAGATTCGAAATGTACCTGCTAAAGCGATTCTTCTTAGCTATAATCTCTAATGCGTAACTCATGCTCTCCATAATCACATAACTCGGCGAGCTTGTCTGATAAATCCGCAAAAATTTCATCACATTTTCCGCATCAACAAGATCGGAATTCACATGGACGATGGCACCCTGATTAAGAACCGGCAGTGTCTTGTGCGCACTCATAATGCATATGTCGATTTTGTCTATATGATCACTTGGAAATGTGTCATCAAAATGCAGATGCGCTCCGTGAGCCGAGTCGACTATCAGCGGAATTTTCTTTGAATGGAGATAATCCGCAATTTTTGGAATGTCTGACACGAATCCCTCATAAGTGGGGCTTGTGAGAACAACTGCTTTCGGAACAATCCCCTTTGTGGATAAATTAGAAACCGAACTTTTTATCTCTTCGAGACTTATCGGTCCGATTAAAGTTCGATTAGCCATGTCGGGAACTGCGTACTCTATATTTAGTTTCCTAATATAAGCCACATTTGTCACACTTTTGTGGCAATTTCTGGCGACGATAATTGTGTCCCCAAAATCCGTTACAGCCGAGATTGCACTCAAATTTCCGCACGTTGAACCGTTTACAGTGAAAAAAGAGGCCTTAGATTCATATATTTTCGCAATTTTTTCATTCATCTCACGAATGATCCCTGTTGGGTTATTTAAATTATCAAACCCTTCTATCTCGGTTATATCGTAGCGATACGCGCCTTCTAACTGCCTTTTGTGGCCGGGCATATGGAAGGGATACGCACCGTTTTTACTGTATTCTTTTAATCTTTTGCTAAGATTATCCATAATTTAATCCAAAAATCTCGCAATTTCGGGGATCCAGTCTCCGAAAAACACTTCTTCATCGACGATTGCTTTATATATTGGCTCTAAAAACTTCACGACAAGGCCGTGAACCTCTTCCCATTCGAGATCGTTTCGCTTTGTGGCACGCTTCAGCCTTTTCCACTTCTTCTTCATATAAGTATAATTACTGTAGCTTTGAAGCTTCTCAAATCTTGCCATATCAAACCCGGGCTTTTCTTTACATTTCCCCGACAAAGATTCCTCAACCTTCCTGCCTTCAACAGTCTCGGCCTTAAGCAAATCGTACAAATCTATATATTCATGCATCTCGTTGAGTAGCTCTAATTTGTCTAATATGTCAAATGCTAATTCCGCAGCCTTCTCCTCAAGGGGATATTCCATGTAGTGGACAGCTTTCGCATTTTCAAGAGATAAGTTAAACGACTTCTCACGCGGAAACGTGTTAACTTCGCGAGGGGCCTGAACCACTAAAATGACCGGGACCTCCATATTGAGAATCTGCAAAAGAAACTGGATATGATTATCCGCTAAAAACTCCGTCTTGACCTTGACTCCAAGATTCATAAAATACGAAACGACAGAAAGGGACAATTTTCGCATGAAAGTCTCCATGTCATCCTCGCCGTTATAAGCTGCAATCAGGGTATCATTGAACCCACGCTTGTAAGATTCAAGTCCGAGCGACCTGTCGTTGATTAGCCATAAATCGTCACGATTATTCTCAGAGATAAACACTAGCAACTCTTCGAGACAGCAGCCCATCAGCAAATTATCAAACGGTATATCAAGTTCTTTTGATTTTTTCTTAATTAGATTGGGGTTTAACATTTACAGCCACACACCTATCATATTTTGCACCTTACGAAGCACCTTGCGCTTAGCGGCACAATCCATTAGAGAAGATACGTCCTTATCATCGTCCTGAATATATGAAAGCGCCGCCTTCTTGAAATCTTCGCGCTTCATTTTCTCCTCGTATTTTAGAACATCGCAAATAAGGCGATCTTTTGTATAAATCTTCATCGTAGAATTGCCAAGCTTTGTCGTGGTAACACCAAGACTTAGCACTTCTTTCTCTGAATAATAAGGCTCCAGCGCCGGGTAGTCCATCTTAAATCTCGATTTCGAAGTGTTCTTGCTTACGGCAATCTTCCATACAAAAGGGCGCACCTCGAGATATCCATAGTAATAAAGAGCAGACTCCATCGTAAGAATTCCGTCGGGAAACATCCCGGCAATCAACTCTTCCTCATCCTGAGCCTCCAGATTAATCGCATAGTATCCGCTTTTAACTCGAATGAGTCGGCCTTCTTCTACATACGAAATGATTCTTCGATAGTCGATTCCCAAATCGGTAATCTGTTTTGTTCGAACAATCCCCTTATTTTGTTCGATCAATTTCTCAATCATTTCGAACTCAAATTCTTTCTTTTCGCTTCTGCTCATTGGAAACGGTGCTTCCATATTTTACCCCTTTTGTCAGATAACTTTATTATATTACTATAATTGTCAGACAACTATCTTCACTTTTCTAAATGTCTAATATTTTATTTTTGCGACAATTTTCATAAATTTTTTGTCGTTATTAATCTATATTTATTCCTAAGTTGTCGGTAAGCGTATTTTTCAGTCATCGTCTGCGTCTTCTTGACTTCTTTCGATTTCTATTAATTGTAGTATATTTTGTCTTAGGTCTTCTTCTGACTTTACCATCTCTTCTTCTCTTTTTCTTGAGTAAAATCCTGCCTGATTTCTGTCTCATGAACCTGTTAACCGCAAATACTATCGCAGCTATTCCAAGTACAATTAATATTAATTTGAAGTCAATTCTAAAATAAGTTATTCCGCTGCCGCCATACACTTCATCTATATTATGGAAAGGATACGGAACATCTGAAGCTTTCAGGAATACGAGGTCCGCCGAACCCACAAATCTGTCAGCATAATAATATTGAATCTGTGCAGCCACATCTTCTTTCTGAGAAGGTACAAGCTTAGCTGTAACATTTGCAAAATCTGCAGAATTCGGCAGGATTACGTTAGAATCCTCGCCTTTCATAATATATTTTGAATCACTGTTGAGCGGTCCCAGCTTACCGACGAGATTATCAACTCCGGTACTGCTTTGAGACGATAAGTCGTAAGCCTTAAAATTATCAAAGCAATATTCCAAAATATTAGTCGTATCCGTATAATATGTCTGCGTATCGCCGTGAAGTACGACGGACACAAGCGTCATATTGTTTTTCTTAGCATAAGTAACAAGCGTCGCACCCGCATCATTCGTATATCCGGTCTTACCACCGACACAAGGATCGTACAAATATTTATTAGTCTGATAGTAGTTAAGCATTGCGTGGTGATTGTTAAGAAGAGTCGGCTCCGCGTGCTTATTTGTCGGCGGAATCGTATAAGTCTTCGTTCCCGTAATCTTATCAAATATCTTATTTTGGTATGCAGCGCGGCTGATTATCGCCATATCTCTCGCTGACACATAGTGATTTGAGTCAGGAAGTCCGTTAGGATTACAAAAATGCGTATTCGTACATCCAAGTTCCTTCGCCCTATCGTTCATCATCTGTATAAATTTATTGACATCGCCGCCACCCACATGCTCGGCAACCGCATAAGCACATTCGTTAGCCGATTCGAGCATTACGGCGTAAAGACATTCTTCCATCGTCATCTGCTCACCAAGATCACGACCGATATGCGAGGAATCCCCTTCATTTTTATAAACCGCATCATGAGAAAATGTTACTACATCACTTAAATTACTGTTTTCTATCGCAAGAAGCGTTGTCAAAATCTTCGTGATACTGGCCGGATAGTACTGAGCGTCGATATTCTTTTCATATAATATAGCACCCGTATGTACATCCATTACTATAGCTGCACTGCTGAGAGTATCAACATCACTCGGCCAAGCCTCCGCAGCTCGGACCTTTCCGCTATATAAAAACGTACTTATTATAATTAATGATAGGATAATTGCTGAAATTCTAGACTTTTTTAACATTTTTCTCTTCCTTGAATATTATTAAAAGTTGCGCATCTATTTTTTATCCGGAAATGTGTATTCCTTAAATTAGTTTATTTTATCCGGAAATGCGCATTTTATGAGCAAATTTTTTGCCAACCTAATATCAGATAAGTGGCAAAATAATTATATCAAATATTACTTTTCAATGGTATCTTTTCTTATATTAAGCTGTTAATTAATGTCTCCAGATTTGTCTTATTCTCCGTGTAAAATATCAATCCCTCAGTAGAGTTCACTATTGTGACATATTTTCCACGAAATGTCTCCGATTCTTCTATAAGAGTTACAAGGTAATCCTTGTATTTCCTATCTGTCTTGAGAAAAAGGGTATCACATTCGCTAAGGCTCATAGGCGTTGCCTGAGTTGTCCGAAGCATCTTACCAATCTCCCTATCCTCATCCATCTGGGCGCCGGTTTTGTTAATAATGAAAAATCCATTTTCATCTTTGGGCATATCCAAAGATTTTATCGCGCGCTGAACCTGCTTATTGAGACTATCCCCCGGCGGGTATAAAGATTCAAAATAACTCATGAAATCTTTTGCAGATTTAAAATGCGAATTCTTACCATTTTCCAAAACCTCTGTCATAAGGATTCTCTTGATACTGTCTTCGCACTCTTTTCTGGACGGATTTTTTCTTATGGGATCCATATGCTTCTCCTTATCATAATTATTTCTTAATCATATGCCTCTGTTTAAGGCTGATTTACCTGCTTTGTGCTGATTTTAGGTTTTGATTTTCTATTTCATATTTGTCGTTTTTGTTCTACTATGTCTTTAAATTTCAAAAATCTTGTCTTTTTCTCATTTTACGACAATTTTTATGTCGTTATTATAAATCTAAACCACACATTTATCAATAGTTATGTTATAATTTATTACCGATAATATATAGGAAGGAAATATCCAATCGTTATTAGCAAACATTTTGGATTAATAGAATTTTATGAGACTTCGAAATATCCCCGGCGCGGATGAATACATCAATGATTCACCATATGTTATAAATGATGCCAAATCCCTGAAAGGACATTGGCAATCAGACCTTTTTCTCAATAACAATCCTCTTCACATCGAAATCGGAATGGGTAAAGGTCAATTTATAACAACTCTCGCCGAAAAAACTCCTGAAATTAATTATATTGGAATCGAGCGCTATTCTTCTGTTCTTTATAAAGCAGTACTCCGATTCGAAAAAGCTCCTATGGATAATCTCCGATTTTTATGTGAGGATGCAAGAGAATTAACAGAGATATTTGATGAGAATGAAATTAATAAGATTTATCTTAACTTTTCGGATCCCTGGCCAAAAGATCGTCACGCAAAGAGGCGTCTGACAGCCCCGGGATTCCTCGAGATATACCATGAAATAATATCTCCCGAAGGATTATTGGAATTCAAAACAGATAATACGAATCTGTTCGACTACTCGCTATCAACCATTAATGATTCCCCCCTCTGGGAAATGTGTAATTATACGTACGACTTACACAATGAGCCGACTCTTAATGAAGGCAACATAATGACTGAATATGAAGCGAAGTTCTCTAAACTTGGCAATCCCATACATAAACTGATTGCAAAACCAATTTAATGCAACAAAAAAGACTATACATAAGGTATAGTCTTTTTACTACGCGATCAGGGGTTCGAACCCTGGACACCCTGATTAAGAGTCAGGTGCTCTGCCAGCTGAGCTAATCGCGCATTTCTCCACGTCTCTTTGACGCAAAGACTATTATATAAGAATACGTTACAAATTGCAAGAACAAATTTTAATATTATCTAACATATAAAAAAGAATGGATATCAATGTACTTTAAGTACATCGATATCCATTTTCTAGTTCTTAATTTGCTTTTACAAATTGGCAAAAAGTGCTTGTATTTCTTCTGCACTCATTATTTTATTAGGATCTGATGTGTCTAATCCCGCTAACGGATCAGCAGCAGGTTCTTCTGCTGCAGGTGCAGGTTCGGGTGCTGCTTCTGCTACAGGTTCTGGAGCTGGTTCAGGTGCCGGCTCGGGCGCTGCTTCTGCCGCAGGCTCCGGTGCCGGGGCCGGTGCCGGCTCAGGCGCTGCTTCTGCCACAGGCTCCGGTGCCGGGGCTGGTTCAGCTTCAGCCGCTGGCGCAGATTCTACAGCAGCTTCCGCTGCATCTGTTGCACTATTTGCGGCTGCAAGTAACGCCGCTATATCATCCGGACTCATTTGTTTATTCGGATCTGATGTATCAATTCCCGCAAACGGGTCTGCTGCCGGAGCTGGTTCAGGTGCCGGGGCTGGTGCCGGCTCAGGCGCTGCTTCTGCCGCAGGCTCCGGTGCCGGGGCTGGTGTAGGTTCTGGCGCTGCCGCTACCGGTTCGGGTGCCGGGACAGGTTCCGGGGCAGGTGTCGGTTCTGCTTCTGCCATTGCATCCGCTGCTGCGGCCGCTTCTTCTGTTGCACTATTTGCGGCTGCAAGTAACGCCGCTATATCATCAGGACTCATCTGCTTATTAGGATCTGATGTGTCAATATCTGCAAACGGATCTGCTGCCGGTTCCGGTGTCGGAGCTGGTGTAGGTTCGGGTGCTGCCGCTACCGGTTCTGGTGTCGGAGCTGGTGTAGGTTCTGGTGCAGGTGCAGGTTCTGCTTCTGCCATTGCATCCGCTGCTGCAGCTGCTTCTTCTGTTGCACTATTTGCTGCTGCGAGTAATGCTTCTATATCATCAGGACTCATCTGCTTATTTGGATCTGATGTGTCAATATCTGCAAACGGATCTGCTGCCGGTGCTGGTTCTGCTACCGGTTCCGGTGTCGGAGCTGGTGTAGGTTCCGGTGCTGCCGCTACCGGTTCGGGTGCCGGGGCAGGTTCCGGTGCCGGTTCCGGTTCTGCCTCTGCCATTGCATCTGCTGCTGCGGCTGCTTCTTCTGTTGCACTATTCGCTGCTGCAAGCAATGCTTCTATATCATCAGGACTCATTTGCTTATTTGGATCTGATGTGTCAATATCTGCAAAAGGATCTGCTGCCGGCGCTGCTTCTGCTACCGGTTCCGGTGTCGGAGCAGGTTCAGGTGCTACCGGTTCGGGGGCAGGTGCTACTTCCGGTGCCGCTGCTGCCGGTTCGGGGGCAGGTGCCGGTACTGCTGCAGGTTCGGGGGCAGGTGCGGGTGCGGGTGCAACTGCTTGTGCCGCTTCAACTGCAGGAGACGGAGCTACCGGTTCTGGAATAGGTGCTGCTGCCACCGGTTCCGGTACCGGAGCAGGAGCCGGAGCTACTGCCGGGGCTGGTGCTACTGCTTGAACAGGTGTCGGAGCTGCTACCATTTGTACCACAGGCTCTCTTGCTTCGAGATCTGCTATATTTTTCTTAATATCAGTAACTGATGTCTGAACACCATTTACCGAATTTTGCATTCCATCAATAATAGCATTAAGTGCTTCAACTTTTTCTTCCAGCGCTTTATTTTTTTCAAGAATTTCTTCTCTTGTTGCACCAAGCAATTCTTCCTGCTTTTCTATAAGACTCTGATTGTTAGAATCTAATTTTTCCTCAAATGAGAATAAATGATTAATTAATTCATCATTAGAGTTCATTAGTGCGTCAGTATTTTCCTTACTTCGGCTAATTGTTACCTTTGCTACTGCTTTTTGAGCAGTTATTATTTCATCAGCAGGTATAGCCGTTTTCGTCTCAAGGGCATCTATTCTATCTTGCAATTCACTAAAACTTTTTCTTATTACAAGATAAGAAGCTTTCTGCGCTCTATACAATTCCTGATATTCTTTTTGTTCTGCTTGTTTGTTTTTCTGACTGAGATTTAGCGAAAAACTAATTAAGAAGAATACATCTACGGCGATTAGTATTCCGATTGCGATATCTACGATGATTCCAAAGTAGATCATAGAATATACTTCTGCTAAAATGAGAAGTACCAGTATTATACTGCAAAAGGCAATTTTAATTTTGTCTTTCAGTACAGATACTTCAAGAGATTCCTCACGTTCATTGGTTGCGGATTTTTCATTCTTCATTTGAATTCCCCCAGCTTTTTCTTTGTATAATCGAAAGGGCGAAATCAGCTTACAAAAAGCATCGCCCCTCCAATCATAATTTGCACCCTCTACCAGAATCGAACTGATAACTAATCCTTAGGAGGGACTTGTTATATCCATTTAACTAAGAGGGCAAATCTATAATATAATGGTCCTTTTAAAAAATTCAAAAAGTACCTATATTATATTCATTATAAAAATAGGCTATATACGATTTTTCATCATATGTCTAATCGACCTTGCATCCAGACAACTCCTTTAAATCGTCTGCCTATAGCAGGTGCACCAAATAAATCTTCTTCATTAATACACACATCTATCTTAAGGTCGTTGCAATCAATAGTGAGAACATACACATTTTGTTTTGTAATATAATTAATTATGGTTTTATAATTCACAATGTCTCCGATGACTGCGTATTTATCATTCTCTATTCCGCTGGGCATGAATGTCGAACTTACAATTGACAGTACATCTTCATTCTGAATTCGTCTGGATATCATGCTATATTTATCCATGTCATCCATTGTTAGCTTCTCATAAGCGCCGGCATCACCTTCTCTGGCTTTAGCCATCCAATTATCTCTGGCAACTTTCGCTTTATAGCGTTTTGCCTTAATTGTCTCATCCGTATAAACCGGCATTATAATTTTTGCTTCCAAAGAGAGACCACACAAACTAACATTAGCTGGGGCAACGGTAGTTGTACTCTCAAACGCTTGAAGATAAGGTAACATATTTTGCAAATGAAAAATAATATCAAATGCTACATTGTTATCTTCACACACTCCCTGGTAACATTCTCTGTCTGATTGTCTGATTATATGAACAGTCGAAGTTGAAGACTGAAGTACAGCTTCATAATATGGAAAATAATATTCTCCGGTAAAATTATCATTTTCATCATAATTACCACGAATTGCTATTCCGGCATGTGGAGCTACCTCATACCTAATCTCTGAGAATTCATTTCCTTCTGAATCCATAGCCATCTCATAAGCTGTCGGATCTTTCGAAGCTCTATAAAAAATTTCAGATAATCTTTCTTTTGTTATATCTTTAAATCCTATTGATCTTAAATATTTATGCATAAGTCTCCTAAATACATTTCCCATTATATAATAAGAGCAGGGTTTTTGCAAAAAACTCTGCTCATAGTTGATACATAATTCAATTACTTATATTCTTTGAAATTACTTGAATTTTGTTATTGATAACCTTTGTATAAAAATGTTTCTTCTATTCTTTAGATAATGCATCTTCTAAAGCTTCCTGCTCTTCCGGAGAAAGTGCAAGTATAGGATTGCCGGCGATTATCTCTTTTACATAACTGAAACAACCCTCACGACTATGAACTACATTAAGAATATATCCGTCATTTCTTTCATTTAGCATTGCAAGTGTAAATGAAAGTTTTCCGCCAAGTTCATCGAAAGCATCATATTTAATAATTCCATACTTCTGGAATGTAATCCCCATTTTCTTAAATAAGAGATCTATATTTCTTTCATTGGCTGCATTACTTTCCACTAATTCATCAATTTGTTCTAATCTAAAGATAAGATCATCTTCTAAAGACTTTCCATCTTTTCCCTGCATAAAAGCATTATATTTCTTTTTGAGTGAAGAGCACTTTGCTATATTAACAATTGTAATGATAATAAGGACTATAATAAGTAAAGCCATTCCTATCATTATTATTGCACTATTTTGTTCTATGATATCAAAAATTGCCGTCATCAATTTATCCTTTCTATATTAGAACATATGTTCTATATATCATTTACTGCTGTAATTTATCTACGATTCTCTCTAAGTCATCCTTGCTATAATACTCTATTTCTAATTTTCCCTTTTCGCTATCTTTAGCAACAATCTTTACCTTAGTTCCGGTTGATTCTTTAAGCTTTTCTTCTAAATCGGAATATACAGCTACAAGTTGCGGATCTAATTCCTTCTTCTTAGCAGGTGCAGAATTTGATCCTCCATTTTGCATTTTCTTAATTTCTTTTTCGACTTCACGAACACTTAACTTCTTATCTATTATGATATTAGCAAATTCTGCTTGTTTTTCACTATCCTTAATTCCAAGAAGTGCTCGCGCATGTCCCTGAGAAATAATTTTCTGAGATAATAATTCTTGAACCTCCGAAGCAAGATTTAGTAATCTAAGTGCATTTGATATTGCAGGTCTGGACTTAGATACTTTATAAGCAACCTCATCCTGAGTAAGATCAAATTCTACCATCAATCTTTTGTAGGTTGTTGCTTCTTCAATTGGATCAAGGTCAACACGTTGAAGATTTTCAATAAGTGAAATTTCCAATTTTTCTTGGTCAGTAAATTCCTTGACGTAAATTGGAACTGTCTTAAGACCTGCCATCTTAGATGCACGCCATCTTCTCTCACCACCAACTATCTCATAGTAGTCACCTTTATCTTGAACAAGCAAAGGAGAAATTACTCCGTGTTGCTTAATAGAATCTGCCAACCCATCTAACTCATCTTCATCAAAATGTGTACGAGGCTGGTTCTTATTAGGCTCTACTTTATTAATATCAACTTCTATTATTCCACTGTTATTTTTTTCTTCGCTACTATTATTATCCGGTATTAGTACATTAATTCCATTACCGAGTCCTTTATCTAATCCGCCTTTTCTTCTTGCCATTGATTAAACCCTCTCTCTATATTATTTTACCCCAATAACTTCTTTAGCCAAATTTTTATAACTTTCTGCTCCTGCAGATCTGGCATCATATTTTGTAATAGGAAGTCCATGAGAAGGAGCTTCAGCTAATGATACATTTCTTGGAATAATAGTATTGTAAATGTTTGCTTGAAGATTATTTTTTACATTATCCACAACATCCTTAGATAAGTTAGTTCTTCCATCATACATTGTAAATACAACACCTTCAATAGTAAGTTTTGAATTAAGTCTTTTCTGTACAAGGTCAATCGTTGTAATTAATTGTCCGATTCCTTCCAATGCATAATACTCACATTGAATTGGAATAATCATAGAGTCGGCAGTTGTCATTGCATTAACCGTTAACATATTTAGAGACGGTGGGCAATCAATAATTATAAAATCATAATCATCCTTAACATAATCAATAGAATTTTTCAGAATATATTCCTTTTCGTTGAATTCCAATAATTCTATTTCGGCACCTGCCAGATTTACATTTGAAGGAATAATTGTTACATTATCAATTCCTTCAACAGTCATCATACTATTCTTTACGGTACATTTGTTAAGTATTAATTCATAAACTGTATCATGAATTTCATTCTTCTCAATCCCGAATCCACTGGTACAATTTCCCTGCGGGTCGAGATCTATAACTAACACCTTCTTGCCAAGATTAGCAAGACACGCTGACAAATTAATAGAAGTAGTTGTTTTACCTACTCCTCCTTTTTGATTTGCTATTGCAATAATTTTTCCCATTTTTCTTTCCTCCGGTACTTGTATTACTATTTCGAATATATCATCCTTGGATATAAACTCTACATAATTAATCAAATTTTAATGAGTGATACAACGAATAAAAATAAAATTATTGAGATAATTAATAGATTAATAAGAATTAATTTATTCAGAAACCGTAACACTTTTAGTATTATATCATTACAAATTTATCAATTCTACCTATATTTATTATTTATCAAAGCACATTATTATATGTAAACCCTATATATTGTTGTTTTGAAAATGTGTTTTCTA
>JAIKVT010000134.1 GCA_024685495.1 Lachnospiraceae bacterium
CCAACCGGTCTTCCTTCATATTTCTTAAGACCGAGTGCCATCTCAGCTCCGCAAAGGGCTCCGCAGGTTCCTTCCATGCATCCCATTCCGCCGCCGAATGCTGCTCCCATCTTTCTTAACATCTCTTCCGACACACCAAGCTCTTCACTAAATGCACAAAGCACTGCCTGCGCACAGTTATGACGATTATGCTTTAGTTGTACTGCGTATTCTTTTTTGTCCATAATTTATTCTCCCTTTATATAATTAGTTTCAAAATCCTTTTTCCCGATTTCGATTTCTATTTCGTTTCCCGTATTTTTACTCTCAGTAAGTCACATTTTACGAATCATAACATTTAACCAATCAACATCGACACCACGTCTTACATCAGTTGATTTCCACAAATCAATTATTTCCACTGCGTCCACTTCTTTTATGATGTCTGTTAGACTGTCCTCTGTAAGAAATGTGAATTCTCGCTCCTTATGTTCGCCTTCGAATATTCCGTACTTGAACGAAGCATATAGCACACCGGTTCGTTTTAATGCCGATTTTGCTATGCTAATTACCCCCGGCAAGTCTTTTTTGGCTACATGTAAGAGAGACGCGCATGCCCAGATTCCGTCGTATTTTTCCACACATTTTAACTCGTCAAATCTCTCACATCGGACTGCAATCCCTGTTTTTTCAGATGCAATCTTGCAAAGTTCGTAAGAAGCATCTGTCGCCTCAACGATGAACCCTGCCTCTTTAAATGCGAGCGCATCACGACCGCTGCCGCATCCCCAATCTAAAATAATAGCTTCCCTCAAATCACTTGACGAAAGCTTATCTGTAAATCGGTCTCTTATTGTCGCAATGTCGGCATCAAATGTCTCATCAGCAAATTGTTTAGCATTTTTGTTATAGTAATCTAATGTCTTACTCAAATGTCACCGCCCTGCCTTAATTCCTCGAAAAATTCCTTTATCAAAATAGAACACTGATCACCCATCAGGCCCTTTTCTACTTCTACTTTATGATTAAAGCCGTCCATCTGAAGCAGGTTAATTACAGAGCCTGCGCAACCCGCTTTAGAATTGGTCGCTCCTATATACACCTTTTTCATGCGGGCCTGTAATATAGCTCCGGCACACATAGGACAAGGCTCTAAGGTCACGTACATCTCACAATCTTCGAGTCTCCAGTCACCACATTTCTTACATGCCTGCTGTATCGCCAAAATTTCGGCGTGGCTCGTAGTAGAACCGTCCCTGTTTCTTCTGTTGTAGGCTTTGCCGACAACTTTACCATCTTCGTTCACAATGATGCAACCAATCGGCACATCGCCTTCTTCAAAAGCACGCTCGGCTTCCTTATAAGCCATGCTCATGTATTTTAACTTGTCTTTTTCACTTCTTGCAGCGTCTTTTTCTGCCTTGTTCTTTCCCGAACTTCCTTTCAGTCCGTCAAATAACGCCATGTAGATTTCCCCCTTGTAATCTGATATAATTTTCAAGTGGTGCCTTACTGTATTCGTAAGATTTCCATCTATAATAGAATTACACATTTTTAATAAAAATTCAAGGAAGATAAGCTATGAGAATCGTAGGATTAATGAAAACAACATTACTTGATTACCCCGGCAAAGTCGCCTCTACCCTCTTTACGGGCGGATGCAACTTTCGCTGCCCATATTGTCATAACGGCGATTTGGTACTTAAGCACTCCGACATGGACACATACTCTCATGAGGAGATTTTTGCGCACCTTACCAAACGTCAAAAGACTTTAGACGGCGTGTGCATAACAGGCGGCGAGCCCACATTGCAAAAGGATTTGCCAAATCTTATCAGTGAGATTAAAGACTTAGGTCTGCTCGTAAAACTCGATACTAACGGAACCAATCCGACAATGCTTAAAGAGTTGCTTGACAAGAAGCTTGTTGACTATGTCGCAATGGATATTAAGCACAGCCGTCCTCGTTATAATGAGGTGGCATGCATGCAAAATTTTAACATTTCACCTATAGAAGAATCTGTAGAACTTCTCAAAAATTCCGATATAGACTATGAATTTCGAACAACCGTTGCGCGCGAACTTCACGACAAGGAAGACTTTAAAGATATTGGCAAGTGGATTAACGGTGCCAAAGCTTATTATCTTCAGCCCTATAAGGAGTCGGAGCAGGTAATAAGTAAGGGTTATTCTACATATTCTGCTTCGGAGTTTGAAGAAATTGTTGCGATTCTTCGTGGTTTTGATATTGGAAATGTTGATGTGAGAGCTTTAGACTGAGGGTAAGCTTTTATAAACTTTGTGAATGTAACTGAGGGTAGGCTTTTATGAACTTTGTATATGAGACAGACAGATTACTTCTTAAAATATGCGGTGAAGAAATAGCTGAAGACGTACTCGTCTTCGACCTTCATAATGCCAAAGAATTCGAAGCCGTTGAGCCGATAGATGTAGATAATTTCTATAAACTCGACCATCATCGCAACATTTTACGATATGAATACAAGAAAATGTTACAGCTGTCTATAGTCAGATTCTGGATTTATCGTAAAGAAGATCCCGATAATATTATCGGAACCGTATGCTTTCGAAATATCGCAAAACCAATATATTCCGCCTGCCAGGTAGGCTATCGAATGGATAAAGCATTTACCGGATACGGATATTGTACGGAAGCTCTTCGAGCCGGCATCAATATTATGTTTAACGACTTAGGACTTCACAGAATCGAGGCCATGGTTCTTCCCGACAATGAAGCCTCGATTGCCATCTTAAGAAAATTAGGCTTCAAGAAAGAAGCTCTACTTCGAGAAAAGCTTATGATCCAAGGCGTGTGGCGAGACCATTTCCTATATTCGCTTCTTGCCAGAGAGTATGAAGGGTAATTAAGAGTTCATTACTCCACACATTTCCCAGATAAATAGGAGTTCATTACTCCATACATTTCCCATAATAAAAAAGCTTCAAGAACTATAAGACTACATTGTCTGCTTAGTTCCTGAAGCTTTAATTATTTACTGTATTATCGGCACTATTGCCATTAACAATACTTAAGGGTTAACTTCTTAGCCGAAATATCTGTCTAATAAGCCCTTGAAAGCCTTGCCATGTCTTGCTTCGTCTCTTGCCATCTCATGAACTGTGTCATGAATTGCATCGAGGTTGGCAGCCTTAGCTCTCTTAGCGAGATCAGTCTTTCCTGCTGTTGCGCCATTTTCTGCATCAACACGCATCTCGAGGTTCTTCTTAGTAGAGTCTTTAACTACTTCTCCTAATAACTCTGCAAATTTTGCAGCGTGCTCTGCTTCTTCCCAAGCAGCCTTCTCATAATATAATCCCACTTCAGGATAACCTTCTCTGTGAGCAACTCTTGCCATTGCAAGATACATACCTACTTCTGAACACTCAGCTTCGAAGTTAGATCTTAAATCAGCGATGATGTCTTCGCTAACACCCTGTGCTACGCCTACAACATGCTCTGTTGCCCATGTCATCTCGCCTTCCTGCTTGTTGAACTTCTCAGCAGGTGCCTTACATATAGGACAAGCTTCAGGTGGCTGATCA
>JAIKVT010000142.1 GCA_024685495.1 Lachnospiraceae bacterium
GCCTGATTGAGAAGTACTCTGATTCCCGAAGGCGGGGTCAAAAGAAGCGACATCAATGCGAGTGTTATTGCAAATGTTAATACAAAGCCAAGGATTCGTCTAAAAGTTCGCATACATAAATCCTCCCGCAAATGAAACTGATACAAAGCAAGCTATGGCCTGAATTAAAAGGACCCACACAGCCACCTGTAACCAGTAATTTTTCTTACTAAGTTCATCTCTAATCGAGATTTTCTTTTCATGCAATATATCTACAAGAAGTACAAGTCCGATTCCAAGCGGCAGGATGAACCAATCCCAATGCTGCAATTCCAGACATGTAAAATCAGTAAGATCAAATCTTATACTGTTATAAACCATTACAAACGCATCCTTCATAGATGTGGTACAGTCAAATACCCATCCAAGTGTTATAAGGAAAAGTGATCTGATTAGCATAAATGCTTTATAGCCTTTAGACTGATCGTTGATATGAAGCTTCTTCTTCCAAACGACATACACATCGACCAAAATAGCGGAAATCGCCAAGATAATACCATTATAAAGACCCCACGCCAGATAATTGGTGCCCAGGCCGTGCCATACACCTACGAATATAAATACGAACACATCCGCAATCGCCATTCCTATTCTGTTAGACATCTTCCTGGATACGACCTTCTTAAGACCTTTCTTAGTCTTACCGAGCCAACGTGACATTGAGACCGGATAGAATATATAATCCTTCATCCATTGTCCAAGGGAAATGTGCCATCTTCGCCAGAACTCTCCGATAGAGAGTGAGAAATAAGGTTGACGGAAGTTCTCCTTCATATTGATGCCAAAGCACTGTGATACACCGCGAATAATATCGATTCCTCCGCTGAAATCACAATACAATTGAACACCAAAACATATAAATCCAAGCCACACTGTAGCGCCGTGCGGAACATCGGGATTATCCGTAAATATTTGTGTTACATAAGTACCTACTCTGTCGGCTACAACGAGCTTTTTGAAAAATCCCCAGAGCATCAATTGCAAGCCGTATTTGATATTATGCCAATCAAGTCTGTGCTCTTTGAAAAGTTCGGGAGCCAACTCCGAATATTTGCTTATGGGACCTTGTACCATCTGTGGGAAATATGATGTGAAAAGCAAAATCTTAAAATAATTCGTCTCTGCTTTCTGTCTGCCCCAATATACATCCAGCATATATGATAAAACCTGAAGCGTATAATAAGACAAACCAGCCGGGACAATGAAATTTCTCATAAAGATTTTATAGGCATATACCTCACCCATAAATGTTACATCATGATTAAATACTTCCATTCCTAATACATATTTTAAAATTATTAACACGGCAAGAGATAAAGCCATGCCGCATATTAGCCATGCCTTCTTATGATTATCGCTTTTTTCTATTAATCTGGCTGTAAAATATGTGATGGTGGCGGTAAAGATTATAAACAATCCGCCAAATACACTTATCGAATAAATATATACAAAACTAAGTATTATAAGATATCCCCATCGAAATTTTACGGGGATTATATAATATGAAATAATTGACAGTATAAAAAAGATTGTAAATCCAACTGCTGTGATACTCAAAATCTGTTTCCTTTCTTATGCCAAACCACGATTATAATAATAACACATTTCTTTTAGTGTTTCATTATACATTTAAGATACGAAACTTAATTTATTTTATAAAAATTAGTGAAAAAAATATCAAATTACAGTATAATGTTTACCGAAGGGAGATAGAAATGAATTCAAAAACAAAAAAAGTAATTATTACATCTGTAATATGCGTCGCACTACTTGCAATTATTTCTATTATCATTATCCATTTCTCGTATTACAAATTCTCATTTACAGCAGAAGACGGAACAAGCATATCTAACAAATCAACTCTCGAGGTATCAGTCGGTACCAGTCAGTTGCCTAAAGTTACCGCCTTATATACGGATTTAAGAAGTAATAAGAATGGTGCTGCCGCAGAAACCACGATGACCGGAACAGCAGACCTAAATCATATGGGCGAATATGTAGTATCATATACTGCCGCATATGAGGGAAAGACAAAAACTATTGATATAACAATTAAAGTTGTTGATAAGACTGCTCCTACAATCACACTTAAAGGAGGAAATGAAATAACATGGCCTCTTGACAAAGACTTTGCAGATCCCGGATACAGTGCAAATGACAATGTAGACGGTGATCTCACATCACAAATAACAGTAGAAGGTACAGTCGATGTACACAAAGAAGGCTCATATACTCTTACATACAAAGTAGCCGACTCAAGCAAAAACGAAACAGTTGTTACACGAACTGTCAATGTTAAGAAAGTTGAAGAAGCCCAAACTATTAATCCGGGAGACAAAATCGTATATCTTACATTCGATGACGGCCCCGGCCCTTATACGCAAAAGCTTCTCGACATATTAGACAAGTATAATGTTAAGGTTACATTCTTTACAACAGATGCTTATCCGGGACATGAATACTTATTAGCAGAAGAAGCAAAACGCGGACATACAGTTGCAATTCATACATATTCACATGAGTATAATGAAATCTATTCAAGTGTAGATGCATATTTTGCTGACCTTAATAAAATGAAAGACTTAATTAAGACTCAGACCGGTAAAGAGCCAAAACTCATGAGATTCCCGGGCGGAAGTTCTAATACCGTAAGCAAAAAATATAGCCCCGGAATTATGACAACATTAACTCAGGAAGTGACAAATCGTGGCTATCTGTATGATGATTGGAATGTTTCAAGCGGAGACGCCGGCGAAACTACCAGCACTGAACAGGTTGTCGCTAACGTTATCACGGGACTTCAGAAAAACAACGTATCACATGTATTACAGCATGATATTAAAGAATTCTCAGTTAACGCCGTAGAACAAATTATTCAGTGGGGACAAGCCAACGGCTATAAGTTCCTCCCGTTAACAGAAACAAGCCCGATGACACATCACGGCATCTTGAATTAATCTATTGAAAATGTGTAA
>JAIKVT010000202.1 GCA_024685495.1 Lachnospiraceae bacterium
GCCATCATCATAGAATTCAAATGACATCGAAATACCGAGTTCTTTCGCAGTAGTTTGCTTGCCATCAATAGTTACATTAGACAAGTCCCACATACCTACCATAATGGCGGCATCTTCTTTGCTTACCTTCTTGCCGAATAACGAGCATCCGCATCCCGTTATCAAGAGGGATAGCATCATTATCATTGTTACTGCAACAATCGTTTTACTTCTTTTCATAGTTTCTCCCCTTTCTTCTTACAAACCCCCACTACAATATATAATAAAATTTTATCACATCCTCTTATTGGAAATCAATACATTGACAAAAATCTCAATTATGAGTTTTTATGTCACGCAAGCAAATATCCTTTTCGTAAAATAGACAATTCTCATCCGAAATGATACACTAATAGCGTGTTAAAGATCGGAGGCGTATAGTCATGTTAAATGATAGAATTAACGAACTGATAAAAGAAATTAATGCTACCAAACTAGCTATCTCTGAATATGCCGATATTGACAGGACATCCATAAGTCACATTTCTTCCGGCAAGCGAATCCCCAACAAGCACAGTGCATCTGTCGTAAAATTAATTGACGGCATTTACCGTTATGCAAAAGACAACGATAAACTTAATACGATAAGCGAGATTACAGGCGTTGATATAGCTCTTTCATCCGATGACTTTAAAACGGGGATAACCGATTGGTTGTATGAAGATATGCCTGCAAAATATGTAATTGATAAACACGGGGATACTGTGACATACATTTACAAGATAAATGTTCTTCTTGACAGATTTAACATTTCCAATGCAGAGATAACAGAGAAGCTTAATTGTGATCCTGCAGTCATCAGCCGATACAGGAACGGTGGCAGGGATGTTAATCCCGCGTCGAGCTTCTCTCTCAAACTGGCAAATGAACTATGGGATAGAGTTGAGTCCGCCAAAGATTATTCATTTATCAGCAAATCAAGCGGAATAAAAAAAGACAACCTTAACAGAGATTCGTTCCAAGAATGGTTTACCGATTACAACGCACCCATCGTTGTTCCAAGAGATAGTAACACAAAAAGCATTCTTGAGACATTTACTGTCACTGCGACCACTAAGCAAAAAAAGCTCAGAAGGTCGAAGAATTTTATTCTTCCGGCAAAACAAGTAGATGCCCCCATGTCTTATATTGGAAATGAAGGTCTAAGACAAGCCGTTGAGCAATTCTTCGCTACAGCGCTGGAGAAAGAGCCGCGCTATCTCTGCCTCTACTCAGACAGCTCTATGAAATGGATGACGGAAGATTCGCAGTTTTTCACAAAATGGCAGAATTCAATGCTACTTCTTATTCAAAAGGGTGTGAAAATTATTATTATTCACAATCTCAAAAGATCTACTCCGGAGCTGACTAATGCAATTATAGCCTGGCTTCCCCTATATCAAACGGGAAAGGTGGAGCCGTACTACTTTGAACACGCACGGCTTAGCAACATTTTCTCACACTCATTATTTATTAATCCAAAGGGTCATGCTATTACCGGCTTACAAATCAAGGGTACCGAGGAAAACAGTATATATCACTACCTCACCGATACAAACGAAATCTCTATGCTATGTGATAGTTATGACAGGATGAAGGAAAATGCAGTACCCCTTGTGGAGCATCCGGATAGCATACCTGAAGACAACGACAGTAAGACATACGAATATAACGGTATCAATATCGTTATTACAAAAGACGCCGTATATCTTACGCATAATGAGACGGGCGTAAATATCGGGCTTAAGCACCATTTGCTTGTTAAATCCTTTAATGAGTTCTGTGAAGAACTATAGTATGGTTCGTTTGTCAATATTTCTGCAAATAATTATTGCTTCGACAAAACCATCGTTATATCATATTGTCCATCATCACCTGACAGCCTCATTTGATTGCCGGATACTGTTCCTTTATATGACGACCCCTCTGCATCGTATATAATAATTGTAACCTCGCCACCCTCATACTGCCAGATTCCCGAAGTTGTTTTATGGTATCTTGTTTGGCTTACCGTGCCATCACCGGATAGCACAAATGTCGCCAAGAAATCAGGATTCGTTACCTCTTGTCCCGCAGCCGTTCCGCTTGTCGCTTTCCATGTGCCTATGCAACTATCCCAGGAAGAACCGGAATTCTGCGTATTACTTTTCGAGTTAGTATTTTTCTTTATCTGTGAAGAACCATCAGTTGTTTGCGGTGTTGTCTGAGATGACGCGATAGTATTTTCAGGCACATATTTCTTAGGATCTGCCGCATCAGTTCCTTGCTTAGCGAAAATCAGCTCCATTGCCTTACCGTTGACGTTCCACTGAAGTGTGAAATAGTTATCGGATAGAACCGCCGTATGACCTTTTTCTTTACCGTCTTCCTCAACATATATAGTGATTAATTTACCGTCTTTTTCCCACTTATATTTCTCAGACTCTCC
>JAIKVT010000254.1 GCA_024685495.1 Lachnospiraceae bacterium
GCTTGCAACGCCGTCCGAAACAGGATCGCCGTATCCAAGCCAGGTGTTAGACAAATCATACGCGCTTCCGAAATGGTCCTGCTCATCAGGCGTCTCGAAGGCGGGCACGATTAGGATAAATATGATTCCGATAGTCAGCGCAATTACGGGATATAGCTTTCCGATGTCCGACTGCCTGTAAATCTCGAGGTAGCCGATTATAAGCACAAGCAGCGCTCCAATAATTAGCACAAGCCACGCAAATACGTTAAAACCTAAAGATACGGCGTCGCCGAATATTTTGTGTATGCCCACGCAAAACAGTCCCACGACCACCGCAAGAAGTGCTAACATCCTTATTAATTTGATTCTGCCGGAATATTTATACTTAGCGTAAATATAATCCATTATTATTCGAATTCCTCTCGAACGCAATCAAGTGCTGCGGCAACAACTTTGTCCATGTCATAATATTTGTACTGGCCGAGACGACCGCCAAATATTACGTTGCCCTCACGCTTAGCTTCTGCCGCGTATTTCTCGTATAAAGCATTATTTTTATCGTTATTAACAGGGTAATACGGCTCAACGCCCGGCTTCCACTCAGAAGAATACTCCCTTGAGATAATCGTAGTCGGCTGCTCGCCAAATTCAAAATGCTTGTGCTCAATAATACGAGTGTAAGGAACCTCGTATTCCGTGTAATTCACAACAGCATTTCCCTGATAATTGTCAGTGTCAAGCTCCTCAGTCTCGAAGCGAACGGAACGATACTCAAGCGGTCCAAACTTAGACTCGAAATACTCATCAATCTGGCCCGTAAACAGAATGCGGTCGTACTCAACTTCCGTACCGTCCGAAAGCTTGCCACTCTTCTTAAGGTCGAAGAAATCCTCGTTAACCTTAACATCTATTCCGTCGAGCATCTTCTCGACAATCTTAGTATATCCGCCCATGGGGATACCCTGATATCTGTCGTTGAAATAGTTGTTGTCATATCTAAATCTCATCGGGAGTCTTTTAATGATAAATGCGGGTAGCTCCGTACATTTGCGGCCCCATTGCTTCTGCGTATAACCCTTGATGAGCTTCTCATATACGTCTTTACCTGCGAGCGAGAGCGCCTGCTCCTCTAAGTTCTTCGGCTCGTCAATGCTATACTCAGCCTTCTGCTTATCAATTATATCCTTAGCTTCAGCGGGAGTCTTAATTCCCCACATCTTGCTGAATGTATTCATGTTAAATGGCAAATTATATAATTCATCCTTGTAGACAGCCATCGGCGAATTGATGTAGTTATTGAATTCAGCGAACTGTCCCACGTAATCCCAGATCGCTTTATCCGATGTATGGAAAATGTGCGCTCCGTAAACGTGAACGTTGATACCGGAAACCTCCTTAGTATACACATTTCCCGCAATATGGTCTCTTCTGTCAATTACGAGACACGTCTTGCCCCTCTTCTTTGCTTCATATGCAAATGTTGCTCCAAAGAGCCCGGCTCCTACTACAAGATAATCGTATTTCATCATTATTTCCTCCCAAACATATTAAAGCTTTATAAAAGCCCAAATTATCTCTTGAGATTTTACCATAGTAGCGTTGGTTTTTCAATGTGGCAAGTCTTGACTATCTTCTATAATTATTCTAAAATGCAAGTTGTGCATAATAAGACCGATTTACCTATTATGTTTAGTAAATGTATAAGAGGGTTTTAAAATGAATTTCAGAATGATAGTCTACATCGTTGGACAGCTTATCAGAGTTGAAGGAGTGTTATTCGTAGTTCCTGTAATTACTTCTTTTGTATATCACGAAAAAGAAGGCTTCGTGTACGGAGTTATTGGCAGCCTTCTATTTGTAATCGGTTTCTTAATTACCCTGATAAAACCCAAAAATAACATTTTCTATATAAAAGAAGGTTGCGTCGCGACCGCTCTATGTTGGATTTTCCTATCCTTATTCGGCGCGCTGCCTTTTATTTTCACAGGCGAAATTCCTAATTTTACAGATGCAATATTCGAGACGGTTTCCGGATTTACAACTACGGGATCAAGTATTCTTGACGATGTCGAAGCATTGTCTCACACATCGCTTATATGGCGAAGCTTCACCCATTGGATTGGCGGTATGGGAGTCTTAATCTTCCTTCTCGCAGTGCTTCCTCTTACAGGCGGCTCGAATGTCAATCTTATGAAGGCAGAATCACCCGGACCGCAAGTCGACAAGGCTTTGCCCCAGGTTAAAAATACAACACGTCTTCTATACGTAATCTACGGCTCTTTGACGGTACTGGAGTTTATCGTATTACTGTTTACAAAACTTCCTGTATTCGATTCTATATGTATGGCTTTCGGAACAGCCGGCACAGGTGGTTTCGGAATCTTGAACACCTCTTGCGGAAGCTATCCTATTGCTTCTCAATGGGTTATAACTATATTCATGCTGCTTTTCGGCGTCAACTTCAACGTGTATGTGCTTATCATATTCAAACGTTTCAAAAAAGCATTTAACACAGAGGAAGTAAAAGCATATTTCAGCATTGTTCTCGTATCAATTATTATAATTTCAATCAGCATATATAAATCTTCATCAGGAGCATTTCAGGCACTCACAGATTCAGCCTTCCAGGTTGCTTCCGTCGTGACCACGACAGGATTCTCCACGGCTGATTTCAACACCTGGCCAACCATAGCCCGGGTAATCATGGTGCTTCTTATGTTCTCCGGCGCCTGCGCAGGCAGTACGGCCGGCGGAATCAAAGTATCGAGAGTCTGCATTGCCTTCAAAGTATTTATCCGTGAAATCAACTCTTTCCTTCATCCAAGGGAAGTTAAGACAATAAGAATGGACAACAAAGTCATCGACACTAAGACGCTTCGAAGCGTCACAATATATTTCATAACTTACGCGTTCATCTTCATCATTTCGCTCGTATTAATAGCGCTTGACGGACATGACCTCGTAACAACATTTACATCTGTCGTAGCAACATTTAACAACATCGGACCCGGCCTTGAAATGGTCGGCCCTACATCTAACTTCGCCTCTTCAGTACCCCTTGCAAATGGGTGCTCATATTCGATATGTTGGCCGGCAGATTGGAGATTTTCCCGATGCTGATGTTGTTCCATCCGAGTATTTGGAAGGGTACGATTTTTAAGCATAGGAAGACGTACTAGGGGTGTTATTGATTTCTTGCTACTGACTGATACATTATATACGTGGGTAGTGTTGCGCTAAGGAAATGTAAATAATTAATATTTTTCTCTTTAATAAAGTCAGGACGGAGACCGAGTCCAATTCGCCATCCGGGCTCAGTGGACTCTTTTTTTGCCATCCTTGGCAAAAAATCTCCTAACTGAATTAATTATTAACATTTCCTAAGCTTACACTAATAGTATATAATGTATCGTCAGTCGCAATATAAATAACCCTAGTGCATCTTGGAGGGATGTGAACTACACGGTGTGCAATGCATCCCAATGGGAAATGTTATATATATCCTTAGGGAAGACTTATGTAGTAATTGTATCGTCAGTCGCAATATAAATAACCCTAGTGCATCTTGGAGGGATGTGAACTGCAGGGTGTGCAAATCAAGAATGAATGTGTATTAAAGATATGGCAACGAAAAGTAATACAACTGTTAAGAAGCGGAAAAAAAGAAGAAAGAAAGTTGATCCTGAGAGGGTTGCGCAGATACTTGATAAGCTTGATGAGATGTATGGCACGCAGTATGTGATATATCTTAATCACGAGACGCCGTGGCAGCTTCTG
>JAIKVT010000258.1 GCA_024685495.1 Lachnospiraceae bacterium
TCTTTACTGAGTCCGAGATTAGCCGGTCCAAAGCATATATCTTCAAATACGGTCGATTCAAAAAGCTGGTGCTCAGGATATTGAAACACCATTCCGACTTTGCTTCGAAGCTCCTTCTTGGAAAAATCTTTGTCAGATGTATCCTTGCCGTTATAATAAACCGTTCCTGATGTAGGCTTAAGCAGCCCGTTCATATGTTGAACGAGCGTAGATTTACCGGAGCCGGTATGTCCTATAATTCCAAGGAATTCATTATCTTCAATTTTTAAAGACACATTGTTAAGTGCCGTCTTCTCATACGCATTTCCCGGAGAATATACATAAGAGACCTTATCTAATATCAGTGACATATATGTTCCAATCTAATTATAGGGTGGTGTCGGAAGTGCATCTATAAGTTCCTGTCTCGTAAGTATTCCGCTTGGAATATCAAGACCTTCCTTCTTAAGCTCGTAAGCTAACATTGTAACCTGCGGCACATCCAATGATAGCTTTCGAAGATCGTCTACACGTGAAAACACTTCTTTCGGCGTACCCTTAAGTGCAATCTTTCCCTGATCCATGACAAATACTTTATCGGCTTCGACAACTTCTTCCATGTAATGAGTAATCAGTATAACGGTTACACCTTTCTCACGATTGAGCTGATGAAGCGCTTCAATAACTTCCGAACGACCGATTGGATCAAGCATAGCCGTCGGCTCATCTGCCACGATACACTGTGGCTCCATTGCCATGACTCCTGCTATTGCAACTCTTTGCTTCTGACCACCGGATAACTTATTAGGTGAACCTTCTCGATACTTCCACATGCCGACCGCTTTAAGAGAGCGAGTAACTCTCTCCCAGATTTCATCTGTAGGAACTCCCATATTCTCAGGTCCGAATCCCACATCTTCTTCAACGATGCTGGCTATAATCTGGTTATCGGGATTTTGAAATATCATTCCCGCCTTTTGTCTTACATCCATCACCCTGTCTTCATCGGAAGTATCAATTCCGTCGACGTAAAGCGTTCCTTCACTCGGTGTAAGAAGGGCATTGATATGTTTTGCAAATGTTGATTTACCCGAGCCGTTATGTCCAAGTATACAGATAAACTGGCCCCTCTCAACATCAAGATTGACTTTATCAAGAGCGATATTAATATCTTCTATATTGTCATCTTCATCTCTTCTAACGTACTGATAAGAGACGTCTTTTGCTTTAATTATTCCCATGACAGCCTGTGTAAATCTCCCTCTTTGGTAAGTCCTAAGAATTCCTGTTGACGCAAAGCTTCATACAAACAAATTGCGACTGAATTAGACAGGTTAAGAGATCTCGTGTCATGCGCCATAGGTATTCTTACACATTTCCCAGGATTCGCGACAAGAAGCTCCTCAGGAATACCCCCGCTCTCCTTGCCAAACATTATAAAGTCACCATCCTTATAACTAACCTCCGAATAGACATGCTTCGCTTTAGTCGTCGCCATGAAGATGTTCGCATTAGGATTGCGCTTCGTAAAATCATTCCAGTCATCGTAAATTGTCACGTCAAGATCTTGCCAGTAATCCATTCCCGCACGCTTCAGATTCTTGTCGTTGATGATAAATCCAAGGGGCTCAATCAGATGAAGGCGGGTGCCCGTTGCGACACAAGTCCTTCCGATGTTGCCGGTGTTAGCGGGAATCTCCGGCTCGTATAATATAATATTAAGAGACATCTTATTCCTCTCTTAACTCACCAATAAATTCTTCTATTCTGTCTAATGCTTCTTTTAAGTTGCGAAGCGAATATGCATACGATATACGAAGGAAACCTTCTCCGCATTCACCGAATGCAGTGCCCGGTACAACCGCAACCTTCTTCGACTTAAGAAGCCTCGTTGCAAATTCATCCGATGTCATATTAAACTGCTTAATTGACGGAAATGCGTAGAACGCTCCAAACGGCTCGAAGCACTGAAGTCCCATTTCCCTAAAACGTTTCATAAGATAACGTCTTCTGTCGTTATACTCTTCTCTCATATCTGCAACTTCACCGTCGCATTCTTTAATCGCTGTTACGGCTGCATACTGACTTGTAGTCGGTGCACACATAATTGCAAATTGATGAATCTTGAGCATCTCTTTAATAATTACTTCAGGCGCACAGGCATATCCAAGTCTCCATCCTGTCAT
>JAIKVT010000278.1 GCA_024685495.1 Lachnospiraceae bacterium
CGTAATGGCTGCAACTAACAGAGTAGATATATTAGATCCTGCTATCCTGCGTCCGGGAAGATTTGACAGAAAAGTAGTTGTAGGAATTCCCGATGTAAGAGGTAGAGAAGAGATTTTAGAGGTGCACTGTAAGAATAAGCCACTTGGAGACGATGTGGACTTAAAGCAGATAGCACAGACTACCGCGGGATTTACGGGAGCTGACTTAGAGAATCTTATTAACGAAGCGGCGATTAGATCTGCAAGAGAAAACAGGCAATATATCACTCAGGAAGATATCAGAAAGTCGTTTGTTAAGGTCGGTCTCGGAACTGAGAAGAGAAGTAAAATTATTTCTGATGAAGATAAGAAGATTACGGCATATCACGAGGCGGGACATGCGATACTATTTCATGTACTGCCCGATATAGGCCCTGTATACACTGTATCCGTTATTCCTACGGGAGTCGGAGCGGCAGGTTATACAATGCCTCTTCCCGAGAAGGACAGGATGCATGTAACTAAGGGCAGACTTCTTCAGGAAATTACGGCAGCGCTTGGCGGAAGAATTGCTGAATCAATAATTTTCGATGATATTACGACGGGAGCTTCACAAGACATCAAGCAGGCAACCGGAATGGCCAGAAATATGGTTGTTAAATACGGTATGTCAGATAAAATCGGTATGATTAATCTTGATGATAACGGTGAGGAAGTATTTATAGGAAGAGATTTAGCGCATCAAAAGGGTTATTCTGATTCTACGGCAGCATTGATAGATGAAGAAGTGCGCAGTATTGTAAGCTCTTGCTATGAAAGGGCAGAGAAGATTCTTAAAGAGAATGAATCAATCCTCCATTCTTGTGCAAACTTGCTTATTGAACGTGAGAAGATTACAAGAGAAGAGTTTGAAGAACTGTTTGCAAACTAGTCTGTCGTATTAAAAAAGGAGAAGAAAAGGGGTTTATTGTTATAATTGTACAAAAACTGCGGACTGCTTTTGTGATATTTGTGAACACTTCTAAGTGATTCGTGGATATAATAATACTCGTAAAACCCCCAATACATTATATTTATTTTTACTAACCCCATACTAAAAATACCTTCTCCTAAAAAGGACAGCGACAGCTGTCTTTTTTACTTTATATGGAATAATTAATAATATTAAATAATATACAGACATTAAGAAATAAAAAATAAAAGAAATATAATGTAAACAATAAAAAGAATGAAAGGGAAAGTTACGTATGAACAGAGAGGCTATATTCAGTGATGGAACACTAGAATACAGAAATCCTTGGGAACCGAAAGAAAATGACAGAGTTAAATTGCGTGTGAGAGTTGCTCACGGTAAATCTGCACAGGTAGTTCTTTGTACGCCTAATTACAAGCTTCCGATGGACTTAGATGAAGCGGGAGATGTGTTTGATTATTATAGAGTAATGATTCAGGTAGGCTCAGATCCTTTTCAATATGTCTTCCAGATACATCAGGGAGACGAGACGGTTTACTATGACAGATACGGCGTATGTGACGATATAAGGTGGGAATACGCATTTTACATAGCCCCGGGATTCGACACGCCCGATTGGGTAAAGGGTGCGGTTATGTACCAGATATTAGTGGATCGCTTCAATAACGGAGATCCGACTAATGATGTAGAGTCAGGCGAATACTATTACATTTCCATGCCTTCTACTAAGGTGGATAAATGGGAGACTAATCCCGACAGCTTCGATGTATGCAAATTCTATGGCGGCGATTTAGAGGGTGTAAGGCAGAAGTTATACTATCTTAAGAGCTTGGGTGTAGAGGTTATTTACTTTAACCCGCTGTTCGTATCTCCGTCTAACCACAAATACGATATTCAGGATTATGACTATATAGATCCGCATTACGGCAGAATTGTAAACGACGGCGGAGCCCTTTTAGAAGAAGGGGAGACTGACAACACCAAGGCGGAAAGATATATAAGAAGAGTGGCCGATAAGACGAATCTGGACGCTTCTAATGAGTTCTTTGCAAGATTTGTATCTGAAGCTCATGAGAAGGGCATCAGAGTCATTTTAGACGGTGTATTTAATCACTGCGGCTCTTTTAATAAATGGATGGACAAAGAGAGAATATATGAGAATCGCCCGGAATATCCGAAGGGAGCATATATCTCTGAAGACAGTCCTTATAATAAGTATTTTTCATTTTATGAAGATGGAAAATGGCCATACAATGCCAAGTATGATGGTTGGTGGGGGCACGATACCCTGCCGAAGTTAAATTATGAGAAATCCGAAGAATTATGCAATTATATATTGCATATAGGTAAGAAATGGGTCTCAGCTCCATATTATTGTGACGGTTGGAGACTCGATGTTGCGGCAGATCTCGGACATAGCGAGGAGTTTAATCATAAATTCTGGCATCGATTCAGAGACGCTGTTAAAGAGGCGAATCCTAATGCGGTTATTTTGGCTGAGCACTACGGTGATGCATCTGCATGGCTTAGAGGCGATCAGTGGGATACCATAATGAATTATGACGCATTTATGGAGCCCGTATCGTATTTCTTAACGGGAATGGAGAAGCATTCGGATGGATATGACGAGGGAGCTATCGGTGACGGAGCCAGGTTTGAGGCGAGTATGAGACATTATATGTCGAAATTCCTTACACCTTCACTTTATTCGTCTATGAATCAGCTGTCTAACCACGATCATTCAAGGTTCTTAACAAGGACAAACCATAAGGTTGGTCGTGTAGGTGATTTAGGAAGTGCGGCAGCTTCTGAAGGAGTTAACATAGGAATACTCAAGGCCGCTGTGCTTATTCAGATGACATGGCCCGGTGCACCGACTCTTTACTACGGTGATGAAGCGGGACTTTGCGGATTTACGGATCCCGATAACAGACGTACGTACCCTTGGGGAACGGCGGACTATGAACTTATAGATTTCCATCGCGATATGATTAATGAGCATAAGATGGCGCCGGCTCTTAAGAAAGGTGCATTTATATTCCTTCGTTGTGACAGGGATTTCATTTCTTACGGAAGATTTAATAAAGAGCAAAAGTGCGTCGTGCTTGTTAACGGAAGTAATCATGATATTGAAGTGGATATTCCCGTATGGAAAGCGGAAGTTCCGAAAGAATGCGAGATGACGCTTGCTATGGTGACGACTGATGAGGGATATTCGATTATGCCTGTTCGAGTTCCCGTTCATGAAGGAAACATGCATGTTAGATTAATGGCTCATCAGGCAGCGTTGTTTGAAAAGAACTTATAATAAGTCATAAGAACTTATAATAGCTTATGAGGCAACTGTTCTCGCGGCTATATAAGAAATTATAATAATTTAATCAAGATTTATTTTTACGCCTGTGTATAAAGAAGCTTTCGGTGTCTTTATACTCAGGCTTTTTAAATTCTTTTACAATCATTACAAGACATACGACAAATGCCAATAAATCGGCTGTCGGCTGTGCGAATAAGATTCCGTCTAAACCAAAGAGCATCGGAAGTACGATAATAAGCGGAATAAGGAATATAAACTGTCTTGTAAGGCTTAAGAATACACCCTTCTTTGGCTTGCCTATCGATGTGAAAAAGTTCGACGAAATAGGCTGCATAAAAATCAGGAAAATCATAAACACGTTATATCTGTAGAATTTAATTCCAAATTCAGTATAAAGCTCTGAGCCGCGTCCGAATAAACTGATGATTTCTCCCGGGAAAATCTGAAACAGCGCGAATCCTATTAGGGCTATGACCATTCCCGATTTGATTGCGATAGTATAGCCGCGTTTGACTCTGTCGTAGTTTTTAGCGCCGTAGTTAAAGCTTACTATCGGCTGCATACCTTGTGAGATTCCTATGATAATACCAAGAAGAAGTTGAATAGTTTTTAAGACTATTCCCGCTACGGCTATAGGTATTGCGTCGCCGTAGATACTCTGCGCACCGTAATGTTTCAGGCTGTTGTTAAATAATATCTGCGTTGTCATCATGGCCAACTGATTAAAGCAGGGCGCAGTACCTAAAGCAGCATTTTGCTTAAGAGAGAATCCCTTCGGAACAAAATGTGCGAAGGTTAACTTAGAAGTTTTAAAATGGAATAAATAAACTATAACTATAAGTGAAGATATAATCTGTCCTATTATGGTAGCTGCCGCAGCGCCGGCCATTCCCATATCCATCCCTATTATGAAGATGGCGTCTAATATGACATTTATAACGGCACCAACAATATTAATAAGCATAGTAATCTTAGGGCTTCCGTCTGCTCTTACTATATGACCGCCTCCGGCCTGCAGAATCATGAACGGGAAACCTACAGATGTTATCTTCAAATACACATTTGCATAATCTAATACGGAATCAGGCGAACCTAAGAACTTAAGTATCGGATTGGTAAATATGAAGCAGGCAAGCCCTAGTATAAGTCCGAGGACAATCATCATCGTAACAGATGTCCCTATATAATAGGGGGCTTTATCGTTCTCGCCGCGTCCCTGTGCAAGATTATACGAAGATGCGCCACCTATTCCGAACAGAAGGGCGATGCTGATACAGCACATTGATAAAGGAAATACGATGTTGGTAGCCGCATTTCCCAGCTCTCCGACATATTGTCCGATAAACAGCTGATCTACGATATTATATAGCGAAGTAACAAGCATGGCTACGATGCTTGGTATTGCGAATTTTCTTAAAAGAACTCCGACCGATTCATAGGCCAGAGGATTGTTGACATTACTTTGTGAATTATCCATAAAATTTACCACCTAATCTATTATAAAAAACCGTAAAAGGAAATACCGACAAATATTATGTTAAAAAAGTGTCAATTTGTTGTTATTTCGCTTGATTTTTTATCTTTTCTTCCATATAATGATATTTATAGGATTACGCATAAGGGACGTAAAGTTATTTTTTGCGCCTAATGTTATCAAGTAAATAAAGGAACAATGAAAGTGGGGGTACACGTATGGCAAAAGGAAAACAACAAGGTACGGATCCTAACTATCCGCTTCGTCCGGATTACGTAGATGTTAGCGGTCCGATGAAAGAGAATATCGCTAAGTTAGGTAAAGTTATTACTGACCGAGCTAAAATCAAGTTAGGTCTGCAGAAAGTTACGAAAGATGATCCGGAGTACTGGGCAGTTCGTGTTTTAGTTAATGATGATGATGAATTGGCTAAATGGGTAATTGACAATTTCAAAGAGATTCGTCACCCAAGAACTTTTTCAGAATTAAAGGCAAGCTCAGGATTATCAGATGATGAGTTGAAAGAGAAACTTGAGTTTATCTCTTATACAGGACTTGTTGAGTGGAATTATGAGGATTTGGATCCACAGTGGCCTAATCCTAATCATGAGAAGAGATGGGTTCTTCCGATGTACGTTCCGGGTTCAGGTGAGTTCTCTAACATGAACCTTAAGATGATTGATGAGCATCCGGAGCTTGGTATGTTCTTTGAGCATATGACAAGACTTCCACTTGATGGTTTAACACATATGGTTCCTCCCGGAGGTGCAGGAATCGGAATGCACGTTATTCCTGTAGAGAAAGAAGTAGATATGAATGAGACATCTATTCCTATCGAGCACATTTCTCACTGGATGGATAAATATGAAGGCAGATATGCAGCTTCACCTTGCTCATGCCGTCGTTCAAGAATTACTTATGACGAAGGTTGTGCAGATGATTTCCATGATTGGTGTATAGCTGTCGGTGATATGGCTGAGTACGTTGTTGAGACAGGCAAGGGCGGACGTTATATTACTAAAGAAGAAGCTTACGAAATCTTTAAGAAGGGTGAAGAGAACGGATTCGTTCATCAGATTACTAATATCGATGGCGAAGACAAGATTTTTGCTATTTGTAACTGTAATGTTAACGTATGCTATGCGCTTCGTACATCTCAGTATTACAATACACCTAATATGTCAAGATCTGCTTATGTTGCTCATGTTGAGAAGGCTAAGTGTGTTGCTTGCGGACGCTGCGTAGAAGTTTGTCCTGCCGGTGCACTTACACTCGGACAGAAGTTATGTAAGAAAGACGGATCTGAAGTTCAGTATCCAAAGCAACCTCTTCCTACAGAGAAGAAGTGGAGCAAGAACGATTGGAACTGGGATTACAGAGATACTAACCGTATCGAGTCTCATGAGTCAGGAACAGCTCCTTGTAAGACAGCTTGTCCTGCACATATCGCTATTCAGGGTTACCTTAAGCTCGCTGCTCAGGGTAAATATACAGAGGCGTTAGCTCTTATTAAGAAGAACAATCCTCTTCCTGCAGTTTGCGGACATATTTGTAACCGTCGTTGCGAGGATGCTTGTACAAGAGGTTCTATCGATCAGGCTATCGCTATTGATGAAGTAAAGAAATTCGTTTCAATGCGTGATCTTAACGCTGAGACAAGATATATTCCTAAGAAGGTTGTACCAAGAGTAGTTGGTGAATTCGATGAGAAGGTAGCTATTATCGGTGCAGGACCTGCAGGACTTTCATGTGCATATTATCTCGCTGAGAAGGGATATAAGCCTACAATCTTTGAGAAGAATGAGAAGCCGGGCGGTATGCTTGTATACGGTATTCCTTCATATAAGTTAGAGAAGAACGTAATCGCTGCCGAAATCGACATTATGAGAGAGATGGGCGTAGAAATTAAATGTGGAGTTAATGTTGGACAAGACATAACACTCGACGAATTACGTGAGCAGGGATATAAAGCATTCTATATTGCAATCGGATGTCAGGGCGGACGTTCAGTAGGCGTTCCGGGTGAGGATGCTAAGAACATCTACACAGCAGTTGATTTCCTTCGTGAAGTTAATGCTAACGAGAAATTCGATATTGAAGGCGATGTAGTAGTAGTCGGTGGTGGTAATGTTGCTATTGACTGCTCAAGAGACGCTGTAAGAGTTGGCGCTCCTAAGGTTTATCAGTATTCACTCGAAGATGGTGATGAGAGACCTGCAGCAGCAGATGAGATAGAAGAAGCTGAAGAAGATGGTGTAATCTTCGGAGGCGGCTGGGGTCCTAAGGAAATCCTTAAGGATGAGAACGGCAAAGTTAAAGGTATTACATTTAAGAAGTGTACTCAGGTTAAGAATGCTGAAGGAAGATTTGATCCTCAGTATGATGAGAACCAGACAGTAACAATTGATTGTAAGCATATCGTTCTCGCTGTAGGACAGAGCACAATCTGGGGCGACCTTGTTGCTAATGAGAAAGTTGAGTTCAAGGGACCTGCAATCCAGGCTGATCCTAAGACATATCAGGTTAAGGGAACACCTGATTTATTCGTAGGTGGTGACGTTTATACAGGACCTAAGTTCGTTATAGATGCTATCGCAGCAGGTAAAGAAGCAGCAATTTCTATTCATAGATTTGTACAACCTCATTCAAGTCTTACAATTGGACGTAATCCTCATCATTATGTTGAGCTTGATAAGAATGACTTCTTACCACCTGAAGGATATGATACTAACGGAAGAAACGTTCCGGGACGTAAAGAGCAGAAGGATAAATTCCGTGATCCTGTATTAGTATTTACAGAAGAACAGGTACAGAAAGAGACAGCTCGTTGTCTTTCATGCGGTGCTTCAATCGTTGATGAGAACCAGTGTGTAGGTTGCGGACTTTGTACAACACGTTGTGAATTCGACGCAATTCACCTTCGTCGTGACAGGCCTGAATGCTCTACTATGGTTAGATCTGAGGATAAACTTAAGAAGGTTCTTCCTAACGGATTTAAGCAGGCTATTAAGGTTATGTTCAAATAATTATGATTGACTAATTGATGCAGGCTCGATTCACTCGAGTCTGCATTTTTTGAATTATGAGAAATGTTTTTTGATATTTTAAGGAATATTTCTTAATTTTTGAGAATTATTACACAAAAAAATAGAATATTTTGTTTATGTATGGTATGATTAAGATTGATATTACTATATATTGTGTTGGATGAGATGGGTGGATTTACGAGGAGAATAAAGATATGGATCTTCAAACAAAACATTTGATACAGAAGAACAAAGTTGGTTTTATGATTGACATGGTTATTGCGATAACCATGCTGGCTATGGGTATTCTTGCACCTAATAAAGATGGACTGATGGTGAGAATTATCGGTGGTATAGTATGTATTATAATTCTTATCGTTCTCAATTTTATTATGGGTAAGAAAGAGAGGGTAATGTCCTTTTATTTATATACTCTGGTTGTTGAGACTTTGTTAATGACCTTTTCATGTTTCGGTAATTATTATTTATATGCTATATGTTTCTTGGATTGCTTTGCTTTAATCTTCTTTATGGACTTTAAGATGTGTCTTAGAGGAGCAATAGTAAGTGACACGTGTATGATAATCTTTACTATTTTTAATTTCATAAAATATCCGGATGACAATCATCTTGTTAATGTATGTTGTCTGTGTATGTATATAGTAGGTACGATTATAGTACTTCTTATTACACGAATAATCTTCAATCAGAATAAAGAAGATGTGGAATATATGAAGAATTCCGCCGATGCACAGACGCAAATTGCAAACCTCGTAATGGACAGCTCGAACGACATTGCTAAGCAGCTCGAGATGGCTCAGCATTTAGTGGCGACTCTTACGGAAAGTATTGAGAACAGTAATGAAAGCGTTAAGGGAATTGCAGAATCTACTAAGGTTACATCCGATTCCATAGAACATCAGTCAGAGATGACAAGTGATATACAAGACAATCTTAAGAGTGCGCAGAACAGAACTAAGGATATGAAGGATGCTTCTAATCATACTGTTGACGTTGTCGATCAGGGTGCTAAGCTTCTTGAAGAGCTTAAGATACAGTCTGAGAGAACTGCAGAGGTTAATGAGACATCACAGGCCACTACGGTTAAGCTTAACGAATGTATAGAAGAAGTTGAGAAGATTATTGTTACAATTGTAAGTATATCAGATCAGACTAACTTACTTGCGTTGAATGCTTCTATCGAGGCTGCCCGTGCAGGTGAAGCCGGTAAAGGATTTGCGGTTGTTGCTGATGAGATACGTAACTTATCGGAAGATACCAAGAATTCAACAGAACAGATTTCAACAATTATCAGAGAACTTACTGAAAATGTTACTGAGGCATCAAGAAGTATGTCTGAATCAGTAAGATATTCAGAGAAGCAGAATGAGATGATTGCTACAACCGGCGAGAAATTCGATGAGATTAGAGAACAGATGGCATCGCTTTCAGATGATATTATCGGAATATCAGAAGAAGTGGATAAGATAGTTGAAGCTAACAATACAATTATGGAAGCTATCAGCAATCTGTCTGCTACAGGACAGGAAGTTCGTGCATCTTCTGAAGAGAGTATCGTAGTATCTGAGACAAGTATGCAATATATGGATGAGATGAATGAGAAGTTAGACGGAATCTTTAAGTCGTCTAAAGAGATGTCTACTTTAGTTGAGAAGAATAGCTAATAAGAATAGTTGAGGATAGCAGCTAATTAGAACAATTAAGAAAAGAGTAGTTAAGAAAGTAGGTGAAGTCTTAACTTAAAATAATACCGGTGAGGTGACACAGTGGTTAAGATATATAGGACGGAAGACAATATTATCAGCGAAATTCAAAGCCACATTGAAGGCTCATGGATTAATATGGTGACACCGTCATTAGAAGAATGCGTTGATATTAGTGAACAATTTAATATTGATATTGATGATCTTAGAGCCGCATTGGATGATGAGGAGAGTTCACGTATTGATTTAGAAGATGACTATACGCTGATAATAGTGGATATTCCTTCGGCAGAGATGCGTAATAACAGACATTCTTATACGACTATTCCCCTTGGTATTATATTAACGGAAGAGACTATTATAACCGTATGCAGTGAGGAGACTGCCGTACTTAAGATATTTATCGAGCAAAGAGTAAGAGAATTCTCTACTAAGAAGAGAATGAGATTTACTTATCAGATTTTATATAATACTTGTATTGTTTATCAGAGTTTGCTTCGTAATATTGACAGAAAAAGAACTGAGATAGAAGAGAGAATTAATGAGACGCAGGATGAAGATTTAGTAGATCTTCACGAATTAGAGTCTAACCTCGTATATTTCGCAACATCATTAAGAGCTAACAGTATGGTGCTCGACAGGCTTACACGTTACGGTAAGCTTCGCCAATACTCTGAAGACAGAGAACTCCTTGATGATGTTATTATCGAGAATAAACAGGCTATCGAGATGACACAGATTTACCATGATATTATCAATGGTACAAGAGAACTGATGTCGGCTGTTATTAACAATCGATTGAATAATGTCATGAAGTACTTAGCGGCAATAACGATTGTTATGTCAATTCCGACTATTATATCGGGATTTTACGGCATGAATGTCGTCTCGGAAGGTATGCCCTTTGCCAATTCCTTTTGGGGATTTGCGGTGATAACCGTAATAACGGTTATTATATGTATAGTGGCACTTATTGTACTTAAGAAACGACGGATGCTTTAATAAGTTTGTTGTGTCAGCTGTATTGAATCACAACATCGATTATTAGAATAACGGCAAAAATTATTCGGCTGTGCCTTCGAAACGACCGCTTGCTCCGCACGGTAAGATGAGACCGTTTTCCGATACTAAAAGACCTATCTCCGAAGCTACACATTTACCGGGACGATTTGATAAAGCGGTACTTAACATGTATGTCAGAACAGCGCTTTGAAGTCCTGTTGTATAAGAATTTATTAAAAAGAATAAAGGCCGATCAGATAAGATTTCGGCACATTTTAGAATCAGTGGATACACTGATTCTTCTATTTTCCAGATTTCTCCTTTTGGTCCCCTGCCGTAAGAGGGCGGGTCCATTATAATAGCGTCGTATATATTGCCACGACGAATCTCGCGCTCCACGAATTTGACGCAGTCATCCACAAGCCATCTTATGGGAGCGTCTTTAAGTCCTGAACTTACAGCATTTTCCTTAGCCCAGTTAACCATGCCTTTAGAAGCATCTACGTGTGTAACATGTGCTCCACTTGCGGCAGCAGCGAGAGTTGCGCCGCCGGTATATGCAAATAAATTAAGGATCTTAGGTTGCTCATCAGGGTTATTAAATCTATATTTAAGTATTAGACGAGACATCCAATCCCAGTTTACGGCCTGCTCCGGGAACAGTCCTGTATGCTTAAACGAGAAAGGTTTAAGGTTAAATGTTAATTCCTTTGCTATAGGCGAAGCAGCATTTTCATTTTCTAAGAATTCCCTTGCAGAGTCAGAAGTAAAGAGGGGATATGATATTTGCCATTCTTCGGGAAGGTTGAAAAATTCCCACTCTCCGCCGCCTTTTTTGCTTCTGTGATAATGGCCGTTCTTTTTACGCCACTTATTATTATCTTTAGGGGTGTTCCATATAACCTGAGGATCGGGACGAACAAGTCTGTATTCTCCCCATCTTTCAAGCTTTTCGCCTTTGCTTGTATCGATTACTTCATAATCCTTCCAGTTGTCAGCAACCCACATATGCTTACCTCTTTCTCGCCTGTAAAATGCTTTATCTCACCGCTCCCGATTATCTAACATTATGATGGTGATGTCAATTTATTATTTAAATTTGTCTTAATCTCGCCTTGTTTTGCCGTTATAAAAAAGGCGACGGACTCGAATAGATGACTTTGTAAAAAATAGAAAAAATTCTTACCGGTGATTAATTTTTGAGAATTTCAGTCGATATATATATTGAAAATAAAAATACTTACAACAGTCTTAGCAAGCGAGCCATAAGTCCGGTGTTGGAATAAAGAATGATTTGTTTCGGTGTCGCGTTCAGGGGAGTAACTTTGATGAGTAAGTAGAAAGGAACCTCGTTAAAAATGACATATTTAAATGATTGATGGACGTATTCCGGCTTAAGGAGTACGTCTTTTTCTGTTGAATAGAATCAGGGCATATATTATAATTTATATGTGAGAGTTTTCGTAAATGTGTAATCTAAAGCGAAGATTAATTTGCTTTGAGGTACGGATTAAACGACAGATAATTAAACGTCAGATAATACAAAAGAATTAGAGGATTATATAATGCAGGATATTTCATTACAGGATATTAAGAAAAAGGCATATGAACATTACGGTGGTTTCTCAAAGTATGCTACCGTGCCGCCTAAAGATGCGGCTTCAATAAGATACTTTGGCAATAAAGCCAATGAGAGCCTTAGAAGTCCGTTTTCTGTTGATGTAGATAAGATAATGAATAATCCGTTTTATAATCATTATTCGGATAAGACACAGGTTTTTTCATTTTACCATAACGATCAGATTACAAGACGGGCTACACATGTTCAGCTTGTTGCAAGAATAGCGAAGCTTTTAAGTATGTCTTTGGGACTTAATATCGATTTGACGGAGGCTATTGCCTTAGGTCATGATATAGGACATACGCCGTTTGGCCATGTTGGTGAAAAATACCTTAACGAGTTATATCACAAGGAGACAGGCCGATTCTTTAATCATAATGTTCACAGTGTCAGAGCTCTTAATGTAGTTACTCCGACTAATCTTACAATTCCCACATTAGATGGAATTATTTGTCACAATGGCGAGAAGCCGCAGGGTGAATATCATCCGTCTGAACAAAAGAGCCCGGAGGAATTTTCGAAGATGGTGGAAGATTGTTATACGAAGGAAGGATTCGTGGGGACACTTCGACCGTTTACATTGGAAGGATGCGTGGTTCGAATCAGCGATATCATTGCATATGTTATGAAAGACAGACAGGATGCGAAAAAGATCGGACTTAATGTTGATTTTGAATATGTGGCTACATTAGGGATGGAGAATTACGAATTTCTTGGAAATATCACTGAGAACATCGTTCTTAACAGCTATGATAAGCCTTATATTAAGATGGACGATCAGCATTTTGAAGATTTATATCGTCTGAAGAATGAGAATTTTGAGAAAATATACGGCAATAAGAATATCAATAAATCTTATAGTGTTACGGTTCAACCTATGATGAGCAAGCTGTATTATCAGTTTAAAGAAGATATTAAGAATCATAACACGGACAGCCTCATATATAAGCATCATATTAACTACGGATTGTTTAAGAAGACTTATGAGAAAAAAGAAAATTTCAAGACGATAGATGATATAGTAGTAGATTATATTGCCAGTATGACAGATGATTATTTTATAGATCTTTATCATGAAATATACGGCGATGACGAAATTATGGAAAATGTTAAGTATGTAGGATATTTTGATGATGAAAGGAGATAATAGATGCAGAATAAAAAGGCAATTATAAGCATAGCCTTAATAATATTAAATCTGGCTTTAATAGTTGGGATATGTGCGTCATTTTATTTTCCGAAGGGAGAAAAAGGAGCAAGAAAGATATCGGAGAATCAAATCTCTGTAAATAGTGACTATGTGCAGAATGTTGTATTTGAAGGATTTTCGGTTAATACAACACAGTAGGAAAACCCTCTTTATGTAAAATGTGTTTATAAAGAGAAGTCTTTTATACAGAGAAGTCTTTTATATAGATGGGAAATGTTATAGGAAGGATAAAAAATGGGTCAGTTAATACGAAAGCATCTGCCGGTTTTTCTTGGGATTATAGCGGGCATTTTGTTAATAATATTTATCATTATCAATGCATCAATTACAGGCTATGAGCATGTTGCAAAAAAATACGGTAAAGCAATGAAGTCAAATGATTACGATACGGCATACAGCTGTTTATATACTAAGGACTCAGTCTTTTTGACAAAAGAAGGATTTCTTAAGTTCTGCTCGGTTCAAGAGTCATACAGTAATGAGGAAATAGAGACGGGCTTAACTTATTTGTTTGAAGAAGGAGTTGAAAAAATTATAAACAGATTAATAGGATTAAACTATGATGTATCTGAAACAATAAGAGATGGGGATAATGCACAGGTTACGTTTTTAATTTATTCGGGAATAGATACGCGAAAATTACTTCCATCAACCGCAACAGTACATTTAAAAAAGAGCAGTTCTAATCATATGGGAATATTCCCTGATTGGAGAGTAGTTGATGAAGATATTCTTGTATTAGATACGACTTTACAGATTCCTGATTGTGACACCGCTTATATTGACGGAATTGAAATACCCGATTCGTATCTTGTAAGTAAAGAGAACGGTGTAAGAACTTATAATATCCCGGGACTGTATACAGGAATTCATGTTTGCAGTATAAAGAAGGGTGAAGAGGAACTTAAGCATTACGGCTTTGCATCTAACCAGTCAAATCAGAAGGTTGTTGTATCGGAAGAATCGTTAGATGAGGCAACTCAAAGAGATGCAGTTAACGCTTGTTACGAAGCGTTTAAGAGTATTATAACGGCTGAAGCTACGGGCGCTGATTTTTCACAGATATCACATCTTTTTGCACCTTCTTATGTTGAAAAAGCCAGAGAGAATTTTGAAACCGATAAGAGCTATTTCAAATTAAAAGACTCAAAAGGTGGAATTGAGACTGTTAATGTAAAGGATGTCAGTGCATCTGTATATAATCAGATTAAGAATGACAATGTTACAGTTGTAAGTATCAAACTTAATTACAATAACAGTAATACAGGAAAGACAAATCTGTATATATTCGAAACAAAAGCCGGAGCGGATACCAATAATGAAGAGAGTCAGATAATTAATATGCAGCTTATAGACGGTAAATGGTTAATTAGCTCTTTTGGAGACAACGAAGTCGTTGGTAATAACTGGTTTATGTTCGGATAGAGAGCCTTTTTCGGAAAAAACATTTGCAAATTGTGTAAATCCTTATATAATGTACTAGGTGGATTGTGCGCTTTTTTGCGTGTAAATAAGAAATGATATGGGATAATAAGGAGACAAAATGAGTATAATTACAACAGTATTAGCAATCCTATGTGGCGTAGCACTTTTCCTATTCGGTATGTCACTTATGGGCAACGGACTACAAAGAGTTGCCGGTAACAGTTTAGAAAAAGTACTTTTCAAATTAACTAGTACACCTATAAAAGGCGTGTTGTTAGGTGCAGCCGTTACTGCGGTAATTCAGTCGTCAAGTGCGACATCGGTAATGGTTGTCGGATTTGTTAACGCCGGAATGATGCAGATAGCACAAGGTATCGGCGTAATAATGGGCGCTAATATTGGTACATCAATAACAGGCTGGATTCTTTGCCTTTCTTATATTGATGGAAGTTCAGGTATAGCATCTTTACTTTCTACAGCAACAATTTCAGCAGTTGTGGCGGTAATAGGTGTTATCTTAAGATTATTTACCAAGCATACAAAGTACCATAATATAGGTGATATTATGGTAGGTTTTGCCATTCTTATGGTTGGAATGCAACAGATGTCAGGCGCCGTTGCACCACTTAAGGATAATGAGAATTTTGTAAGCATACTTACAGCATTTACAAATCCTTTATTAGGTATTTTGGTAGGTATTCTTTTTACGGCTATATTACAATCAGCCTCAGCATCTGTCGGTGTGTTACAGGCTTTATCCGTTACAGGAGCCATAACCTTCCAATCAGCATTTCCAATAATATTAGGTATAGGTATAGGTGCATCGGTACCGGTGCTTATCTCAGGAATCGGAACTAATACCAATGCTAAGAGAACAGCACTTGTATATCTTGTTAACGATATGCTCGGATGTATTATTTGCGGAGGAATATTCTATATTGTAGCTGCATTTGTAGATATACCTTTTATAAGCACAAGTATGACGCCTGTTATGATAGCCCTTATTAATACGGTTTATCGTATAGTAACTGTTATACTTTTGTTCCCGTTTGTAAAGGCGATAGAGAAATTGGTTTGCTTCCTTATCAAAGACAAGAAGGAAGAGTCGGAAGAGCAGGCTGATTTTGAGTTGTTAGAGGAAAGATTCTTAACAATTCCGGAACTTGCTATATCACAAAGTCATAAATGTATTAACGGTATGGCAAGAACGGCTCAGAAGAATATATCCAGAGCTACAAGTATGGTGGATGATTATTCCGAGAGTAAATTTAATAAGGTATGTAAGAAGGAAGATATATTAGATAAATACGAAGATCATTTGGGCACATATCTTATGAGAGTGTCTAAAACACAGATGGATTTAAAGCAATCTAAGCAGGTGTCTAAGTTCCTTCATACAATAGGGGATTTCGAAAGACTCGGAGACCATGCTATGAATATAGCATTTGTAAGTCAGACTATGGTTCAAAAAGACATAGAATTTTCAGAGGAAGCATATGAGGAATTAGATGTAATTAAAGCGGCATCCGAAGAAATTGTAGATATTGCCGTGTCTTCTTTCCAGGTGGATGATGCTAACAAGGCTACTCAGGTTGAGCCGCTTCGAGAATGGATCGGTAAAATCTGTGACAACAGTAGAAGCAATCATGTGACAAGGCTTCAGGCCGGACAGTGCGAGATTAAGACAGGTGTTGTATTTAACGACCTTATTATGAATTATGAGCGTATCGCAGCGCATTGTTCTAATATTGCCGCAGCTACGATTGAAGCAGACCAGTCGCATTTTAACACACACGAGATGATAAGCGAGATACGACACAATAAGGATAATGATTATCAATTTGCATATAAGACATATGCAGAGAAATTTGCATTAGAAGAGCCGGACGAAGAGAAGAAGAAAAGACGCAGCAGGCTTAAAAAGAGTGCTAACTAATTCTTGGGTGGGGTTTGAATGAAAAAAGCTTTTTATAAAGTTCTTGATTTTATAAAGAAAATAGTCGGTAAAGTATTCGCACTTATTTTTCCGGAGTCTACGCCTGCTCCTGAGGGAGAGCCGTATTGTACGCTTGAAGGTATGTGGAGAAAAGTATTTTACTATAGTGGTATGATACTTGCCGGTCTTGTCGGATATTTTATAATACATTATGTGTGCATGGATATTCTTGAGATGACACCTGTTACAATAGAGTTAGAGAATTCGGAAAATATGACTTTCAAATTTTTCGAAAGTGGCACATACTCACTTTCAAAATTAGAGTGGGTGATTTTCCTTATAACTTTTCTTTCTATTGCATTAACCCCCATAATTAGGTTTTTCCCTTTTGCGGCGCTTTTTATCGACACGCTTTACTGCATATCGGTTGGCTACAACACATCGTTTATGTATTGGGGTGTGGCGCAGCAGGATATGAGAGTGGCGGCTTTTACTTTGATTATAAGTATTTTGTTGTGCGTAATTCCGTATGTTATGTTTAAAAACCACAAGATTCAATTGCCGCAACATTTTTCTAAGATAGTATATATACTTTTTTGGACACTTGTTATGGGAAGCAGCATATTCAGAGTCTTGTCTTTTATACCGGGAGTAAGCGTGGTTGCAAGATTCTTGTATGATATATACAATGCACCCGGAGCCGGTGAGATTTTTCTTCTCATAAGAATAGTTATTTATTTTCTGTTCTTGTTTATGTGTTTGGAGAGATTACTGGAGTTTGTCAGAAATAAAACTCCGAAAAAATTCGAATGGACGATGACTTTTCATCTGATGTATACAATTACTATACTTATCAATTATTGTATATCTTTTGTTATGACGCATACAGACGTAATTATGCTGGGTATAAAGATGATGATTGATAAGGAGTTGCCTATTGAATAGCAAGAAGGTGTTAATATGGGAAATGTGATAGCTTTTAAGGGAATACGATATGCAAGAGCTTTTCGCTGGCAATATCCGGTAGAAGAACCCGGATGGGATCGTATATATAATGTGGACGATTGTCTGAGAGATTTTAAGGATTTCGGTCCTTGCGCATATCAGCCGAGAGCTTTTATGGATGAGGGACAAGATCCGAAGAAAGCTTTTCATTATAGAGAATTTAGAGAAGGAGTAGATTTTACATACTCTGAAGATTGCTTGAGGCTTAATATTTATACAAGTCTTGATGAGAATGGCAATTTGTACGGACAGGATAAGCCTGTTATCGTATATGTTCACGGAGGCTCTTATACGACAGGGTCTTCTAATGAGAAAGTGTTTGATCCGTCATTATGGGTTGAGTCGGGAGTTGTAGCCGTTACAATCAATTACAGGTTAGGGCCTTTTGGATTTATGTGTCTGCCTGAACTTGCGAGCGAAGCCGGACATACCGGCAATTACGGATTGTACGATCAGCTTACCGCTTTAAAATGGATTAACCATAACATCAGAGTTTTCGGCGGCGATCCTGATAACGTAACATTGATGGGACAGTCGGCGGGAGCGATGAGTGCGACGCATCTAATTTTAAGTCCTCTTACCAAAGGATTATTTGCCAAGGCTGTGCTAAGTTCCGGAGGAGGATTATCCACATTTCTTGCACCTAAGAATCCCGACGATCATTACAACTTCTGGCGTAAGCTGATGAATGACTGTAATGTCTCAACAATTGAAGAATTTAGAAAACTTAAACCCGAAGAAATATATTTACCATGGATGGAGTTATCTGAGAATACTAAGAACTCCATGCTTATTGCCAGTCCTGTAATTGATAACATTATCATACAAAAGACAAGGACTGATGATTATAAGATGGGTAATTACAATCATATACCTATTATGATTGGCTCTAACAGTGAGGATTTGGTAGTAACAATATTCTATGAAATGGTTCGTTCGTTTGGAAAAAATGTTGCCGATTACGTTGCGCATCACGAGTGTGACGACAATATTCGTGCGTATGCATATCATTTTAGCAGACAGCTTCCGGGAGATAACAAGGGAGCCTGGCATTCAGCTGATTTGTGGTATTGGTTCGGAACATTTGACAAAAGCTGGAGAGAGTTTACCGATGTAGATAAAGATCTCAGCAAACAGATGATAAGATATCTTACTAATTTTGCTAAGACAAGTAATCCTAACATAGATACTAAAGCAGACGGTGAGAGTATCGTGGTATGGGAATCTACGAGCGAGTCGACTAACAGATTTATGAATTTTAGCGACGAGGGATGTGTGGTATCACGCGTAAGTACCGCTAAGATGGTTTCAAGCATGCTTTTCAGACGTAAATAACAACGGAGATTAACGATGTATAAAGTAGATTTTAACAGTCCGAAACATTTTCATTTTATCGGAATCGGTGGAGTAAGTATGAGCGGTTTGGCAGAAGTTTTGCTAAAACGCGGATTTGAAGTATCCGGCTCTGATAATGTGGAATCGGAATATACCGATAATTTAATAAAGCAGGGAGCTAAGGTTTATTTTCCGCAAAGAGCGGATAATATAAAGCCGGGGACTGACTGTGTAGTATACAGTGCTGCGATTAAAGAAGATAATGAAGAATTCATAAGTGCCGTTAATGCTGGTTTACCTATGTTAACCAGAGCGCAGTTCTTAGGACAGCTTATGAATAATTTCGACGAGTCTATAGCTGTCGCGGGAACTCACGGTAAGACAACTACGACATCGATGATAAGTCAGGTGTTGTTAGAACTTCCCGAAGATCCCACAATAACTGTGGGCGGCAATTTCTCTGCCATAAACGGAAATATTCACGTGGGAGACAGTAACAGATTTATTACGGAAGCGTGTGAATATACTAACAGCTATCATGAGTTTTTTGCTAAATATTCAGTTATATTAAATGTTGAAGCCGATCACCTTGACTTTTTCAAAGATATAGATGATATAAGAAAGTCATTTAATAAGTTTGCCAATAATACATTAGATGACGGATGCCTTATTATCAATAAGGATATAGAGAAGCTTTCGGATATTACGAAGGGCGTTAAGAGCAAGATTGTAACATTTGGAATTGACGATAATGCGGATTATTATGCTGCGGATATCGAATATGCCCGAAACGGATGTGCTGTCTTTGTGCCGGTGCACAATGGAAAAAGGTTTTCGAAGATTCAGCTTAAAGTGCCCGGAGAGCATAATGTATATAATGCCATTGCAGCATTTGCATTATGTAATGAAATGGGAGTGGATGAGGCGGATATTAAATTAGGATTAGAGAAATATACCGGAACAGATCGAAGATTTGAATTCAAAGGTAATTATCAGGGGACTGACATATTCGATGATTATGCACATCATCCAACAGAGATAGAAGTAACACTTAAGATGGCTAAGACTCTTCCTTATGACAGAGTTGTAGTTATATTCCAGCCTCATACTTATACGAGGACGAAGGCTTTGCTTAAAGAACTTGCCGAGTCGTTATCGCATGCGGATGTCGTTGTGTTAGCTAAGATTTATCCGGCAAGAGAAAAAGATATCTATAATATTTCTTCAAAGGATTTGTTAAAAGAGATAGAAAAACTTGGCGTAGAGACGTACTATTTTGATACCTTTTCGGAAATCGAAAAATTTATTTCAAAAAAATGTATGAACAATGACTTGTTAATAACTATGGGAGCGGGAGATATTGTAAACGTGGGAAATGAACTTCTTGAAAAATAGTTATTCACTTAATTCACATTTTATTACGAAAATTTTACGTATATAAGATGTGAATTATTTTTTTACATTTCACAAACGTTTCACGAGTTATTCACAAATACAAAGACCCGCCAAGACCTTGAAAATACGAGCTTTGTGGATTTTTTTGCCCTTTTATTAATGGATGAAAAGTGTTAAAATCCCTCTAGGGTTTGAAAGAGGAAATGATTATATGGCTGATATAATATTGCACACAAGTAGCGACTCCGGCGTTACATGTGTATCTAATAAGTTTATAGATGAATATATGAAAGATGCCAATGGTGAGTTTGTCAAGATATATCTGTATCTGCTGCGCCTTTTAGGACAGGAAGATCCTGATGTGGATATAGGTACTTTAGCGGAGAAGTTAGATCACACCGAAAGAGATGTACGCCGCGCACTTGCTTATTGGGAAGAGAGCGGACTTGTATCTCTAGAGTATAATGAGAATGACGAATTGGCAGGCGTTTGTTTTTTGGAGCCTACAATTTCTTCGGGAAATATGTCTAAGAGCTCGAAGAAGAAGATTAAGAGCTTATCAAAGAATAAAGCTTTACCAAAGAGAAGCGAGTACAGCATTACTCAGATGAAGGAATTCAAAGAGAATGATGATGTTGAAGAGATGCTCTTTGTTATTGAGAAATACTTAGGACGAAATCTCACCGTAATGGATCTTAATTACATTATATATTGGATTAATGAATTGTCATTTTCGACTGATCTTGTGTATTATCTGGTTGAGTATTGTATTGATAAGGGACATGCCAATATCAAGTATATGGATAAGATAGCACTTGATTGGGCTAAAAATAATATATCATCGGTAACGCAGGCGAAGGAAGATACAATAACACATTCTAAGATATATATTAATGTATGTAAGTCTTTTGGCATTGATAACAGAAGTCTCATTAAGTCAGAGTTGGAATATGTTAAGAAATGGAATAAGTTGTCTATAGATAATGCTTTGATAGAAGAAGCGTGCAGAAGGACGATTGTCAATACCAATAAGCCTAACTTTGAATATGCTGACAAGATTTTAGATAACTGGATAGAGCATAGCGTTAAGACTTTAGAAGATGTCAAAGAACTTGATGAAGAATACAAGAGTAAAATCACTGCTTCTACATCTCGCGGTGCGAAAAAAACTGCATCTAAGAACAGATTTAATAATTTTGAAGCAAGAGACTATGATTATGTAGATTTAGAGAAAGCACTTGTTAATAAGAACTAGAGGAGGAGTATGGCAATCAGTAATTCATGGTACGAAAGTATCATGCGAGATTATTCTAAAAGACGTACAGATGCGATATCAAAAGCTACTGAAGCTAAGGAAAAGATATATGAAGATAATCCGAGATTATCAGAGATTGATGCGTTAATTGCAAGTGAGAGTATTAATGCAGCTAAAGAAAAGATAAACGGTAATTCAGATGCTCTTAATGAATTAAGAAGTAAGATAGATGTATTAAAGAAGGAAAAAGAAGAAGTTGTTCAAAAAGCCGGATTTAGTATGTCGGATTTAGAGCCAAAGTTTGAATGCTGTGATTGCAAAGATACAGGCTTTATAGAAGGAAGAAGATGTCATTGCTTCAGACAGGCTTTATTAGATAAAGTTTACGAACAAAGTCGATTATCTGATGTATTGCATCGGGAATGCTTTGATAATTTTAATCTTGAATATTACAGTAAGACAAAGGTTAGTGATGATAATGTAAGCGCATATGACAATGCGGCTAATGTGTTGTCGCGTTGCGTAGATTTTTGCGATAATTTTAACGGCAAAGATAATATTCTTTTATACGGTAAGCCGGGAATCGGTAAGACATTTTTGACACATTGTATAGCGGGAAGGCTGCTTTCAGATTTGCATTCCGTAATATATTTGACGGCGGACGAGCTAATTACGGTATTTGAGCAAGAGACATTTGATAAAGATGAGATTATGCCTTATGATAAGGAACTTATCTTGGATGTGGATGCTCTTATTATTGACGATTTGGGGACTGAATTCGTCAATTCTTTTACGTCATCGAAAATATTTACGTGTATTAATGAACGCTTACTTCGAGGGAAGAGTACTGTTATTTCTACAAATCTTTCCCTTCAGGAGTTATTGGAGATATATTCAGAAAGAACATTTTCAAGAATTAGTCAATTCACAATACTTAAGTTGTTCGGAGATGATATCCGAATAATGAAGAAAGCGTTAAGGTAATGTCGGTGTTAAGTTAGATAAAGCACTGAAAGAAATGTCGGTGTTAAGTTAGATAAAGCACTGAGAGAAATGTTAGAAATATTAAATCTATATTATATTAATGGAGGTCACACATGCCAAGCGACGAAAATTACGTAAAGAACACAACATCTTTTGGGTCTCTTGGGTTAATCCCCTTGAAAAGCTGTGAAGAATTAGGAAAGAAGGTTGACGAATACCTTGTAAAATGGAGAGCGTCAAGAAATCCGGATAACTTTGAAGAAGTTACAAGACAAGGATATAAGCTTGACTCTTATATTGTTAAAGCCAGCGTACCAAGATTTGGTTCAGGTGAAGCAAAAGGTACATTAGGACAGTCAATAAGAGGATTAGATCTCTTTATTATGGTAGATGTAACGAATTACAGTTTGACATATTCGTTATGTGGTCAGGAAAACCATATGTCTCCTGACGATCATTATTCCGATCTTAAAAGAATTATTGCAGCAGTAGGTGGTAAGGCAAGACGTATCACAGTAATAATTCCTTTCTTATATGAGAGCAGACAACACAGACGCTCATCAAGAGAGTCGTTAGACTGTGCTCTTGCATTACAGGAACTTGTATCAATGGGTGTTACTAATATCATCACATTTGATGCACATGATCCGAGAGTACAAAACGCAATTCCTTTGTCAGGTTTTGAAAGCGTATCTTGTTCATATCAATTCGTTAAGGGAATTCTTAATAATGTAGACGATATCAAAATCAGTCCTGATCATCTTATGGTCATATCTCCCGATGAAGGCGGTACAGACAGAGCAGTATATATGGCCGGCGTATTGGGCGTAGATATGGGTATGTTCTATAAGAGAAGAGATTACTCTAAGATTGTAGACGGTCGCAACCCTATTGTTGCACATGAATTTTTGGGTACTGATGTTGAAGGTAAAGATGTATTTATCGTCGATGATATGATTTCTTCCGGTGAGAGTATGATTGACGTTGCAACTGAACTTAAGAAGCGTAATGCGGGAAGAATTTTCGTAATATCTACATTTGGTCTCTTTACAAGTGGTTTGGCGAAGTTTGATAAGGCGTATGAAGACGGTCTTATCTACAGACTTGTTACAACTAATCTTACATATCAGACGCCGGAACTTCTTGAGAGAGAATATTATATTAATTGTGATATGAGTAAATATATAGCACTTATTGTAGATACACTTAATCATGATTGTTCGATTAGCAGTCTTCTCAGTCCGTATGACAGAATTCAGAGATTTGTTAATAGTTATAATGAAAAGAATTGGAAATAATTCCAAATTGCATCTACAATGCATGATTTAGGCACAGAGAATAAAAGGGTAAATATATGAAGTTTGACACACATTGCCACGTTCATGAGGGGTCGGTGGATTCTGACATTAGTGTGGAGAGATATATCAAGCTGTTGAGAGATCAGGGGTTTGACGGAATGCTTATAACCGATCACGATTCTTACGGCGGATATAAATACTGGAGAGATAATATACGAGGAAAAAAGTATACGGATTTTGTTGTGCTTTGTGGCAATGAATACGATACTTTTGATGCGGGACATTTTGTCGTTGTCCTTCCGTCGGGTGAGACGCCTAAGTTGTTAGAGAAAAAAGGAATGAAATTAGAGACACTTATAGATGTCGTACATTCACATGGTGGAATTTTGGGGCCGGCTCATCCTTTTGGAGAGAACTTCCTTAGTATATATAATACGGGAAAGTATAAAAAAGACAGGAGTATTACTACGCAGTTTGATTTTATAGAAGGCTTTAATTCTGCCGAGGATTATGTCGATAATCAAAAGGCGGTAAAAATTGCTGAAAAGTATAATAAGCCTACGTTTGCCGGGAGTGATTCTCATAATGAATCCAGTGTCGGAACGGCAGAGACTGTTATTGATGCTGATATTAGAAGTGAAGACGATTTGATAAGATATATCAAAGAAGGTGGAAAGCCGACTATTAAGGGCTCAAGGTGGTACGGAACGATTAAAGATCATCTGGGACTTTTTAACAAGACGCTTGTGTATGGTTTTTTCTTCTATAATAAAGCAGGTGCTTTTGCAAACACATTTTCCAGAAAAAAGGAATATGATGATTATATGAATAAGATATGACACTTTAACTGCACACCAAATTGGTGTGCAGTTTTAGATACACGTTACAAATATACCACATCTTGTGGGTTTTGTGGCACTCTTGGATAAGTTGCATATTTTTTTATAAAAAAATTAAAAGATTTTAGTAATAATTGTTGCAAAGAAACTCTACAAAAGTTATACTAGGTATATCGTATAACTTGTAATGGTACAAGTATGACTAGAATAAAAAAGGACACGAGGTGATTGATATGGGAAAGAAAGAAATGATTGCTATGTTACTTGCCGGTGGTCAGGGGAGTAGATTGGGGGTTCTTACTTCTGATGTGGCTAAGCCGGCCGTTGCTTTTGGCGGAAAGTACAGAATTATTGATTTTCCGTTAAGTAACTGTATTAATTCAGGAATTGATACTGTAGGTGTACTTACACAGTATCAACCACTTAGACTTAATACGCATATTGGTATCGGTATTCCTTGGGACCTCGATCGTAACAACGGTGGTGTTACTGTTCTTCCACCTTACGAGAAGAGTGACGGTTCGGAATGGTATACAGGTACTGCTAATGCTATTTATCAGAACATCAAATACATCGAAGGATATGATCCGGAATATGTATTAATTCTTTCCGGAGACCATATCTATAAGATGGACTATGAGGCTATGTTAGATCTTCATAAGCAGAGTCAGGCAGCAGTTACAATTGCAGCTATGCCTGTTCCTATGGAAGAAGCAAGCAGATTCGGTATCGTTGTAACCGATGATGACGGTAAGATTACTGAATTTGAAGAAAAGCCCGAGAACCCTAAGAGTAATCTTGCTTCAATGGGTATCTATATCTTTACATGGTCAGTGCTTAGAGATGCACTTATTACCATGAAAGATCAAAGCAATTGTGACTTTGGTAAGCATATTATTCCATATTGTCATGAGAATGGTGAGAGAATTTTTGCGTATGAGTTTAACGGATATTGGAAGGATGTAGGAACTCTCGGTTCATATTGGGAAGCTAATATGGAACTTATCGATCTTATTCCTGAGTTTAACTTATACGAAGAATTCTGGAAGATTTATACTAAGCAGAACAGAATTGAACCGCAGTATATTTCAAGTGAAGCATCTGTTAAGAAGTCTATAACAGGAGCCGGTAATGAGATATACGGTAAAGTTGAGAATTCAGTGTTAGGTTCCGGAGTTATTGTCGAAGAAGGAGCCAGCATAGTTGATTCAATTATAATGAAGAATGTTGTTATCAAGAAGGGCGCTCAGATTGAGAAGGCTATTATCGCAGAAGATTGTGTAATAGGTGAGAAGACGAAAGTCGGTGTAGGTGAAGCGGCAGAGAGTAAGCTTAATGCTAAGGTTTATGCATTTGACTTAGCTGTAATAGGCGAG
>JAIKVT010000014.1 GCA_024685495.1 Lachnospiraceae bacterium
GATGCTTTTGAGAAACGATATCGAAGCGGCATTGGCCCGAGGTGCAAAAGGACGTATTATCACATCTACCTATCAGAACTTTACGGATGTTGAGTCTCTAAAGATCTTTTATATGATGATGGATCGGTATGATTCACTTTCGTGTCATTTGGATTTTGAGTCTTTTCATGATGAGGGGTATCGCACGATCGGATATCATTCAAAAGGGTATTATTTTTCATTTGATGACGAATCGGAATTGATCATAGGTTCTTCCAATATTACGCGTTATGCATTGTTGAAAAATGTGGAATGGGATCTTGTTGTGCGTGATGAAAACAGCAATCCGGTGTTTTCTCATATGCTTACGGAATTCGATGACAAATGGAGGTTAAATTTATGTATTGCATGAAATGTGGAGCTGAATTGATTGATGGTGCGCAGTTTTGTTCTAAATGTGGGACATCAGTTGAGGTTAGGGAACGAAATGAAGTGCAGGTATCGGAGACAGTAACATATTCTACAAAAAAGAAAATGAGCATGGGGGTTGTCATATGCTCGGCAATATTGTCAATGATATGTGTTCTTATGTCTGGTATATTGTTTGGGACACGTCCGGGGCATTATATACCTTATAGACCGATTCTTATTATCACACTGGGAATAATGATTGTTCTATTTGTTTCGTGTATTCTTTTGAGGAAAACGGTTTTAATTTCGATAATTCCGTTTTTGGCTTTTGTTATTTTGGATTTTTTGACGATACAACAAACCTTCGAAATTAGCAATATACCGGGGATTGCAAGTGGGGGATTGATTATGAGTTCTATAAGGATAGCTCTTCCTGTTGCTGCTGTGGCTTTTGCTGTAGCTGTGCTTGTAAATGGTACAGCGGGAAAAATGTGCAGCGTGATTTCGGTTGTGTGTCTTGCAATTTCTATATTTTCATTTTTATCGAATTGCATTAAGTATACTTCCAAAATACCGTTTATGGGAATTGCAAGCCCAAGAATTTTCATATATATGAGAATATCGTTCTATATTTGCTATATAGTGATTTCTATAGCTGTATTGATGGCAAAAAGTGGGAAAAATATAGGATAGAGGTTCGTTTTACATATCGACAAACCATTTTACATAATGTAAAATGTAACTGTTATCCATTGTTGGCTAAGGTGATTTCAAGTAGTGATGATTTGATGATGAACGTAATGGAGATATCGAATTGGCAGATACTTATATTTTTGAAACCTTTGATAAAAATGAGTTGATAGATAAGCTTGCATACGAACTACCGGTTTTGAGAGCAAGGATCAATATGAGTCAAGAAGAGGTAAGCGATTTAATTGGCGTATCTCGACAGACGTACTCATCAATAGAAACGAGAAAACGGAGGATGATGTGGGGAACATATATGTCGTTGCTTTTTGTTTTTTATTATAATCCGGAGACGGTTGAGCATATAGAAAGCTTGGGACTTTTTCCTGATGAGCTTAAGAATAAGATGTCGGTAAATCACAGAAAACAGTAGGAGAGTGGCGCAATTATGAAGGACTTGATGATTGTAATTCTGATAACGGTTGCGTTTGTTGCTGTAATAGGGTTTATTGTGAAGCTATATATGGACAAGCTGACTGCGGATGGCAAGATTGTTAAGCGGGAAGGCAAGTTTTTTGAGGCTGAACATATATTTACTGTTACGGGAATAGACTATAATTCTGTTGAACAGTCTCTAAAAAGTCTTAATCTTAGAGAATGCGGCATTAGCGAAACATATTTTGGCAATGGTGGAAGACCAGAAACACTGTTGAAATCTTCCGGCGGATGGAATGCTCTTATAAAATTTGAAAATGAGGCTAATGGACAGTATGTTTATAATTTTTCGATACCTGTATACAGTACACATAATGGAAATGCCATGGGTATCATAAAAATGAATATGCTATTAACATCTGTGGAAAAGATGTTTTTAGGACTCGATCCAAATACGATTGTTGAAACCAAAAAGAAAAATTATAAATATCAAAAATAGGAGGCAAAGAAGATGGGAAACGGAGCAAGTTGGGTGTCATTTATTATTCTGATTGCTGTTTGTGGAGTGTATTACTATTTTGTATCAAAATTCGGGGATAAGATTGCATATAAAATTGAAGAGGCAATGTGGGGAGATCGATATCATTGGGAGGGCGGATTCTCAAGGAGAACGTATAAGCATTATAGTGTGATATTTGCTGCCTTTCTTACCATATGGGTTAGTATAAAAACCAAGAATACATTTTTGAGTATTGTTGTTTTTGCAATAGCAAGTATTGTGTTTTATACAGCATGGAGAATAATGGAAGATGCGCTTTCAAAAGGATCAGATAAGATTGGAGATAAAGTAAAGGATGCTTTCGAGAAAAGAAACCCTCAAAAGTATAATAGCGAGCCTGAAACGCAAGGACCGACAAGACTTGCTGATCGTTACAATCAACAGACCACAGCATCGGTAAATAACAACATGGGAGCTAATGAAGAGGGAAGTAAATTTTGCGCCTTTTGCGGAAAGAAAGTTCCAATCAATGCTGAGTTTTGCTCGTACTGCGGGAAAAATATTTCTGGCACTTGAATAGAACGTTCTTGGAGGAGAGATAAAATGTTTTGTGTTCATTGTGGAAAAGAAATACCTGACAATGCCGGATTCTGCTCGTATTGTGGCAAAAAACTCCCAATAGTAAATGTGGCAGAACAGGGGGGTGATATCAACAAAAATAACTTCAGTAATGGAGCATCTGCCAATATAAATAATCAACAAGAAAATATGGGTGGATACGCAGGAAGTTATCAGAATTCCGGAGGTGCTACTAATACGGCAGGGAATCTATTTGATACGGTCCAATCTAAGGTACAGGAAACACTCAAAATAAATGATCCTCAGCCGATAACGCATCCATTCCAGAAACTCGGAGGTTTTCTTGCTGTGTTAGCGTATGGCTGGCTTATTACAAGTATATACATGATATGGTGTGTGTTGAAAACCATTGGTTCGCTTATTGCAGTTAATAAAGCAACGAGTGGACTTGGCAGTATATTAACTGGTCCGATTTTATTGATTGTTGTATTGATATATGGAGTTGCTATCTACTTATGCATGAAAATGTTTTTAATGATACAGAAAAAAGATACAGGTTTTCTGCGTTTTTATGAACTAACAGGGATCGTATTATTAGGAGCTGTTGTCCTAATGTATATTATAATTGCCATATATCTGCATAAATCCTTGGGAACATATGCAAAGTACGCCACGTCGGCAATATGGGCATCAGCAATTCCTTCTTTAATCCTGTTAGGTGTTAGCTTTGCACTAATGCTTCGTTATTTTTGGAAGTCTGTAAGGGTGAGAACATATTTTGGGACTGACGCATATTTAAGGAACAGTATTTTTTTGAGCAATAAACCGTATCCTGCTCCGGCAGTACCGGATCGGGCATAGATATATCTTGTATTTAATAAGGAGGGTAACATGGCATCAAGAATCATTGAGGAGAAAAAGGGAAAACTGGCTAACGAAGAGAAAGAACTGCAGAGAAAGATGCAGGCTGATTGTGCTGCACTTGGGTGGCTGGTATCTTCAAACATAAGCAACCCGTCTGATGTTCAATCAGACATAGATTTTTCTGGATTGATGAACGATGCAGAGGTACATAAGCAGTTAAATGAATTGCTGATTAGTATAAAGAAGCAATCAATGAGATTAGAAGAAATAAAAAGAGAAACAGAAGAACTGGAAGCGTTAAAGACCTGTCCGAAATGCGGGAATATCGTAGGAGAGGATGAACTTTTCTGCGCAAGTTGTGGAGAACGCTTGGTTAAAATGACAGCAAATGTAGATGAGAATGTTTGTCCCCAGTGTGGTAAGCCAAAGAAGAGTGACGGAGCGTTTTGTGTTTTCTGTGGATTTCGTTTTAATAGTCAGGAACCGCAAAAGATGGAAGCTCCAAAAGAAAGAACCTGTGTAAAATGCGGGACCAAATTACCGGACGATGTGGTGTTCTGCCATGTATGCGGTTGTAAACAACCGGAGTAAGATTCAAAAAGGTGATGCGTTATGTTTTGTCCTAAATGTGGGAAAGAAATCATTGAAGGAACGAAGTTCTGCACAAAGTGTGGAACTCCGTTTAATTTTATTGAAACAGATGATATCAACGAGGAACGGAAGGTAATACAGCAGAAAATTGAAACGAATGAGGCGGGTAGCTTAGATTACTCTGTAAAAATTACCAAGAAATCTCGGATTCCTGTTGTCATTGCTGCTTCGGTGTTAATAGCATTAGTAGTCATCTCAGCGGGAGTTTATTTTCTGTTTTTCTATGGAAATGGCAACGATAATGATTCTGCTGTACCAGTGGCTTATGATAATACAGAGGACACGGTTATAGAAAATGCAGAGACGGAACCAGAGCATACCGGGACGGGTGAATCTACAGTAGGCAAAAAGGAACAATTAGAAGAGCAGAAAGCCGCTGTTGAAACGGAAAATATTGAAGAGAGGGCAACAAAGGATACTACTAAGGATGAACCGAGCGCAGAAAAATATGATGCCTTAAAGGATTTGGATGTGGAAAATGAGGTACTTAGGATTAGAGAAGTATACAATAACATCCAGAATGATTGTAGTAACTACATCATTTCCGAACATGACTGGGAGACGATGTATGATGGAGATCAATACAAAAAGGTCATTCTGAAATCGGGATATGATAGTAGCGAATATGAGAGATGGTTTTTCTATGAAAATGACCAGTTGATTTTCTCTCTTTATTTTTCGGGGAGCAACGAACAGCGATTTTATTTTTATAAGAGTAGGTTATTTCGGTGGAAAGACAATGATGTGACACATGATAAAGAGTACGAAAATCTTGGCTGGTATGAATGGGAGGATTTGATTTTATCAGAATCTGCAAAAATCACGGGCGGCAAGTATGGAATTTCTATGTCAAATTTAATGGCAATAATAGCCTCTACAACATTAGAGGCAGAGGGATACGATTATAACACATATAACCTTATTGATGGAGACAAGACTACAGCATGGGCAGAAGGAGCAATGGGTAATGGAATCAACGAATATGTAACATATCAATTTGATAAACAGATAAATTTTACAGGAATTTCAATAAGAAATGGATACCAGAAAAGTGGAGACTTATTTCATAAGAACTGTCGAGTCAATGTGTTGAGAATTGTAGACGGGAATGGAGAAGAGCATTATGTGAATGTTCCAGATCAAGATAATCTGAATAATATAGATTTTTATGAACCCTTTACATCTGATTTTGTGGCTGTATATATAGATTCCGTATATAGTGGAGATACTTATGAGGATACATGTATATCAGAATTGATATTTTATTAAATGATTAAGGCGGGAACTGTACCATGAGCAGTATGGAGGAAATATTATAAATGTATTGTGCAAAATGTGGCAGCAAATTATTAGACGGAGCGATTTTTTGCAGTAAGTGTGGCGCACCGGTCAATGAAACACAGGTACAAACGAATGCTGTAGAACAGACTAAACGAGAAGAAGAAAGTCCGGTTAAACAAAAATTAAAATCACGAAGACCGAAGAAAACAGCTATGCCAATATTATTTGCTTTGATTGGTCTGGTTGTATTAGTGGGCTGTGGTTTTTTAATAAGGTCATTCTTTAAGGGGACTCCCGATTTGATGGAGAATGCCTGGTATGGTAATTCAAGCGAAAATATTGCTTGTGGTGCTGCATATGTTGAAAAGGATGGAATTATTTATTTTGATAGTCCGATTTCTGATGCGATCTACGCTGTAGATCAGTTTGGAACGACAGCTTATCAGGTAATTCCTGACAGTATAAATGAAAGTGATAACAGATATCTGAATATAAGCAGGGATGGGTTTCTATACTATGTGACAGGTTTCAGCAGTGATCAAATCGTTAAGCTTGACTTAGGTGATCCGTCTAAGGAAATAGAAACAATATATGAAGCGAAAAGCGGTAAAATATTGGATCTCACAATCGTAGACGACAATATTTATTTCCGAGTTGGAGATACTTTTGAATCCCAAATATATATGGCAGATAAAGACTGTAAATCGGTTAGTAAAATTGCAAAGGGCGGACCGATGACGGTGAGAAATGGATGGATATATTATGCGGGAGGTAAAAATACCAGTAATGTATATAGAATCCGGTCAAATGGTGCTGAAAAGGAAAAAATCTATGAGCGTGATGGGTTAATATCATCTATTTTTACAATTGATAATTGCTTATATTTTGTAGGATATAACTCTGATAGTGCGGGTTGCGTGGATATTGAAAGTAAATCATATCAGGGAATATTACCTGATAATAGCGATGTTATCTTAGATATGAATTACTTCAACGGAGATCCGATTTTATTTCACTCAGAATATACGGAATCTCAAAATCGAGGAGTACTGTATCAGGAGAACGAGGATACGAAAGATATAGTGAAGGTTCCGACCGACGTTGGACACATATGGGGATGTTCTGTTATTGGTAAAAATATTTATTATCCTGCAACCGGACAACAGGGATTTTCTGATGAATTTGAAGGGTGGAGAGATATATGTGCCTATCGTGTCAATATAGATACAAGAGAGGGCGAGTATATTTTGCTTGATTCTGAGGGTGATTCATCATTGTTAAGATCTTATGGTAATAATCCATCGCCGACAGAGAATTATGGATCTGAAGTACAGACAGAAATTTCAAATAATGATGATGGTAATGATGATGAGGTTCTTTCAATTGAGGCTGATATACAACTTCCAGACCAAGAGGATTATTGGGAACTTAATTATTTCAATCTTACAAGGTATTTGAAGGATTGTGGGGCATATTCTGTAGACAAATCAACCGAGAACCTTGGCATAGATTATTCGATTGTGACAGCAGATTTTGGAGAGTGGTATCTTGAGATAAGCACCTGTGCATATGAGCAGGTTCCAAACATATACATAGGAACAACCAGACCAAATACATACGGCTTCTATCGGGATTTTGATTATGATGACGATCGGACAAAAATCAATATTATTGTTGATATGGACGAGGGAACCATGGTGCATCAAGTTTCTATTGAGGCTTTACCAGACATTATAAAGGGAATTCTCAAATTTCAGAGAGAAGAACACTCTGAAGGAGAACGTCCGCAGGTAGATAATTGTATATATCCGGAATAAAACACGATTTTATTTGAATTTTAGAATGATGCAAATTTTTAGGAGCAGATAAATGAGTCGAAAGTCAATAATTAGAGTGCTTAGTGCTATTACACTGGTGCTTGTAATTGACCTATATATTCCCCAAACCGCCTATGCGGAAGGAGAGAACTGGGTTAAGATAGTTTCGCTTACTCCTAATCATTATGATAATTATACGGATCCGGTTACATTTACGGCAACTATTAACTATCAACTAACATCAAAAGATCAGGGTATTATATATTTAGGATTTAATACAGATCAGCCTCATTATTATGAAGTTGATTTACAAGAAGGGGATCATCAGGTTGTTTCCAAAGGAGTAGGAACTGTAACTCTAACACAGACCGTGACACCAGTTAATTGGAATTCTGGATATAGTTATATGCAGCAGTTTCTTGATGGAAGTTCTGACCTAGTCAAGGATTTCAAGGTGTATGCTAATATATCTGAATACCCTTATGATATTCCATGGACACCACTTGCTATCTATGAGGCTGTAGTGACGGAATTGCCTGAAGATGCATTATAAGCAGATATTATTATCGGAGAATCAGATTCTCCGGAAACAATTCACTTTGACTCTTCGCTTGAAAAAATCCTTGATGTTAGAGAAAATTCTGAGTATGATGCCAAACTGGCACATATGCTTATAGCATTATGCAATTATGTGCATGATGAGGGACATATGAAACAGTCTTTTATAAACATGGGATTTACTGATTATGTTACAGATTATACTTTGCTGGACCCATGGCTTGCATACGGAATTGCAAAGAAGGATCTTGAAGATGGTTCAACACTTGTTCTTATTGTGGCTCGCGGAACAGATTCTGGCAGGGAGTTTATAAGCAACTTAAATGTCCATGGATTAACAAATAATCGGCACAAAGGATTTTCGGACGCAGCCAATAGCTTGCAAAATAGCTTAGCTGATTTTCTTGGCACAAATAATTTCAACGATACTAAATTCAAATATGTACTTACAGGACATAGCAGAGGGGCGGCGGCTACGAACTTATTAGCTGCTAATTTAATTGACTCCGGTGTCCAGACAAATAATATTGTAGCATATAATTTTGCTTGTCCTGATGTCGAAAAAATGATTGATGATAAGGCAGAAGCTTTGCAATATTCATCAATATTTAATATAGGGAATTGTAACGATTTTGTAACTTGGGTGCCCAGTATTGTTTTTGAAGATGGTAATCGGTCAGACGGTGAGGCTTATTGGAATAAATATGGCAAATCATATTGGTATTCTGAAAACTGAAGTGATAGCAGAGATAAAAAATGATGGATCCGAGGTATTTGTCGAGGAACCAGAAGAAGTGACTGAAGTAATTGAAGAAGAAATTAAAGATGACACGAGTAGTCTGGACTCTACCATAATTGATGAGACGCAGGATAACAAATCAGCTGAATTAGAAAATAAAAAGAAAAGTACAGTAGTGTTGGTTTTGATAATCGTTGTTGTGACTGCTGGGATAGTTAGTATAATTGCGATTTTTCTTAGGAAAACAAAGAAAAATGATATTGTAGAGAAGGAATATTCATCAGATGATAGTTCGGATAAAGTTTTCTGCGTGTATTGTGGAAAAAAACTAATAGAGGGGGCGGAATTCTGTTCCTATTGCGGAAAGAAACAAAAACTTGGAGGAAAATGCTAAATGTATTGTGTTTATTGTGGAAAAGAAATACCAAATAATGCCGAATTCTGCTCTTATTGCGGAAAATCTCAAAAACATAATCAGGTAGCCGAACGATTAAACGGCATAGAAGATGGGACACCAGCAATGATGGGGGAAAAGAAAAGAATATGGATTCTTATCACTGTTATTGTTATTGCAATCTTAACTATAGCAATAGCTGTATTCGCATTTACAAGAAAAGATTCAGAGAGTGATTTCATAAGCGTTCCTGATAACTCTGAATATGATGTGCAATTATCAAACATAGTCTTATATAACAAAAATGATATTTTAGTTACTGCAAAAGGATTTGATTATGATGGAGAAATCGGAGGGAATTTATACATAGAAATACAAAACAATAGTCCACAGAAAATTGGTGTCAGAGCAAGTGATGAGTTTAAGGTGGATGGACAGAGCATTTCATTTATCGGAACTACAAATAATGGTGTTACAGATAGCGGAGAAGTAAATGTCTATGCGATGAGTTTTGAGGACAGGTGGTTGAAGGATACAGGCATTAGTGTAATATCAAGCCTGGATGTAAGTCTTTATATAGATTTATATGAGAATAATACAGGTACGGGGGTATTGGACAAATCAGATCCTGTGAATATTGTTATTGACAAGAGTAAAGATATATCTACCACCGAATCATCTGATACAGGTGAAATCGAAATTGTGAGGGATATTGATGATGGAAATGATTCAGAATCAGTGACTATGCAAGAGGATGATCCGGATGCAAAGGAGCGTTATGAAGAATTACTTGTAAAGTTCGCTCGGGACGGAAGTGAATTGGTAGGAAGTATAGACGATTTAAAGTATGCTAAACAATATCCTATTAAGGATGAGGTTGTAAATGGGAGTTTTTGTGATGGAGTGATACAAATAGACGATTTTGTTCTTTACATGGATGGACGAATGACAATTCTTGATGCTATTGAAGAAATAGCGGCGAGTGAAGAAAGTGCAAATTATAGAATCGAGGAGTATGGTGTTGAAGACACTGGATATGTTGTCCCCGGTACATATACTGTTTGCCAGCGAGTTACCATTAATGTATATCGAGGAAAAGAGGGGGGCTTTACAATGTATGGTTTGAATGACAAACCATCCGATACGAATCGAAGTCCTGCGAACTTTCGCCTTGTTGATGTTATTTGGACTCATCTTGCAAAATATGCAATGGGAATAGATGGAAGCTCTTGGGAGTATCAGTACGATTATGATAAGGAAATCTTTGATAGACTTCCGTCCATGTATCCGGTTGAAGAAGACTGGACACTTGATAGGTATAATCAGCCGGGTGACTGCTATATCTTTCAGCGGGACACTAACAATTTTACGGATTCGTACCGCTTGCATTGTGTTGCCAACAATCCAATTAATGTAGATGGTGCTGATATGTATGCTAATTTTGTTTATGACTTTGAAGAGGGGTACTCTACATATAATGGTAAAACCTCAAATTATAGCGGCTCTCCTGCAAGGATTTCTGTAAGACTGGGTATGGGGGTAACATTTAGTAAAATGGATTAGAAGTTTATATCATTTAAAGTTTTGTTCTGTCTATCCGGTGCTTATGTTTTAAAATGATTAATAAGAGGAGGCGTAGTTTATGTACTGTGCGTATCTTTATGATATTCCGATGAATGAGGAATTGCCGGAGTATTTACAATACGATTTTGGATTGGCAATGTAATATGAAAACAGTAAGAGTTGTTGCGGCTGTGATATGTGATTCGATTGTGAATAAGAATAAGATTTTTGCGACAGCCAGAGGATATGGTGAGTTTAAGGGACAATGGGAGTTTCCGGGTGGAAAGATAGAAGAAGGAGAGACGCCGGAAGATGCCCTTAGGCGCGAGATAAAGGACGAATTGGACTCCGTGGATTGGCTGCCTGCAGATGAGGCGCTGATCGAAAAGATCCGCAAAGCAATGTAAAATAATAAGTTGAGAGGAACTGTGATGAGAAAAGAAGTATCGGGAAAATGTTTAAACAAATATGTG
>JAIKVT010000053.1 GCA_024685495.1 Lachnospiraceae bacterium
TAGGATTTACGCTTGTATTTGGAATTTCTGTATACAATATACTAAAGACCGGAGTAAATGCAATTGACAAAGGTCAATTCGAGGCGGCTTATGCATTAGGACATTCGTATTACTCAACATTTTACAGAATAATTCTGCCTCTGGTAATTCCTCTCGTCATGGATACTTATAAAGGCGAGATAATAGCGCTTATTATTCTGATAATTCGGGGAGTTAAGATTAAATTGATACCGAAAAGAAGGAAGTATCACAGTCTTCTAAAGGGGGTGAAGCAGATTGATTAAGATAGAGAATTTAAGAAAAGAATATCATAATGATAACGATGGAAACCATATAAGATTGCAATTATAATGATGGCCAAATGTCGCATTAAACGACACTTGTAGCGCACGTGGACACGTGGGTAATAATTATTTACAAAAACAAAGTTTCTAAATTGTCTATAACGACGATTTGGAAACTTTTTGTTTGGAAACGGTTTACAAATAAATAGTTTCTTGATATATTGTAATCAGCTTAGGAAATGCATAAGCATCGAGAGGGGATTTAACAACATTAACCACATATATTAAAGGAGAAGGACAGATGAGAAAAATCGCAAAGAAATTCACAGCAGTAACATTAGCACTTGCAACAGTGTTTTCAGCAGCAACAATGGTAGGTAACACTGCTCTTGCAGCAGAAGAGACAACTCTTACATCATCAGCACAGGTTGCAGATCTTGTATGGGATGGTTACAACGAAGGAGAGCTTGGACCTATCTCAATAACTGAAGGAGAATTAAACGGAACAGATGTATATCTTGTAACACTTTCAGGAACAGAAGATGTTTCAGGACAGTCAACAGGATACCTTACAGATTTACTTTCAGGCTTCAATCTTAACAATGCTTATTATGAAAATGTAGTTGCAGTAATTTCAGATACAGTTCCTGCCGGATCTAACTTAGTACTTGCAGGACACAGCCTTGGCGGAATGATCGCACAGCAGGTTGCAGCAAATGACACAATCAAAGCTAATTACAACATTCTTAACACAGTTTGCTTCGGTTCACCTCTTCTTTCAGCAGGTTCTCGTGAAGGAACAGTTAAGAGACTTGGCGATACATCAGACGTAGTACCTTACCTTTCAGGTAGCATGTTCAACAACACAATCTGGGCAATTGCAGGACTTAACAGAGAAAACGGTGGATACGGATGGTCAGTAGTTGATGCTCATACACAAAGCTACTTAAGAGATGATGTATGGGGAGCATACGATGTAGTAGGTGCTAAGAACGGTGGTTCAACACTCACACTTGACCTTGATACAAGAACATTCTATCAATCAGACGCATGGGTATAAGATAAATAATCAGACGCATGGGTATAAGATAAATAATCAGACGCATGGGTATAATATAAATATCAGAAACATGTGTATAATATAATTAATCAGATATATTGATATAAAATAAAGTAAGAAAAATCCTTAAAGTAAAATACCAAAGCATACCAAAAGAGGTCGCCATCTGGCGGCCTCTTCCCTTTGTAGCTTTAAAATATCTTCTTTAAGAATTAATTAAAATAATTTCTTTAAAAATTAGTTGAAATAACTACTTTAAGAATTAGTTGAAAATATCTTCTTTAGTATCTTTGAACTGATCAGCTAATTCGTCACGCTTCTTTTCAACTTTAGCCTTGAATTCATCATTTTTGTGCTTGCGAATAGCTTCTTTAGCCTGTCTGTCCATTTCTCTTTGGAACTCTTCAGCTTCATCAACTTCTGCTGCAACAACTGCTGCGTCGTAACGAACAATAGTAGTCTTATAAGCTGATAATCTGCCGTCGAAATAATCTTCGTTATTCTCACTTGCAAGAGCAATAATGGCAACATCGTCATCATCTAATTTAGCGGCAACGCATTGGATAAAAGATGCTTCATCCTTAGAATCCATAGCATCGATACCCATACCTGTTAAAGCACCGATACTTCCGCCAAGAAGAATACCGATAGGACCGCCTAAGATTCCAATAGCCATTCCGATAAGTCCGCTCATTGCAACATTGTCTGAAGAATTAGCGCCTGTATCAAAAGAATCAAGTAATGAAAGTGTGCCGTTTTTCTTTTTAACAAGAGCTGCCTGAGATATAAAGTTATCAGCGCTGCCCGGATCTTGCTTTAATCCTGTCATAGCCTGAAAGCTTTCGCTTTCTACATCGAATAATGAAACAATAATATTCTGCATAGATAATACCTCCAAAATAAAAATTATAACAAATGCATTATATCATACCTCATAGTGAATAACTATATGGAAAATTATATATTAAAATGCTATAATGATACGAGTGTGTCGTATGTATGCGTTACGATATCAGTAAATTAAGTCACATAATGTGTTTCGTATACGATATATTCAATTTATTAAATTGTTTTTATTTTTCGACGCAGGAAATTATTGAGGTTATAGATGAAATTTGAAGATGTTATAGGGCAAGAGGCACTGAAAAGTCACATGCAAAGTGCCATTCGCTTTGGTAAAGTAAGTCACGCGTACATAATCAACGGCGAGGCGGGTTACGGTAAGCTGAAGCTCGCTGAGGCCTTCGCGAAGACACTGCTCTGCAGCAGAATGAATCCTGATTATGACGAGGATCAGATAGCATTTCCGGGACTTGAACTTGAGGCTAAGCCGACCATGCCGGATGTTATTAAGCCGTGCGAGGAATGCATAAGCTGCACTAAAGCAGATCATCACAATCATCCTGATATTATCTATATTTCCCATGAAAAACCAAAACTTATTTCGGTAAAAGAGATAAGAGAGCAAATTGTTGATACGGTTGATATTCTTCCTTATGAAAGTAAGAGAAAGATATATATTATCGACCACGGAGAGTTCATGAATGAGATGGGACAGAACATTTTGCTCAAGACAATTGAAGAACCGCCGGAGTATATAACGATAATTATTCTTACAAACAATAAGGATACGATGTTGCCGACAATTTTGTCCCGCTGTGTTATTTTAAATGTGATGCCCGTAGAGGACAGTGTCATAAAATCGTACCTTATGAGAGAAGGCATCGTAGATTATCAGGCTGATATGGCGATAAATTTTGCGGGCGGTAATCCCGGTAAAGCGCTGCTGATTGCTTCGGACCCGGAATTTCAGATGCGACGCAAGGAAGTTGTCGATGTCATGAGAGATTTTGGCATTTTCAATTCAAAGCAGATATCGGATGTGGCTTCAAGATGGGAAAGTGATAAGGAAAATAAAGAAAATTACTTAGATCTTATGATTGCATTTTTGCGTGATGTATTAATATATAAAAATGTTGAGGATGAGACGAGGTTGCATTTTAGGCGGGAAATATCGGTAATAAGGGAATTATCGGAAATACCGTCGAGTACAATCAGCAAGATGATAGATATAGTAGAAGAAGCATTAAGAAAACTAAGGGTTGGTGTAACACCGAGCTTAACAATAGAAATGATGCTATATAAGATTAAGGAGAGCATATAAATGGTAACAGTAATTGGAGTAAGATTTCGAAATGTCGGTAAAATATATTACTTCGATCCAAAAGAATTTGAAATCGAAGTGGGTGATAAGGTCATTGTTGAGACGGCAAGAGGCGTAGAACTTGGCACGGTTTTACTCGGCAAACGTGAAGTTGACGAAGAAAGCATAGTAAGTCCGCTTAAACCTGTTGAGCGCGTTGCATCTGAAGAGGATATAGAACATGCCGAAGAAAACAGATCAAAAGAAAAAGAGGCTTGTACTATTTGCAAGGAAAAGATTGCTAAGCACGGCCTTGATATGAAGCTTGTAGGCGCGGAATACACATTTGACAATAAGAAATTGCTATTCTACTTTACATCAGACGGAAGGGTTGACTTCAGAGAACTGGTTAAAGATTTAGCCGGAGTATTTCGTACAAGAATTGAACTTCGACAAATTGGAGTAAGAGATGAAGCTAAGATTCTCGGCGGACTCGGTATCTGCGGAAGAGAGCTTTGTTGTTGTTCATATCTGTCGGATTTTGTTCCTGTGTCAATTAAGATGGCAAAAGAGCAGGGACTGCCGCTTAATCCTATGAAAATATCGGGAAATTGCGGTCGACTCATGTGTTGTCTTAAGAATGAAAATGAGACATATAAATATTTAAACAGCACTTTGCCCGATAAAGGCGATATGATTATCACACCTACCGGAAGGGAAGCTAAAGTGGAGGATCTTAACGTCTTAAGGCAGCAGGTAGTTGTACTTGTTGAAGGCGAAGACGATATTAAAGAGCGACAGGTATTCCACATCGATGAGATTAAATACAAAAATCATCATAAAAAAGAGATAGCGGTCACTGATGAGGAGGAAGCAGAGCTTCGCGACTTAGAGGACATCGATGAAGTAAGTAGTGCAGCAGATTACGATAATGTAGCGTCAAATAACGATGGAAAGCCTCGTAATAAGCGAAATAAAAACAAGAAAAAACATCGTAAGAAGAACCCTCACAAAAATAAAAAGACAGTGGAGAAATAGTCATTGGAAAACACCCTGCTTCATGAAAATGAGCGACTTGATGAACTTAATAGAAACGGATATAAGATAATTCAGCATCCCAAACGATTCTGCTTTGGAATCGACGCGGTGTTGTTGGGCGCATTTTCAATGGTAAGAGAGGGTGAAAAGGTCTTAGACATTGGAACCGGCACAGGAGTGATCCCTATCTTAATGGAAGCCCGTTATGGCGGCACGGATTATACGGGAATCGAGATACAGTCGGAAGTGGCTGACATGGCAAAAAGGTCCGTAGAATACAATAATCTTAGCGATAAGATAAGAATTGATAACGCCGATGTTAAGGATGCAGTTGATTTATATGGGACGTCTAACTTTGATGTGATTACGACTAATCCGCCATATATGACGGTTTCTCGGGGAATTGTAAATCCCAATGATACGAAGGCCATCTCACGTCATGAAGTGAGTGTAACTATAGAAGATATCGCGAGAATCAGCAGTAAACTTCTGAGAGAAAAAGGACGATTTTACATGGTTCATAGGCCTAATCGCCTGATGGAGATCATCGTTGTGTTGGGAAAATATGATTTGGAAGTGAAGCGACTTCGCATGGTCCACCCATATATAGATAAGGATGCAAATATGATGCTAATCGAAGCATCTTATAAGGGCGGCGCGTTTATGAAAGTCGAAAAACCGCTGATTGTGTATAATGCAGATGGGCAATACACTAACGAAGTGAAGAAGCTGTATTATGATTAAGAGCAGATTATATAATCATTTAGGCAGGATTATTCGGACTTATCCGGCCTAAATATGTGATAAATACAAATTAATGGAGAATTACATGTCAGGAACACTATATCTGTGCGCCACACCTATCGGCAACATGGAAGACATAACGTATAGGGTTGTTAATACGCTAAAAGAGGTTGATATCATAGCTGCCGAGGATACAAGAACTTCGAGGAAGCTGCTTGATCGATACGAGATTACCACACCAATGACTTCTTATCATGAGCATAACAAGATAGAGAAGGCTAAAGTATTAATAAGTAAGCTTATGGCGGGCAGTGATATAGCGTTGATAACGGATGCGGGAACGCCGGGAATATCCGATCCGGGCGAAGAACTCGTTGACATGTGTTATGAAAATGAGATAGAAGTAACCTCACTTCCCGGAGCGGCAGCACTTATTACGGCAGTGACGATGTCAGGTCAATCATGCAGAAGATTTGCATTTGAGGCGTTCTTGCCAAAAGATAAAAAGTACAGACAGCATATCTTAGAAGAGTTAGCTGATGAGACAAGGACTATTATTTTGTATGAAAGTCCACATCACTTGGTTAAGACCTTAAAGGAACTGGCTGCGGCTTTGGGAGAAGATAGGCAGCTAACTATATTAAGAGAACTTACCAAGAAATATGAACAGAAAGTTCGGATAACATTTAAAAAAGCCCTGGAATACTATGAGGAAAATGAGCCGAGAGGAGAATATGTACTTGTTATTGCAGGTAAATCTCGTGATGAACAGATAGAAGAATCCCGACAAAAATGGGAAGAAATTACTCTTGAAGAACATATGGAGATTTATACGGATAAGGGCATGGACAGAAAAGAAGCCATGAAGGCAGTGGCAAAAGACAGGGGAGTTGGCAAAAGAGACATTTATAAAGCATTGTTAAGAGAGGAAGAAGATGAAGTTTAAGGCAATTCTAATTGATATGGACGGTACGCTTACCGATACGGAGAGTATTTATCAGGTAAATTGGGTAAAAGCGGCAAGAGAATTAGGTTATGATTTTTTTACAAGAGAAGATGCCTTATTCTTAAGGAGTGCTTGGGCACCGTATGCTGAGGAACATTTTCGAGAGAAATACGGTGACAAGATGGATTATGATAAGCTTCGTTGTCTGTGTAATGATATTACTGCCGAGGAATTAAAGCAGATAGGTGTTCCGCTTAAGCCATATGCTAAAGAGTTCTTAGAAGCTTTGAAAAAAACCGATCTAAAAATAGTGCTCGTATCTTCAACCAGAATGGAAAATGTCATTAAAAGACTGAAGGAAACCGAACTTTATGACTATTTTGAAGAGATTATTTCGGCTTACACCACAAAACGAGGCAAGCCATTTCCGGAGCCATATTTATATGCGTGCGAAGTAATAGGTGTAGATCCTAAGGAGACTATTGCAGTAGAAGATTCTCCTAACGGAGTTATGTCGGCTGTATCGGCAGGCTGCAATACGATAATGGTGCCGGACATTACAGAGGCAGATGATGAATTGAAAGCAGGACTTTTTGGATATGCGAAAGATTTAATGGAAGTTCTTGATATTATAGAGCAGTAAGACTTTTAATGTAAGCTCACGATAATAATGAGCAGTAAGAGATCAGAAGTAAGCTTACAATATTATAGATGTATAGAAAAAAGCCTTCCCGATAATTCGGGAGGGCTTAATTTAACTAATCTTATTCTTGTACGTAAGGCATTAATGCTACGTGACGAGCTCTTTTAATTGCTACTGTAAGAGCTCTCTGGTGCTTAGCACAGTTGCCTGTGATACGACGAGGAAGAATCTTTCCTCTTTCAGATATATATTTCTTAAGAGTTGCTGTGTCTTTGTAATTAATTGTATTATCTTTACCACAGAAAACACATACTTTTTTTCTTCTATGTATCTGACGTCTTCTTCCGCCGCCATCATTTCTATTATAAGCCATGATTATTTCCTCCTAACTATATAGTGCCATTTCACAAAGGTCAGTGGCTATAGTGCCGCTTCACATAGTTCAGTGGCAAAATCTGTCATTGCTTTATAAGCTTTGACCTACACGAAGGGGAGATTATCCTCTGTTGCATCATCAATTGCATTGAATCCGTCGCCGGCATCACCTGTAGGTGCATTTGCATTAGATGGTGCATCTGAGCCGGAAAAGTCTCCGCCCTGGGCATTCTTACTTTCTGCGAATTCAACATTGTTTGCAACGATTTGATCCTGATATACGGTTTTTCCGTCTTTTTCGTAGTTGTTATTGCGAATCTCGCCTTCTACTACGATTTTTGTTCCTTTGCGGAGGTATTTCTCCACAAAAGTTGCTGTGTTTCCAAAAGATGTAAGATTGAAAAAGTCAGTAGGATAATTACCGCTTTGGTCTTTATATCTTCTGTCAACTGCTATAGCATAACGTGCTACAGGTTTATTGTCATTTGTATACCTTATCTCAGGGTCTCTTGTAAGGCGCCCCATTAAAAATACTTTATTCATAAATTGTTCTCCTTCTAATTGTTATGCTTCGTCTTTTCTAACGCATAAGAATCGAAGAACGTTGTCCATAATGCGAACATTTTTCTCAACTTGAGCCGGAACTTCCGGTTCAGCATCGAATTGGATGAAGTAGTAGAAACCTTCGCTCATTTTCTGAATTTCATAAGCAAGCTTTTTCTTACCGGCATCTTCAACCTCTGTTACTGTTCCGCCGAAACGCTCAATATAGCCTTTTGCCTTTTCAACAGTAGCTTCACGAGCATCGTCTTCGATCTTCGCATTAACAACGAGTGCTAATTCATACTTATTCATGCTTTTTACCTCCTTTTGGACTAGATGGGAAAATTTGCATTTTCCAAGGATATTTATATACCACGAGACTAGATAATATCACTATTTAAAAGATTTTACAAGCGATTTAATAAAAAGTTAATAAAAATTTAATAATTAGCACCTAATCTTAATTGAATAATTAGTATTTAATAATGAATAGTTAGCATTGAATAAATAATTAGCACTTAATCCGGCTTAAAACTTCTCCGATGGGGTCGGTAATTGTAAGATCGGCTCCTGCAGATCTTGTAGTTTGTCCCTTATTAATAAGGACAAGATGTTTGCCTTTAAAGTAGTTAATCAGTCCGGCAGCAGGATATACTGTAAGACTTGTTCCTCCTATTATAAGCATGTCGGCGTTAGATATCGCATTTACCGAACCGGTTACCTGATAATCATCGAGACCTTCCTCATATAATACAACATCAGGCTTAATAATTCCGCCACACTTATCACATTTAGGAACTCCGTCAAAGTCCGGTTTGTCTTTACAGGCTAATATATAGTCACCGTCGAAGAATTCGCCGCAGGACATACAATAATTTCGAAGCGTACTGCCGTGGAGTTCGAATACCTTTTTGCTTCCGGCCTTTTGATGAAGACCATCGATGTTTTGCGTAACGACGGCATCTAATTTGCCTGCTTTTTCTAATTCGGCGAGTTTAATATGAGCAGGATTAGGCTCAATACCCGTAATCATAATCTTGTCATAGTAGAAACGATAGAATTCTTTAACTTTTTTCATAAAAAAGGTGTGAGAAAGTATCTGCTCGGGCGGATAGTCATATTTCTGATTATATAGGCCGTCTACACTACGAAAATCAGGGATTCCACTTTCTGTAGATACACCGGCACCTCCAAAAAATACAATATGATTTGATTCGTCAACAAATTCCTGTAATTTTTTAATTTTATCCATATCCATAAAAACACCTCCTAAAGTTGATAAAACCGCCATTTATAAGCATAATTGTACAATAAAAATAATGAAAATGAAATTAATTTTATAAAATTTGTTGTTGTTTTATGATGCGAAAAAGGATAATATAATTCTGTAAATTAAAATCTACGAAAGGAGAAAAGTTATGGGACACGAAAATGCTCGTAATGGTATAGGAAAGGTATTTACCGCTGAAGTGTTACAGATTGTAGCTGCTGCATGTACTCTAATAATGGGAATTTTAACAGCTGTCACAATTGGTGCTGCAGCAAACGGATCAGTTGGAGGTACAGTAGGCGCTGGTGTTGGAGCCGGTGTATTTGCATTTGCAGCATCAATAATGGCTGTTATTGCTTATATTCTTATGCTTGTCGGTCTTAATAAGGCAGGTCAGGATAATGATCAGATTAAAGCTGCATTTACATTATCTATCATTACTTTAATAGTTTCTATTGTTGTAGGCTTAATTTCTAGTTTTGTTGGTGCCGGCTATAGTTGGATTTCTGACTTAGGACAGTTAGTAGCACTTATCCTTAGTCTTGTAATTACTTATAAGATACTTATGGGATGCGCAGAACTTAATTCAGCATTAGCAGATAAAGCTAACAGCACATGGAAGATGTACATGATAGTAATAATTCTTGATATTGTTGTTACAATTGTAACAGTTATTTTAGGTGTAATGGGTATAACAGCTGTTTCTGCTGTAGCATATTTGATACTTGTTATTTTAGACGTAGTATTTGATGTTATTTCATATATTATGTTCCTTATGTTCTTAGCAAGAGCAAGAAAAGAAGTGTAAGACAACAACCTAATAATGTTAATAAAGGCATCTTTGCACGAGTACGTGTAGGGGTGTCTTTTTTATTGTCATAAAATAGAAAATGGGTTATAATTCAAGCGTAGTTAAAGCGTTATCGAAGCAACGATTTTCGGTATTTGTCTTTGTAACTGTGAAAGGAGAAAATAAATGGAGCATGAAAATGCACGTAATGGAATAGGGAAAGTATTTGCAGCTGAAATAATTCAGATTATTTCTGTGGCATGCATGTTATTGGCGTTTATACCAAAGACCGGCCTGGCTATGGGTACTTCCATATCAGGAATTTTAATGATAATAAGCTTCATACTTATGTTGGTAGGTCTTAACAAAGCAGGAAAAGACAATGCAAGATTAAAAAAAGCATTTATTTGTTTTGTAGTAACGGTGATTATAAGTTTGCTGTTGGCTGTTCTTTCGTCTGTTGCAAAGGCAACATGGGTGTCACAAATGGGACAGATTATAACAGCGATAATTTCGCTTATAGCAACATATAATGTTTTAATGGGCTGCGCTGAACTCAACACGAACTTAGCCAAAAAGGCTCAAAGTACATGGAAATTGTATGTTACAGTCGTTATTATTGATATTGTTTTGACAGTTGTTGGTATAACACTCGGTGTTATGGGAATGACAGATATGTCATTAGCATTAACTATAGCATGGGTAGTTCTTGATATGATTTTAGATTTGATAACATATATTAAGTATTTAGGCTTTCTTAATACAGCACGACAGGAGTTATAAAAGTTTTGCGTGGATAATAGGATTTGAATTACATTTATGCCATTTATTCAAATCAATACTATTTAGGGAGAATCACAATGGAATACGAAAACGCGCGCAAAGGTTTAAATAAGTTATTTTTTGCTGTGATTTTTTTAATTATAGGATCAATTGCAGATGCACTTGAGTTTATTCCCGAAGTGGGCTTATATGTTTTTTCGACATTAGAGGTAATATGCGCTCTGGTAAATTTTATTTTAGAACTTGTCGGACTTCGTCAAGCCGGTAAAGATTGTCCACAGATTAAGACAGCATTTAAATTTATTTTACTCGTATTGGTACTTGGTTTCGCCGGTGAAGTAATTATTGTTTTTATTCCGGAGTATACATGGCTTCGTGAAGTGACAGAGTTAATAGGTTTTGTTGTTAATCTTCTTGTAACATATAATGTGTTATACGGATGCTCTGTATTAAAGCCGGAGTTAGCCGAGAAGGCGAAAAAGACGTGGATGGTCTATATGATTTTGATAGGTGTAGATTTGTTCTCGACTATTGCGTCAATCGTCCTTGCGGGATATGGTATCTTCTCGGTAGTATATGCTTTGTATATACTGTTTATATTATTTGACTTTGCATTTTCGGTATTTGCTTATATTAAGTATATGAAATTCTTAAACATAGCCAGAAAGGTAATGTAGTGAATTTGTTATAGCCTAAAAAAGTATTGTGGCAAACTGTAACATATCCGGAAAGGTAATGTAGTAAACCACCCGTATGATTGAAATAATAACGGAAAAATAGTAAAATAGAATTTGACGCTTATAGTCATCGTATACTTTCGGAGGAACGATATGGACGAAAAGTTATTAATGAAAAAATTCATAGAAGCTTATGGTGATGGTGGAGATATAAGAACATATTTCTCGCCCGGTCGTGTTAACTTAATAGGAGAACACACAGATTATAACGGCGGTCATGTATTTCCATGTGCTATTACTTTAGGAACTTTCGGAATAATGAGACGACGAGATGATTCTAAGATGAATTTTTCGTCTGCAAATGTGAGACTTGGACATGTAATTACTGTTGATATGTCTGACATGAGCTATAAACAGGAATACAACTGGGCTAATTATCCGCTTGGTGTAGTTTGGGCCATGAAAGAAAAAGGCATCGAACTTGACGGCGGATTTGATATGATGATTTGGGGAAATATTCCCAGCGGATCAGGATTGTCAAGCTCTGCAAGTATAGAAGTGTTAATGGCTAAGATGATACAGGATTTGTATGAGATTAAGAGCCTTAGTATGCTTGATCTTGCATTGATCGGTCAATATTCTGAGAATAATTTCAACGGATGTAACAGCGGCATTATGGATCAGTTTGCTGTTGCAATGGGCAAAAAAGATCATGCAATATTTTTAAATACAGCTGATTTGTCTTATCAATATGCACCTATTGATTTGGCGGATGAGAAGATAGTTATAATTAACAGTAAGGTAAAGCATTCATTAGTGGACTCTGCTTATAATGAGAGACGTGAGCAATGTGCGGCAGCCCTTAAACAGCTACAGACTAAATTAGATATTAAGTCGCTTGGAGATTTAGATATCGATACATTTGAAGCAAATAAAGACTTGATTAACAGTGAAATAATCAGAAAACGTGCGAAACATGCCGTATATGAGAACCAAAGAACAATCGAAGCAGTTGATGCATTAAAGAAAAATGATGTGGAGCGTTTTGGGGAATTAATGAATCAGTCACACATTTCACTCAGAGATGATTATGAAGTAAGCTGCGAAGAAATTGATACGTTAGTAGAATTGGCATGGGAGACAGACGGAGTTGTCGGTTCCCGTATAACAGGCGGCGGTTTCGGTGGCTGTACCGTAAGTATTGTAAAGAATTATGCCGTTGATAAATTAAAAGAATATATAGAGGAAGAATATCTTGTTAAGACGGGGATGAGATGCGAAGTGTATATCGCAGAAATCGGTGACGGAACGAGGCGCATCAACTAACCCTCATAAGGAGACATAATGAAGAGATTTAAATATAGCGAGACTTTCCAGCACTATATAAGATTGCCGCTGTATCTTATACCTATATTTATCATTGTAGATATACTGTTATATTTATATGATCATACTCGTATGGGCAACATGTTTACTATGTTGCTTGTCGCTTATACGATTATTGTTATAATTCTGTATGTTGTCAATAAAAAGTCAATTGACAGATCGCTTGTTAATTTTGCCATTGGTTATGCCACAGTGCAAAAGTCGATTCTGGAGAATCTCGACATTCCGTATGCCTTGATAACTAAGGATGGCAGGTTCTTATGGATGAACGACGCATTTGAGAACGTAACCGGTAAAACTAAGAAGTATTCTAAGTCTATAACATCCATTTTCCCGCAAATTACAAAAGAAAAGCTTAACGGATGCAAAGTAGGCGAAGCAACAACATTTTCCATAGAATTCGAGGAAATGTTTTATAAAGTTGGAATTCATGTCTACGAAGCTCAGATAATGCAAAAAGGGGATATGATTGGTTTCGAAGAAGGAGCTAATACCGTATATGCATTAGTTCTTTACGACGAGACGAAGGAAAAAGCGCTAGAACTTGCGTACAGAGAGCGCGAGATGGTAGCTATCTTAGTATATATAGATAATTACGAGGAAATATTAGATGCTGTTGATACGGTAAGATTATCTGTAATAAAAGCTGTAATTGAGAGGAAAATCTATAAGTATTTCCAAGATAAGAAAGCACTTGTGAGAAAGACTGACAGAGACAGGTACATCGTCTTTTCGGACCGCAAAGGGCTTGAAATGATGGAAGCTGACAACTTTGCAATATTAGAACAGATAAAGACCACGAATGTGTCTAAGGATGTCCAAGCCACGCTTAGTATAGGTATCGGAACATCCGCAGACGATTATATGCAAAACCATGAATATGCCAAAGCGGCTATAGATATGGCGTTAGGTCGTGGAGGATCTCAGGCCGTTATCAAAGAAGGCGATGAGATATCATACTACGGTGAGTATGGTAAAGAAAAAGAGAAGACAACTCGAGTTAAAGCCAGAGTTAAAGCGCAGGCTTTAAGAGAGTTAATGCAGACTCGAGACGATGTTATAATAATGGGACACGCCATCTCTGATGTAGATGCATTTGGAGCGGCAATCGGTATTTACTGTGCGGCACACGCTCTCGGAAAGCAGGCCCATATCGTACTTAATGACGTAACAAGTTCACTTCGTCCGATTGTGGAGACGTTTTCTAAAGAGAATGGATATCCGGATAATATGTTTATTGACAGTCCGACAGCACTTGTTATGCAAGAAAAAAATACGCTTGTTGTAGTCGTTGATACTAACAGACCAAGCTATACGGAGTGTCCTGAGCTTATTGAAAGAAGTGAGTCGATTGTGGTATTCGATCATCACCGCAACAGGAAAGAAACTATAAACAATACCCTTCTTTCATATATTGAGCCTTATGCATCTTCGACCTGTGAAATGGTTACGGAGATGTTCCCGTATTTCTCAGAGAAGATTGAACTTACAACGCAGGAAGCAGATGCTTTATATGCGGGAATCTTAATAGATACCAATAACTTTATGACAAAGACCGGTGTTAGAACATTTGAGGCGGCAGCATTCCTTAAGAGAAACGGAGCTGAGGTTACCAGAGTAAGAAAGCTTCTTAGGGAAGATATGAGCGCTTATAAAGCAAAGGCTGAAATTGTGCGACATGCGCAGGTTTATAAAGATGCATTTGCCATATCAGAGTACAGTGGTGAGAACATAGAGAGTCCTACAATAATAGGAGCACAGGCAGCGAATGAGCTTCTTAACATCGTAGGAATCAAAGCATCATTTGTCCTTACTCAGTATAACAATAAGGTGTATATAAGCTCTCGTTCAATTGATGAGATAAATGTGCAGGAACTCATGGAGGAACTTGGCGGAGGCGGACATCTTAATATGGCCGGCGCTCAGGTTAAGGATGCTTCTCTTGACGAAGTAAAACAGATGATAATTGATGTTATTGATAAAGCAACGGAAGAAGGAACGGATAAGTAATGAAAGTAATATTAACACAAGATGTGAAAAAACAAGGTAAAAAGGGCGACGTGGTCGAGGTAAGTGACGGATACGGCCGCAATATGTTAATAAAGAAAAAGCTTGGAGTTGAGGCTACACCGAAGGCTTTAAACGATCTGAAATTAAAGCAGAAAAATGAAGCTAAAGTTGCTGAGGAAAACCTCGATAAGGCTAAAGAATTTGCGAAAACAGTTGAAAGCTGGAAGGTTGAAGTTAAGATTAAGACCGGAGAAGGCGGCAAGACATTTGGCTCTATTTCTTCAAAGGAAATAGCTGAAGTTGTAAAGAAACAATACGGTGAGACAATCGATAAGAAAAAGATTGTATTAGACGAACCTATTAAGAGTCTTGGAACTTATGAGGCTAAGTTAAAGCTTCATCCTAAAGTTACCGCAACAATGAACATTCACGTATCGGAGAAATAGATATGGATGAATTTACAGAGAATACACAAAGTCGTGCGATGCCAAGAAGTGATGAGTCTGAAATTGCAGTAATCGGCTCTATGCTTTTAAATAACGACGCTATTCAACAGGCGTCAGAGATCATTTCTGAGAACGACTTTTATAATAAGCAATATGCATATATGTTTAAAGCAATGGTTGACATGTTCAATGAAGGCGTGAGTGTGGATGAGGTTACTCTGCAAGAGAGGCTTAAAGCTACGGATTTACCACCGAGCGTTACATCTATGAAGAACATTAATGACATTATGGAGGCAACGCCCACATCTGTTAAAGTCAAAAATTATGCTACTATTGTCAGAGATAAGTCCCTGCTTCGTCGAATGATTAAAATAAATCAGGAAATTGAGAATGATTGCTATTCCGAAAAAGAAGAAGTAGAAGACATTCTTGAGAAGAGCGAGAAGCAGATATTCAGCCTTATTAAAGATAGAAATATCGATGATTATACTGATATCGGAACCATCGTGTTCCAGGCCTTACGAAAGATAGAAATTGCAAGTAAGAAAAAAGGGCCGGTTACCGGTGTGCCGACGGGATTTAGTGATCTCGATTATCAGACGGCCGGACTTCAGCCTTCGGACCTTATACTTGTAGCGGCCAGACCTTCGATGGGAAAGACGGCATTTGCTTTAAATATCGCTCAACACACGGCAATAAAGAATAAGATTCCCACTGTTATATTCTCTTTAGAGATGTCTCGTGAGCAGCTTATCAACAGATTTTTCGCCCTTGAAGGTGGAATTGATGCTCAAAAATTAAGAACCGGAGACCTTACGGAAGAAGAGTGGATGATTTTAGCCGAGGCCGGTTCGAATATTGGTGCCAGTGGGCTGATAATTGACGATACATCAAGCATTTCCATTAACAATTTAAAGAGTAAATGCAGGAAATATAAATTAGATCACAACATAGGTCTTATCATTATTGACTATTTACAGCTCATGGAGACAGGCGGGAAAGTTGAGTCGCATCAACTTGCCATCGCCGAGATATCGAGAGCTTTAAAAGCGCTTGCAAGAGAGTTAAATGTGCCTGTTGTGGCGCTGTCACAGCTGTCTCGTAACGTTGAGAAAAGAGATGACAAACGCCCCATGTTATCGGATCTTCGTGATTCCGGTGCAATCGAGCAGGACGCCGATGTTGTTATGTTCATTTACCGTGAGGATTATTATAAAAAGGATACTGAGCGACAAAACGTATCAGAAATCATTGTTGCGAAGCAAAGAAACGGCCCCGTCGGAACTGTTGAGCTTGCCTGGATACCTGAGCGTACCCAGTTCGCCAACAAGTTAAGAGAGCCAAGCGGTCAATAAGAATAAGAGAGCCGAGCGGTCAATAAGAACTAAATTATTAATAACAGAGTCGAGCGGTCAATAAAAAAAGTGTTCCCGATGAGTTTATCAATCGAGAACACTTTATTTTTGTCTTTACATTGAAATTATGCCTGGCTAGCTAAATAATCGTTAATGTCTTCAACTAAGCCGTCGGCATCGATTCCGTGTACGGCAGCAGCTTCTTCGATAGTTTCCATCTGGCTTGCCGGGCATCCTAAGCAGTGCATTCCGATGTTAATCAAAATCGGAGCCACGTTCTCATCTATCATAAGAAGTTCGCCAATTCTTGTATCTTTGCTTACTTTAGCCATTATAGTTACCTCCTAATCAAACCTAGTGTAAGTATTATATTATGTTTTTAAGTTATTTACAACCAATATTGTGTGGTAAATGTGTGTCCGCAAGCGCAACTTGTCACGGGCGCGAAGTCTTTTCACCTGGGAAATGTGTAATCTTAAAGCAGCGTCGCTAACAACGGAATGGTTACAACCGTTGCCAGAGTGGTGATAAATGTTATCTGGGCCATCAGCTTTTCGGCGCCTCCGTATTCTACACACAGCATTGTGCCTGCGGTGGCAACGGGCATGGCTGCGATGATAACCGTTTCTCCGAGAAGAAGTGAATTGTCGCCACAGATTGGTCTGTACAGAAGGTACATAACAAGCGGCGTTACAATTACCTGCATTATCGCGAAAAGGTAAGCTTTAACATTTGTAAACATCTCCTTAAACGGCATCTCTGCAAGAGACGATCCGATTACAAGTAAAGCACCCGGCGTTGTAATTCCTCCGACACAGTCAAATGTCTCAGCGAGGAACTCAGGTCCCTGAAACTTGGTAATTCCCATTATAATACATAAAAATCCTGCTATTAAGGCGGGTGATAAGAAGATTTTTTTCATCATGGCGGCCTTGCTCTTCTTTTTTACATCAGAACTTTGGCCGTTATTCGAAGTGCTTATACCATCGG
>JAIKVT010000071.1 GCA_024685495.1 Lachnospiraceae bacterium
ATGTACTATCTATGGGATAAACTGATATTTATCACATAGATATATATTAAATCATTACTTCTCTTTTGTCAAAATAAATCATCTGAATCTAAGTAAATTGTAAACGGACCATCATTAATTAAACTGATTTTCATGTCTGCACCGAATTCTCCGGTAGCTACATTAATTTTTTCATTCTTAATTTGCTCAACAAAATATTCATATAATTCATTAGCCATATCAGGCTTGCCGGCTTCAATAAATGACGGTCGATTTCCTTTTTTACAATTTGCATATAATGTAAACTGCGAAATCACCATAATCTCACCGCCTATTTTATCAATAGACAAATTAGTCTTGCCATTTTCGTCTTCGAATATGCGTAAATTAATCAATTTTTTGATCATTTTATCAGCTATTTCCTTATTATCACTATCTGAAACACCTAATAAAACGACATAACCTTGATTAATGGATGACTTTTCGACGTTTTCGATGATGCATTTGGCGTTTTGTACCCTTTGAACTACTAATCTCATCATATATCCTTTCTAAATTGAACAATGCGCTTAAAAACTATCAGGAATATAAAATTCCATCAAAAACATATTATTTCCTGTTCTTTCATATACAAATTTAGCAACTTGGCTTTCGCCTTGTACAGAAAAATTAAATGTTGCTCTTTGAACAGGCGGCTGCATGTTAATTAAATTGACTGCTAACTGATCTGCTCTCGTTTGTAATTCTTGTGATACTGAAAGTCCGCCTCCTTCATTAGGAGAAAGGCTTAAATCAAGCACCAAATCAACTACGCCCACATTGTTACCTGAAGCTTCTGCAGGAATTCCATAGCCGCCATCAACATTTGAGTTTCCATTTTGATTGGCATTTTCAGTCCCTTGAGAACCTGCGTTGTCAAAATTTGTACCGGACAAACCATTTTGAGTTGATCCTAAACCCGAGTCGGTTCCCGAATTGTCGTTTTTAGTTGAGTCATGATTCTTCCCAGATGCAGAATTACTGCTTCCCGCATTGGAAACTTGAATATTATTGATTGAAACATTGCCAAGTCCAGATGTTAAAGCACGTAAATTAGCGATAATATCATCGTTGGTTTTTGAATCAACATCCGAATTATTCTCAATGCCAATTGTTGCGTTTACATCTTCTGTCGATGTCTCATCAAACAATTTGACGTCCTTATTTGGATTAACGACGAAGTAAATAATAACCCCGACAGCAACAATTACCAAAACCGAAATCAAAATTGTCACAATAATTTTTTTATTTTTGCTCATTGTCAGTCTCCTGTGTTAATCCAAGCTTTTTAATCAGAGTTTCCATGTACTCCGGAAGGGGGGCTTGAAATTCTACATAGTTTTTATCCAAATCAATAAAACCTATCGTCCTTGCATGAAGACACTGGCCGACTATTTCTACTCCTTTAAGAGTAGTGATTATTTTCTTAGGCCCGTACACATCATCTCCAACTATAGGATGATTTATACTCGCCATATGGACTCTTATCTGATGTGTACGCCCTGTTTTAAGCTCAAATTCAACCAAAGAGTACTCTTTACACTGCGAAATCACCCTATAACTTGTGTATGCATCTTTACCGTTTTTCTCAGTAACACACATCTTCTTTCTGTCTTTTACAGAGCGCCCGATTGGTTTATCTACAATCCCTTCAGTAGCAGCGAAATTGCCGTACACAATACCTATATAACGTCTGACTATGCTGTGTTCTTTAATCTGCTTTGCTATATAATTATGGGCTTTGTCATTTTTACAAACTATCAATGATCCGGTTGTATTTTTATCGATTCTATGGACAATTCCGGGACGTATCACACCGTTGATACCGGACAGATTATCTTTGCAATGATACATAATTGCATTAACCAACGTATCTTCATAATGTCCCGGCGCAGGATGAACTACCATGTTTTTAGGCTTATTAACAATCAAATAATCATCGTTTTCATAGATAATGTCGAGGGGGATATTTTGAGGTTTAATATCGATTTCTTCGGGTTCAATATCTTTAACTACTATCCTATCGTTTTCTTTTAACGAATATCCCGCTTTGACCTTCTTATCATTGACGAGAATATCGCCTGAAATAAGGCATTTCTTAATATGACTTCTCGATAAGTCCTCAAAATAATTATCCAAAAATTTATCAATTCTTAAACCGGAATTTTCGCCGGTAATCGTTATCTCTTGCAATTTTATTTACCTTTTTTGAAAATATAATCAAAATCTTTGTCTTTATACTTGAATAATATAAGAATTATCAAAACAAAAAGCCCTACACACACATATATATCTGCAACATTAAATATTGCAAAATTAACAAAATCAGGCTTGATAAAATCAATTACATATCCTCTAAAAATCCTGTCAATCAGATTACCTATCGCACCGGCAATAACAACAGAAAGCGTAACCGTTAAAGGCATATAATATTTAAGTTTCGGGGTTTTAATAAGAACATAAATCAAAAGCAAAGAAATGACCAAAGTGATAATAATTATAAGTGTCATTTTATTATCGAGAAGTGAAAAAGATATGCCTGTATTTTCAACATAATAAAGCGAAAATACGCCATTTATAACAGATACACCCATAGGCGTATCAGATAATTTTTCATACGCAAAATACTTGCTCAATTGATCCAAAAGAACAAGTGCAAAAATTATAATAGCTGATATTAAAGGTCTTAATCTAATCTTGTTTTGCTCCATATTATGCCCTGTCTAAAAATGCTCGAAAACTATGCTTTGATAATATATCTGATAGCATCTAAAAGCATTTCATCTGTAACATCGAGCGTAACCGCAGCTTCTCCGATGTCTTTTAAAATAACAAATCTGATTCTATTATTGTCCATTTTCTTGTCTGATTTGGTTGCTTGAAGAATAGCATTTTCATCCATCATCGACTTATCAACACTAGTATGAAGATCAAAAAAACGCATTATTGCAGCAGCTTTTTCAATGTCTTGTTCATCTACATAACCCATTCTTTTAGATAGATATAACGCTGCCATCATGCCTATCGCAACACATTGTCCATGATACAATTTATAATCACTCAATTTCTCAATTGCATGACCAACGGTATGTCCAAAGTTAAGATAGGCTCTAATTCCCTTTTCTTTGGGGTCAATTTGAACCACTTGAGACTTTATAGCTAAACTGCCGTAAATGAGCTCTATGAGGCTCTCAGGGCGTTTTAAGGCTATATCCTCTTTATGGGCAACAATATAATCATAATATTCCTTGTCCCGAATTAAACCGTGCTTAATAACTTCGCCCATTCCACAACTAAATTGCTCATCATCTAAGGTTTTAAGTACATTCACGTTAATATACACCAATTTAGGCATATAAAAGGCTCCAACCATGTTCTTATATTGCATAAAATCAATGGCTGTTTTGCCGCCAACGCTTGAATCTACCTGGGATAACAGCGTTGTAGGAACCTGTATGTAATCAATACCGCGAAGGTATGTTGCGGCACAATATCCACATAAATCACCTACGACACCACCTCCAAGTGCAATAAGAAGATCATGTCTGTCGAAATGATTGATAATTAATTCTTCATATAATTTATTTAAAGTATTACAGTTTTTAGAGGCTTCACCAGCATCAAACACATGGGTGAAAATTTTACAATTTAAGCCAGATAAGGTCTTTTCGATTTCATTTAAGTATAATTTTGCCACATTAGAGTCTGTAACGACACAAATCTTGGCGTATTTTTCAAATCCGTCTTTAATAAAATATTTTTTCAATCCTTCAAAATTTGAATTGATTGATATGTCATATTTATTCTCGGCGGGCCCATTTTCGTTAACAATAATTAATTTATTCATGATTTAATTTCCTAACAAAAAACCTGTGAAATTAATCACAGGTTTAATAAACTATATTTTAAAGTCCTGTCTGAACACCGGAGAAATCGAAGGCATCCATAATTCCGGCCAAATCACCGGACACATCTACCGAATCAGGTGTCACAACAAATATATAAGTACTTACCTTCTGTAATGTGCCGCCTATTGAGTAGCTTGCGCCTGATGTAAAGTCAATTATTCTTTGTGCTACTCCAATATCTAAACCTTCGATATTAAGAATAACTGTTCTTCCAGATAATAATGTATTAACAACATCTTTAGACTCTTCAAAACCCGAAGGTTTGATGATACATACTTCCATAGGTACACTACTTCCTTTTTTATTATTTCTAATCGGTGTAAATTTAGGTGGATTCTTCTTCTCAACGACAGGTTCATCTTCGTCTGAAGCATCTTTTTTCTTGAAGAATGATTTTTTCTTAGGCTTTTCTTCGTCTATTTCATCTTCGTAAAGATCATCATCATCATAGAATTCATCGTCATCGTCAATTCCAAGAATTTTATCAAATAAACCCATTATAATCTCCTATCTAATCTACTTATTTGAATAGTCTCTTTTACCAAACAGATCAGAACCAACTCTAACGATAGTTGCACCTTCTTCAATAGCAACCTCATAATCATTGGACATACCCATTGATAAAAAACTCATAGATACATTATGTATGTTTTCTTCCATAATGTCAACAGATAAATCCTTTATTTTGTGAAAAAATGCTCTATTTTCTTCAGAATCCACAACATATGGTGCCACGCACATGAGCCCTTTGATTGAAACATTCGGTAATTTCGATATTTCCTTTACTAAATCAATAACTTCCTTAGTGCTGACGCCAAATTTACTCTCTTCATCCCCAATATTTATCTCAACTAAGATATCTACATTTACATCCTTCTTAACCGCCTGTTTGCTTATTTCTTCAGCCAAACGATATGAATCAACAGAATGAATGAGTTCAACTTTATCAACGATATATTTAACTTTATTACGCTGTAAATGTCCTATCATATGCCATTTTATATCATCCGGCATCTCTTCTATCTTACCACAGAGTTCTTGAACCTTATTTTCGCCAAAATCTCTTACTCCTAAATCATAAACTTCTTGCAGATCTGAAATTGGTTTAGTCTTACTTACAGCTACCAAAGTAACTTCATCACGACTTCTTCCTGCCCTCTCACAGGCCTTACAAATGTTTTCTTCAATAGTCGCCAGGTTTTTCTTAAAGTCTTCCATATTATCTCCTTATATCACCATTATCTCCCTATATCGCCATTATCTCCCTATATCGCCATTATCTCCTTATATCCCCAATAATATATAATAACTATTTTATATTATGTCATTTTATATTATGTCATTTTATATCACGTCATTTTATATCACGTCATTTTATATCACGTCATTTTATATCA
>JAIKVT010000146.1 GCA_024685495.1 Lachnospiraceae bacterium
TTATTTCGTCAATCGGTGCTTCTAAAAATGCTAAGCGTGCCGCAATGGTGCATTTGTATTTCAACCTGATAGGAACAATAATATTCATGGTAGTGTTCTTCGGGCTTAATGCATTTATTCATTTTGCATTTTTGGAAAATGCGGCAAACCCGGCAGGTATAGCAGTAGTACACAGTTTATTTAATATTGGTGCAACGATAATCCTATATCCCTTTACCGACAAGCTTGTTAAGTTGGCAGAAATCACAATACCTGACAGGAAAGGTGATGACGCAGTCGTAAGCGATAAGGTTAAAAAAGGTGTTGCCATTGATGAGAGATTCTTAGACAGACCTGCATTTGCAATAGCACAATGTAAGAGCAAGGCAAGAGAAATGGCAGAACATACCAAGAGAGCCATAAGCCTGTCGCTGGAGGTTCTGCTATCATATGATGAGGATAAAGCTAACGAGGTAATTAAGCTGGAGAAGCTGGTTGATAAGTATGAGGATGCATTAGGAACCTATCTTGTTAAGCTATCGAGCAAGACATTGTCTACAGCGGATAGTCACAGTATGTCGATTATTCTTCACAGTATAAGTGATTACGAGAGAATATCCGACCATGCTATGGATATTGTAAAGTCTGCAGAGGAGATTAATTCCAAGGGATTAGCATTTACCCCGCATGCCAGACAGGAGATAGAGACATTGTGCAGGGCGGTTAACGATATATGCAACATGACGGTTGAGTGCTTCTGCAATGATGATATTGACAAGGCGACACATGTAGAACCGTTAGAAGAGGTTATAGATACACTAACCAAGAGGATTAAGGAGAATCATATCAACAGACTTCGTAAGGGGAAATGTACTATCGAGATGGGCTTCATATTAGAAGATATCTTAACCGGAATAGAGCGAGTGTCAGATCATTTCTCTAACATAGCAGTAGAAATGATTACTATAGTGGGTAATGATTATAATACTCATGGATATTTTAAGAATTTTTCCAGCGAAGAAAGGCAGTCTTTTGACGCGGAATATGATAGACTGTTAGAAGAGTATTCGATAGGCTAATCGCATAGAATACCTTATCAATGAATAACAGGGGTAATTATTATGGCAGTTATATATATTATAGAGGATGACGACAGCATAAGAGAGATTGAAGAGTTTGCGCTGATGAATGCCGGCCATAAGGTATGCGGGTTTTCTTCTGCAAAGGAATTCTACGCTAAGCTTGAAGAAGTTATTCCTGATATGTGTCTTGTGGATATTATGCTTCCTGATGAAAGCGGAAGCGATATAGTTAAGAAGCTAAGGAAGAATTCCGACACTAAAGCGCTGCCGATAATAATGGTGACTGCCAAGACGACAGAACTTGACCTCGTAAGAGGAATAGAAGACGGAGCCGATGACTATATCAAGAAGCCCTTTTCCGTAATGGAATTAATATCGAGAGTCAAAGCCCTTCTTCGAAGGACACAGATTGAGAAGGAAGCAGAACTTAGACTTGATGATTTGGTAATTAATAATAACAAGCGTGAAGTGACAGTAGATGGTACAGCTATTGAACTAACGTATAAGGAATACGAGTTGTTGTCTTTGCTTGTTATTAATAAAGGTATGGTTCTTAACAGAGATGTAATTATGAATCGGGTGTGGAGTACAGACTACGAAGGGGAGAGCCGTACTATTGATATGCATGTTAAGACGCTTCGACATAAGCTTGGGGAATATGGCTCAAGGATTAAGACAGTAAGAAATGTAGGATACGTGATTGAATGAAGAAGAAGATTAATGTCAGTCTGGTTGGAATTGCTGTCCTTGCAATTATTGCAACCATTATAGGAATTACATTTATATATTACAATCTGCTGTCCCAACAGGTGCGCGCTGATTTGGCGGTAAGCGCGAAGCTTCTTAAGGACACACATTACTTTGAGTCGGTTAATATAGATACTGACAAGATTGACTTGTCTACGAACATTAATGAACTTAGAGTTACATGGATTGATAAAGACGGGACTGTTCTTTACGATAATGATGCTTCTGCTGAGGTTCTTACGAATCATGGAGACAGACCTGAGATTAGAGATGCATTTGAAAAAGGTTCGGGAGAAGTTGTAAGGAAATCCGATACTATGAATCGGAATACATATTATTATGCTGTACTCCTTGACAACGGAACGGTGCTTAGGGTGGCTACTGATGTAAGAAGCTTATGGTCTGTATTCTTCTATGTTGCTCCGGTTATAGTACTGATTATTCTCTTAATTATAACTGTCTGCATAGTGATATCCCGGATACTGACCAAACAGCTTCTTAAGCCTGTTGAGAATATGGTTAACAATCTTGAAAATGCGGATTATGAAGCACCATACAAGGAGTTAGAGCCACTGGCTGAAATGGTTAGAACCCAGCATGCAGACGTATTGTCAGCGGCAAAGGCAAGACAGGATTTTACTGCTAACGTCTCTCACGAACTTAAGACACCCCTTACAGCAATAAGAGGTTACGCCGAGCTTCTTGAAGGCGGGATGGTTGAAGAGGGCTCACAAGAGCATTTTTACACGGAGATTAGAAAGAATTCCGACAGGCTTCTTGCACTAATTGATGATATCATAAGGCTTTCTGAATTAGACCCTAAAGGATTTGAACCACATTTTGAAGATATAGATATGTTCGAAGTTGCAAGGGACTGTATGGATGTACTTCGGGTAAATGCTGATAAATATGATGTTAGCATTTATTTAGAGGGTGAATCATGTAATGTGTACGCTTCTAAGGACATGTTGAAAGAATTATTAGAAAACCTTGCTCAGAATGCAATCAGATATAACAAACCCAGTGGGGAAGTTGTGATAACTATAGGTACTAAGGACGACAGACCGGTACTTACAGTTAGGGATACAGGAATAGGGATACCTCTATCAGAACAAGAGAGAGTATTCGAGAGATTCTATACAGTTGATAAAAGCAGGTCTAAGGCATTAGGAGGCACGGGCTTGGGTCTTGCAATTGTAAGGCACATTGTAGAACTTCACGGTGCCAAAATTGAGCTGAAAAGTGAAGTTGGAGTAGGCACTACAATCTCGGTAGTGTTCTGAAAAATCAGAATAGTTGCTTTGGTAACGAAGAGTTGTCACATTAAGTGGCTACTCTTTTTCTGTTCATAAAGAACATAAATACACCGGCACCGATAATT
>JAIKVT010000148.1 GCA_024685495.1 Lachnospiraceae bacterium
ATAGTGGAACTCTGAAGGGATGGCAGATTGGCCCTGTCCCCTTGAATCTATGGCGTAAACGGTATATGTTTCGGAGAGTATGTCAACTGCTCTGTCGAATATTTCGTGGCTTTCACCGTTGCCGTGGAGCATGATGAGTGGCTTGCCCTCGCCGGTTTTTTCGTAATATAGGACTTGTCCGTCTAATTGTATTAGCATGATGTTTACCTCACGTAAGAAATAATAATCTCTATTCACAGGGGACCCCCCTGCTCTAGATGTCTTTACATCTATTCACAGGGGACCCCCCTGCTCTAGATGTTACTACATCTATTCACAGGGGCCCCCATTCGCAAAATTCTGGCTCTGATAAAGAGTAATCTTCTACAATGCCGAATTTTGCTCATGTCTCCCTGCTCTAGATGTTACTACATCTATTCACAGGGGACCCTCATTCGCAAAATCCACTCGGGTGTGTTGTGTCCGGTTTAAGTTAGTATCCTGAACCCTTCGCGAATTTTGCTCATGTCTCCCTGCTCTAGATGTTACTACATCTATTCACAGGGGACCCCATTCGCAAAATTCTGGTTCTGATAAAGAGTAATCTTCTACAATGCCGAATTTTGCTCATGTGGGGAGGTTCCTGTTTCACAGGAACCACATTTGCCTAAGATATCCTATGCTTATATGCAAGCATAACGCATATGATATCTCAGCCAAATTTTGTCCCCTGTGAATAGTAACGCTTGTATTTCATTTTTACATACTTTTATTGATATTACAAATTATAAATGTTAAAATATTTTAGATAATTTTTTTTATAGTCAGACAAAAAATACTAGTGACTACGGGGGTATGGAGATATGAAACTTAATAAGTGGCAGACAATTAGGATTGGTTTTGCGTTTTTGTCAATTTGTGCTTTTTGGCAGATGTATAACGGAATTGTACCGTTGATTTTGAAGAAGACATTTAATTTGGATGAGACCATTACCGGTATAATTATGGCGGCGGATAATGTAATAGCACTGTTTTTACTTCCGCTTTTTGGAAGATTGTCTGATAAGTGTAAATCCAAGATGGGTAAGAGAAAACCCTTCATACTTTTTGGAACAATCGCAGCAGTTATACTTATGTTATTGCTTCCGCTTGTAGATAACAGTTATTTTGATAATCCTTCACTTGGTAAGGAAATTTTCTTCATAGCAATTTTAGGAGCATTGCTTATTGCTATGGGAACATATCGTTCACCGGCAGTTGCATTAATGCCGGACCTTACACCAAAGCCTTTAAGAAGTCAGGGTAATGCTATTATCAATCTTATGGGTGCCGTAGGTGGTATAATATATTTGGGAATTTCAGCAGTTCTTTATTCATCTAAGAGAGTTGCGGGAATGGAACATGTAGATTATTTCTTACTGTTTGCAATCGTAGCAGGAATTATGATTGTGGCTATGCTTATAGTTATGATCAGCGTTAATGAAGTTAAGCTGGGTAAAGAAATGAGAGACCTTGAGGCTCAGCATCCTGAATGGGATCTCAGTGTAGATGACGGATCGGGTAATGCAGTATTACCTAAAGAAGTTAAGAAGTCGTTGATTTTCGTACTTATGTCTTGCGCACTTTGGTATACGGCATATAATGCTTTAGAGACATGGTTTACAACATTTGCAGCTGTTAAATGGAATATGGCATTAGGAGATGCGAACCTCTACTTAACGGTTGGTACTGTAGGAGCGATTGTATGTTATATACCTGCAGGTTTTATTGCTTCTAAGATAGGTCGTAAGAAGACTATTATTATCGGTGTAGTAGATATGGCTATATGCTTTGTTATAGGATTTATAACTACACAGGTATATACAGGCGATACAATTGAACCGGTGCAAAAGATTATATTCTATGTGATTTTAGTGTTAATAGGAGCAGGATGGGGAACTATCAACGTCAACTCGCTTCCGATGGTTATTGAAATGTGTAAAGGAAGTGATGTCGGTATGTTTACCGGATATTACTATACATTCTGTATGGCGGCTCAGATTGTGACACCTATTTTATGTGGTACTTTGCTCAAGCATATATCTTACGATGTATTCTTCCCATATGCTTTCATCTTCATGGTACTGGCATTTATCACAATGATGTTTGTTAAGCATGGTGACAGCAAGAATATCGAAGTGAAGAAAGGATTGGAAGCATTCGAAGATATGGACTAGAAGCATTCGAGGATATGGACCAGAAGGGGGAGTTGTGCCATGAGAGAAGATGTTGCGAATTTAATGATAAGCGAAAAAGATTTTGACGAAGTTATGAGCACTCGCATTGAGCCTTGGATTAATAAAGAGTTTACTAAGAGAAGTATTAGCAGCTATGACGGAACTAAGTTAGCCTGCTACTATAATGTTAATCCTGATGAGAAGGCTGCAGTAGCATTTTGCCATGGTATGGGAGAGTTCTTCCCCAAATATTACGAACTTGCATATGTCTTTTATAACATGGGATATTCCGTATTTTTTATAGAGCACAGAGGCTTTGGTTTTTCACAAAGAGCAGTTGAGAGGCTTGATCATATTTATGTTGAATCATATTCGGAATACGTGGATGATTACAAAGAGTTTATGGACAAGGTGGTAACTCAGTATTCTAAGTCGCATAAATATGTTTTGTTTGCACATTCGATGGGCGGTGGAATTGGAACGCTGTTTTTGGAGAAATACCCACAGTATTTTCAGACGGCAATTTTATCTTCACCGATGCATAGAATGAATCTTGGACAGTTTAAGCCATGGCAGGTTTCACTTCTTGGCGGATTAATGAAAATGTTTGGTCAGGGCGATAAGATTGTGCCGGGGCAGAGAGAATTTGATGGCATTAACGTATGGGAGAAAAGTTCTTCCATGTCTAAAGCCAGATATGATTTTCAATTTAATAAGAGATTAGCGGTTCCCGAGTATACGACTTACGGTGGAACTTATGCATGGTCTGCAGCAAGTGTTAAGGCAACTAAGAAGCTTCTTAAGAATGCCGCAGATGTAAAGATTCCTGTCTTAGTATGTCAGGCGGGGTTAGATACGCTTGTGGATAATGAAGGACACAGTATTTTTAAAGAGGCAACTGACAATACAACGCTGAAGGTTTTTTCAGATAGTAAGCATGAGATATTTAATGCAACTGATGAGATAAGAGAACAGTACTTTGAGACAGTTTTTGATTATCTCGATAAGACACTTAGATAAGGATTATAATCTAAGCGTATAATTAAGTAATAGAAAGGGTTATAGTAAATGTCAAATAATGATTTTCGTGAAGTAGATGATAACGGGGAGGACGTAATAGATTCTACGGCTGACATAATTGATTCTGCAGATGATAATTCCAAATCATCTACAGAAGTGGCAGATTCTAAGAATGATGTAAAGTCAGATGACAAAAAAGAGACAGATAAGAAAGATAATAAAGATGAAGGATATGAGAATATCTGCTTTATTTGTCACAGAACGGAAGACCAGGCAGGTCCTATGATTAATATCGGAGGTGGCGTTAGTATATGTAATGAATGTATGCAACGTACTTTCGATTCTATGAATAATTTCAACAACACAACAGAGAACACCGGGGGAGCTTTTGACTTTAGTAAGATGCCTAATATGGGTATGATTAATCTTGCTGATTTTGCTATGCCTAATTCTCAGAAGATTAAGAAGAAAAAATCTAAGAAAAAGAATGATAAGAAAGCTCAGGCAGTTGGAAAATTAAACGCCGATGAATCATCGGAAGATGAGCCGATTATTGATATTAAAAATATTCTTCCACCTCATGAGATTAAGGCAAGACTTGATGAATATGTTGTGGGACAAGAGTATGCTAAGAAGGTTATGTCTGTTGCAGTTTATAATCACTATAAACGTGTAGCACACGATCCTGAAGATGATATAGAAATTGAGAAATCTAATATGCTTATGATTGGACCGACAGGTTCAGGTAAGACATATCTTGTTAAGACATTGGCCAGACTTCTTGATGTGCCTTTGGCAATTACGGATGCTACGTCTCTTACGGAGGCAGGCTATATCGGAGATGATATAGAATCAGTTGTATCTAAGCTTCTTGCGGCAGCAGACAATGATGTTGATAAAGCGGAATGCGGAATTATCTTTATCGATGAGATTGATAAGCTGGCTAAGAAGAGAAATGCCAACCAAAGAGATGTCAGCGGAGAATCGGTTCAGCAGGGAATGCTTAAGCTTTTAGAAGGAGCAGAGGTAGAAGTTCCTGTTGGAGCAACCAGTAAAAATGCTATGGTTCCAATGACAACTATCGATACTAAGAACATTTTATTTATCTGTGGTGGTGCCTTCCCGGATCTTGACAATATAGTCAAGGAGAGACTTAATAAGTCAAGCGCTATGGGATTTACGGGAGACCTCAAGGATAAATATGATAAAGATAAAGACATTCTTATGAAAGCTACTTCAGAGGATTTGAAGAAGTTCGGTATGATACCCGAATTTATCGGACGTCTTCCGATTCTTTTCTCGACACAGGCACTTAATGAAGATATGCTTGTTCGAATATTAAAGGAGCCTAAGAATGCAATTCTTAAGCAATATCAGAAATTGCTTGCGTTAGATGAAGTTGATCTTCGTTTTACGGATGGCGCACTTCATGCTATTGCTAAGAAGGCAATGGAAAAAGAACTTGGCGCAAGAGCTCTTCGTGCGATAATAGAAGAGTTCATGCTTGATATTATGTACGAGATACCTAAAGACGACAATATAGGAGCGGTTGAGATTACTGAAGAATATATCGAGAATAAGGGCGGCCCTTCTATAACCATGAGAGGAACGACGGTAATAGAAGATAAGAGTAATTAATTCAAGGAGAGGCTTATGAGATATGTGCCTTTAAATGAAGTAAAGCCCGGAATGATTTCGACGGGCAGCCTGTATGATTATGATGGCAAAATGTTTATTAAGAACAAGGCTGTGTTATCTAAAGAAGATATAGATAAGATTAAAGAATATGGCTATCAGGGAATTTATATCAATGATGAACTAACGGCTGATATCGTAGTTGAAGATGTTATATCACCTAATCTTAGATCGAAAGGATTATTCTGTGTAAGAGACAGAGACATCGACGGATGTAAGAAGGTGGCGCGTAAGATTGTAAGTGAAATTGTATCTAAGGGACAAGTGTCTTTAGATATGACCGATCTTAGAACGTATGATAATTTTACATATGCTCATTCTGTAAATGTTGCTGTGTACGCTTGTGTAATCGGAATAGGTCTTCACTATGATGAGAAGGATCTTAAGAATCTTGTTACGGCTGCATTACTTCACGATTTAGGTAAGCTTACTATTCCGGAAGATATTATTAATAAACCGGGAAGACTTACGAAAGAAGAATATAATCTTATCAAGAAGCATCCTACGCTTTCATATGAATTGATTAAAGATGATAAGAAGATTCCATCTGAAGTTAAGGAAGCGGTACTGTCTCATCATGAGAATGAAGACGGTACAGGATATCCTAACGGTACAAGAGGAGAGAGTCAATCAGAATTTACGCAGATACTTCATGTGGCGGATGTATATGATGCGCTTGTATCTGAGCGTCCATATAAGAAGCCATATTCACCTTATGAAGCAGCTGAATATATGATGGGTGGTTCAGGTATAATGTTTAACCAGAGAATGGTTGAATCACTTCTTGATTTTGTACCTTTATATCCAAAGGGAACAAGGGTAACATTATCTAACGGTAAGAAGGGTATCATTATGAAAAATGACGGTCTTAATAATTTAAGACCTGTTATTAAGATGGACAATGGAGCAACTTTAGATCTTACACTTAAGCAATATTTGTCACTTACGATTATTAATTCGGGATTCTTATCAGGTAAAAATCTTGAAGAAGATGAGATTAAGCGTAAGGAAATGGTTGAAGGTGATAAGGCTGCTAAGAAGCACATTATGCTTATTGATGATGATATGAGTCATCTTAATCAGCTTGGTATTATCTTAGAAGAAGAATATATGATTACCGCTTTTAGGAATGGTAGAGATGCCATTAATTATATTTTAGAGAAAAATACTCCCGACTTAGTTATTATTGATTTAGACATGCCTATTATGACGGGAGAAGAGACTGCTGATGAGATTAATGAGATGTCTAATGGTGAAATCCCATTAATGTTTGCGGCAGATGAGAATGATGAAAGGACTATTTTTGCATGTGCAGAATATAAATCAAAAGGATATATTCTAAGGCCTTACAATACAACTTATATCAGAACGGAAGTTGGTAAGGCATTTGCAAAGTTTAGTATAGAGGACTAGGATGTACACAATTGAAGGAAAATGTGGGTGTGAGGGCGTTGCTATAGGACCGGCATTTATTATTGATACCGAAAAGAAAGAGTTCTCATTTAAAGAAAACGTTGACCCACGTGACGAGATACGCAAATTTTGGAATGCTAAAGAAAAAGCTAAAGAACAAATAAGTAAATTACTTCATAAATCCAATACGGCTTCCAGTTCGATAGGAAGCAGTATTTTTTCTGCGTATATAATGTATCTTGATGATATAGGACTTAAGAAAGATGTAGAGAATCTCATTGTCAATGATAATTTCAGTGCTAAGCAGGCGATTAAAGCAGTGGGAGAGAGATATTACAATTATGTAGTATCAATGGAAAATAATCCCAGAATTCAGGCTCGAGCAATTGATGTAGAAGAGCTGATTGACAGATTGTTGCTTTGCATGGATGGAGAGGAGCTTGGTGTAGCCGAGCCGGATGAGCCGAGTATAGTTGTGGCAAAAGACTTGACACCGAGCTGGTTTTTTTCTGTCAACAGAGATAAAGTCTTAGGATTTGTGTTGGAAAGTGGTGCGTATAATTCGCATTTCGCAATTCTTGCGCGTTCGTTTGATATTCCCCTTTTAATTGATTCAAAAGACGTTATGTCTAAAGTAAAAAGCGGGCAGGAGTGTGCACTTTATTCTTCTGTAGACAAGTTTGTCATTGAACCGACTGATGAAAGATTAGCAGAGATTCAGCAGGCTATTGAAGAAGATGCAATAGAAAAGGAACGCATAGAGGAGTATAAGGGAAGGGAAACCTTAACTCACGGCGGAGAGAGAATTATTCTTTATGCAAATGTATCTTCTCTAGAAGAAATTGACATTGCACTTAAAAATGACGCTGAAGGAATAGGTCTTTTCAGGACAGAATATATTTATATGCAATCGGAGGATTATCCGACAGAAGAGGATCAATATCGCATTTACAAGGAAGCAATTCGTAAAGTTGACGGTAAGATTATAGTTTTCAGAACGGCAGATATCGGTGGTGATAAATTACCGTCTTATGTAGAGGCGCCACCTAGTATGAATTCTCCGATGGGTAATCGTGGAATCAGATTCAGTATGCAATACAGACAGGTGTTCAAGACTCAGCTTAGGGCTTTATATAGGGCGGCATATTACGGTATCGGAAATGTTAATATAATGTATCCAATGGTTACTAAGATTGAAGAAATTGACTGGATTGATGAGGTTCGAGAAGAGGTTGAACAGGAACTAAAGCATGAGCATGTAAACTATAGTGTTCCGGAACACGGTATCGTTCTTGAGACGCCCGCCGCTGCGGTAATCGCAGACATATTTGCGAAGAGGGTCGATTTTATAAGTATAGGAACAAATGATTTATCTCAGTTTTTATTTGCATTAGACAGGATGGATCACAATATCGATATAGAAGACTTCCAAGGGGAAGTTATGAGAAGAATAATAGAAAGAATCATTAAAGTGGGCGAGAAAGAAGGGGTGCCCATTGGTCTTTGCGGAGACATTGCCAGCAACAAAGAAACTTTAAAATGGCTTATTGATGCCGGCATTAAAGGACTTTCCATTCAGCCGAGACAGATTCTGTTATTCAGAAAATATATTAGAGAGATGTAGATAGTTAATGGCTGCAAAACATAAGAAACTGAAACTGACTAAAAAAACGAAGAAGGAAATTCAAAAAATTGTATTTCAAAGCACGGTATGTTTTTTTGCGGTAATCGGAGTTATTACTACATTTGTATTTATATTCAAAGGTGTAAGCGCTTTGTTTGCAAAGAAGGTGACAGAGCCGGAAGTTACACAGGATTTTCTTACGGTTAATTCGTATTCGAGACCGGGTATCGCTCTTAATCAGGTTAACGGCATAGTTATTCATTATACGGCTAATCCGGGAAGCAGTGCGAAAGCTAATCGAGATTACTTCGAGAATCTTAAGACGACACACACGACTAAAGCGAGCAGTCATTATGTTGTTGGCTTAGAGGGAGAGATTATCTGGCTTATTCCTTTAGAAGAGATAAGCTATGCATCTAATTCGAGAAATACGGATACAATAGCGATTGAGGTTTGTCATCCCGATGAGACAGGTAAGTTTAATGATGTTACATATGACAAGCTTGTTAATCTTGTGGCGTGGCTATGTCAAAAGTACGGACTTAGTTCTGATTCTGTAATCAGACATTATGATATAACGGGCAAGAATTGTCCTAAATATTTTGTGGAACACGAAGACGCTTGGAAAGAATTTTTGGAAGATGTACAAGACAGGCTGTGATAAAAGCACTGTTTAACTTATAGGTGATACTTTGAAAAATGCATATAATAAGTTTAAGTTAATAGCATTTTTACTTGTTGTCGTTCTTGGTGCATCTAATCTTACGGGATGCATCGGATGTGTTGGACTTTTAGGTTGTGCCTCTTTATTTGAAGATGGTACATATGATATAGAAAGCGATGCACCAAAGTCAAATAGCACTTTTAGCGATGATAAGTATGCATATTCTACACTAGATCCGACAACTCAGACGGTGTATAACGAATTATATCAAGGCATTGTCAACATGGAAGAAGAATTTACGCTATCGACCGAAGATGAAACTGTCTTAAATAATGCAGTAGAATGCATTGCGGCAGATTACGGCGAACTTTTCTATGTTAACGGATACTCTTATTCTATAGGTGGTTTTTTTAGCGGATATGGAATTGAGATATCGCCGGAGTATACGATGTCGAAGGAAGAAAGAGATAATACGCAGGCTCAAATTGATGCTGTTGTTAACGAATGGCTTAGCGAGATATCAATGGAAGCTAGTGATTATGAGAAGTCAAAATGGGTATATGAGACTTTAATCAGCAGAGTAGATTATGTGCCCGATGCACCGAACAATCAGAATATAATTAGTGTTTTTCTGAATGGTCAGACGGTGTGCCAGGGATATTCGGCCGCAGCAAATTATCTTTTTACAAAGCTTGGAATACAGAGTTTTATCGTACCCGGTTACGCAGAGGGCGGACCTCATGCATGGAATTGTGTGCGATTAGACGGCGAGTATTACTACACGGATGTCACGTGGGGTAATTCGATGTATACTAACTCTAACGAAGAGAAGAAGATTTCTTATTCTACGTTAAATGTTACAGCCTCTGACATCAGTCGTACTCACACTATAGAAGCGGTATTCCCGATGCCTGAGTGCAATTCCATTAATGATAATTATTTCTATCAGGAAGGATGTTATTTTGAGTCATTCCAGCCTGAGAAGATGGGAAAGGTTTTGCATAACGGATATGTAAAAGGTAAAGACGTATCAATTAAATGTGCCAATTCAGAGACATATGATAAGATGAAGACATATTTTATTGATGATACTAATTTTACGGATTATTGTAACGGCGCTCGAACCTTACAATATACTGCTTTTCCGGAGGATAGGATTATAGTTTTTCATTTTTCGTGATGTGAGGAAACCGGTGTCTATATTAAGAGATTAGAAAAGACCGGTGCCCATATTAGAGATGAGAGTAAGGGCTTATGCCTTTATATAAAAGATTTAAGATTTAAGGAGATTACTATGGCTAAGAAATGTTTTGTTACCAAAGATAAGGTAGAAGAGATTATTAAAGATATCCCTACGCCGTTTCATATATATGATGAAGCCGGGATTCGTGATAATGCCGCCAAGGTCAAAGACGCATTTTCATGGAATAAAGGATTTAGAGAGTATTATGCAGTAAAAGCTAATCCTAATCCGTTTCTTATTAATATATTGAAGGAGTACGGCTGCGGACTGGATTGCTCGTCGCTTACAGAGCTTATGCTTGCAAACGAGCTTGATGTTACCGGCGATAAGATAATGTTTTCATCTAATGACACCCCTGCAGAAGAATTTGAGTATGCTGCAAAGATTGGCGCAACAATTAATTTAGATGATTTTACTCATATTCAATTCTTAGAGGATACAATCGGATATATTCCTAAGACAATGAGTCTTAGATTTAATCCGGGTGGAGTATATTCTGTAAGTAACGGAATTATGGATAATCCGGGCGATGCTAAGTATGGATTTACCAAAGAGCAGTTAATCGAGGGCTATAAGATTCTTAAGAGCAAAGGTGTAGAGAGATTCGGTCTCCATTCGTTCCTCGTTAGTAACACCGTAACTAATGATTATTATCCGACGCTTGCTAAGACACTATTTGAGCTTGCGCTTGAGATTAGAGAAAAGACAGGAGTGCAGCTTGACTTTATCAATTTATCGGGCGGTGTCGGTATCGCTTATCAGCCGGATCAAACGCCTAATGATATCGGCATTATCGGCGAAGGTGTGCGCAAGGTCTATGAGGAAGTTCTTGTTCCTGAAGGTATGGGAAATGTGTCTATTTACACGGAGATGGGCAGATTCATGATGGGTCCTTACGGTGGCCTCGTTACAACGGCGATTCATGAGAAGCACACATATAAGGAATACATCGGAGTTGATGCCTGCGCTGTTAATTTGATGCGCCCTGCTATGTACGGAGCTTATCATCATATAACGGTTCTTGGTAAAGAAGATGCGCCGCTTACTGAGACTTATGATGTGACAGGATCTTTATGTGAGAATAATGATAAATTTGCAATTGACAGAAAGCTTCCTAAGATTGATATGGGAGACATCCTGTTTATACACGACGCGGGAGCTCATGGATTTGCGATGGGATATAACTACAACGGCAAATTAAAATCTGCTGAGGTTCTCCTTAAAGAAGACGGATCGTATAAGCTTATCCGTAATGCTGAGACACCTAAGGATTATTTTGCAACATTTAAGGGACTCGGAATTATAGACGGTCTTTGCTAAGGAATCTTTAATATTTTTTCTATGGGAAATGTTGTTGAAATGAATAAATGCTTATGATACAATACAGTTTGTTGTGACGCTGTAATTACAGTTTGTGTTGCTAATATGCAATGCGAAGTGGCAACTAAAATGCAATGCGAAGACGCTATTGTATCATAACTTGCAGGAGTGGCGGAATTGGTAGACGCACCAGACTCAAAATCTGGCGGTGGCGACATCGTGTGGGTTCAAGTCCCATCTCCTGTATTATATTGAAATAAAAGTGGGGAGCTTATTGCTCCCCGCTCATTTGTTCTAATTGTTTTTGTAATTGCCAATTCTCCTGTTTATTAATTCCTTTCGGATTATCAGAGAATTTCTTCTTTTCCTGGTTAAGGCCCATTTGTTTTTGAGCCCATGTAATATATTCGCTTATAGCTTGCGGCTCTTCCGGAACACGAAATCCGACGATAATATTGCCGTCAAGCTGTGTCTTTCGTCTTACTATTTCTGCGGGGATTTTGAAGTTTCGGGTAGTTACTCGATCGGTTCCGTCAAACTTCGCTGTTTCTTCCCA
>JAIKVT010000156.1 GCA_024685495.1 Lachnospiraceae bacterium
CATATCAGATGTTAGACCTTCCTATGGAGCTTTACACTCCCCTATTTGCAATCGCAAGAATTGCAGGCTGGAGCGCTCACAGAATGGAAGAAATATGTCACAACGGTAAGATTATGCGTCCTGCATATATGACAGTATGTGAACATAGAGACTATGTTCCTATAGATGAAAGATAAAGCGAAAATAATTATTAAAAGTTGATATAATAAAAGGGATGATATGGCATCATCCCTTGTTTTTTATTACATAAATTTTGTCTTAGCTTTACGAAGCATCATTGAAAACCAAACCCAAACCGTCAGCAGAATTAATACTGAGATTCCGTTATAAATAGCAGGAAAATCCAACAATCCATCGCCTAGGACACTTACTATTCCAAAAAGTGTACATACAATTCCAAATACCAACAAAAAAGGAAACATATAATCGATAAACCCATACGGATTTTTACACATTTTTAATTCTTTAGGCGCCAATAAAATTCCGGGAATAGTATCGGTCTTTTTCATCTTAATCGCATTAAATATAAGATAAACTCCTAAAAGCAGTACAATAACATCAAAAATTATTAAAACAACTTCAGAATTTAAAAAACTATTCATTTTAATCGCCTTTTCAATAAACATTTACCATAAAACAATTATTAAAACCGTCCTAAAACCCCGGTTTTGCACTCATTTCCTATCTACGGTATCAAAAATAATCTCTATTTTCAAGAATTTTTCCTAAAAATTGAATAAATAAATTGAATATTCATTTTAGTTATTGTAAAATTGATATAGAATTTTTATGGGAGGTCATGAATATGGATTTCAAAGATACAACAATTTTAATCTGTGATGATTCAATTCTAGCTCGTAAACAGCTTAAGGATGTTATAGAGGCTTACTCTCCTGACTTTACATTTATTGAAGCAGCAAATGGTCAGGAAGCTATCGACAAGTACAAAGAAGCAAATCCCAACCTTGTTTTCTTAGACATTGTAATGCCTGTCAAGGATGGTAATGCAGCTGTAAAGGGCATTATTGAATATGATGACAAAGCTGATATCATTATCGTGTCATCTGTAGGAACACAATCACAACTTAAGTCTGCTATCGAAGCAGGTGCTAAAGACTTTATTCAGAAGCCTATTTCTGAGGAGCAGGTTCTTAAAGTATTAAGTTCACATTTGGAGGGGTAAATTATGTATGCACAGTTTTTTGGAAGTTTCCTTTTGGGCAAAGACAGCGTTACACCCGAGCAATTAACTAATGCTATCTCTAAGGCTTCAGAGACACGACTAAAATTAGGAACATTAGCACTTCATAAGTATTATATGACAGCTGAACAGGTTGATGAAGTATGTTTCCTTCAAACTAGAGAAGATAAGCGTTTTGGTGAGATTGCTATCGAAAAAGGATATTTAAGAGAAGAACAGGTTGATGAATTACTTGCAGTTCAAAGTCCTGATTATTTAATTTTAGGACAGACTCTTATTGACATGGGAGTACTTAGCAATTCGGATCTTGAGCTTCTTATATCAGAATATGAGATTTTCAATGAAATCGATGATATGTCACTTGAGAATCAGAGCAAGACCGACAGATTAATCCGTAATTTCTTTACATTCTCAGGTAAAGAACTTACAGATTATGCTCTTATGTATATCAATCTTATATTTAACAACTTGGTTAGATTTATCGGTTCTGACTTTACACCGCTTAATCCAATATCTTGTTCGGAAGAACACGACATCAATTTCTGCGTAAGACAGGAAGTTCATGGCGAAATTGATTGCATCTCTCGTATCGATATGGATGAGGCAACAGCAATTTCATTTGCATCAAGATATGCCAAGATGGAATTTAGCGAGATGGATGATTATGTTAAGGCATCAATTGATGATTTCCTTAATCTTCATAACGGATTATTCCTTGTAAATATGTCTAATGCATATTCAATGGAATTATCATTAACTCCACCGGTTGCTGAAGACGGAAACAGCGTTACATTACCTGAAGGATCATTTATAATTCCTGTTATATATCCTTTCGGAACAGTTCATATTATTGTATCTTTGTAATGTTTTAATGATAATAAAGCCGTGCTGAAAAGTACGGCTTGTTTTTGTGTTTTTTTCTAGAATAAAAAGCCTGCATTTTCATATGCAGGCTTTAAGTACTGTTAAATTATTAATTCTTTATTTAAGAAATGTTACTACCTCATCTTCCATTCCTTCAATCTTGCATTGATTATCATGTAAGATATCAGCATTTCTTATCTCTTCTATCGCTCTTGGTATAGTAAGCTTACCAAGCGAAGCAAGTTCATC
>JAIKVT010000158.1 GCA_024685495.1 Lachnospiraceae bacterium
CTGCGCTTCTTGAGACGTTAGCAGAGATAGACAGATTATGTGATGCTTATGGAATAAAATATTATTATGTTGGAGAGACAGCTGAAGAAATAGAGAAGATTAAGGATTTTACATCTGATTCTTTGGATGTTCATATAGCAATGAAAAGAGTGGACTATATGAATTTTCAACAGATATTGCAAGAGGAATTAGGACCTTGGTTTGATTATAGAAGTATTTATTCTAACGCAGATCATGTGGATATGAAGACTTATATTATTACTGATGCATATGATACGAGCGATGGTGAATATGAATCAAGATTTCATGGATGCCTAGATATTGTAGGTGTTGATTTAGCGCCTATAGATATGGTTAATGATGATGATTCGGTTGAGGAACTGAAAAGAACTGTAATTACACAGTTGCTACAGATAGCACCAAGTATGCCTACTGAACCTCCATACAATGATGTGATTCTCGATATAGTTAAGCAGTATGAGGATATGTTGGGCGTAGAAATTAACGCAGAAGGAAATTTGCAGAATGAATTTTTCAAAGCAGCAGATAATGTTGCCATGTCAGATGCGGATGATAGATTCAGAAGAGTTCGTATATCTTCGGATATAGCGGAGGGTATATATCAATTATATGATAAGACATTATTCGATATGTAATATTAATTGAGGTGAAAAATGCTAGATTTTGATTTAAGTTATTTTGAAGAAGAAACAAGAGATGGGTTTACAATACCTGCTTTTATGAAGCATGCATGGGCGTCAGAACTGGAGATGCTTGCCAAGGTTGATATGATTTGTAAAGAAAATGATATAACATATTTTGCTGATTGGGGAACTCTATTAGGGACTGTTCGTCATAAGGGATATATTCCTTGTGATGATGATATTGATTTATGTATGAAACGTCATGATTTAGAAAAGTTTTGTGAAGTTGTAGATAATTATGATGGTATTATGGTGCGTACATGTTTTAATGCGTCTGATCATGGTTTTCACGCAGCTCGTGTAATGAATTCTACGATGTTTACAGTCGAGAGAGATACATACAAGGAGTATCACGGCTTTCCGTTTCCGGTAGGATTAGATATATTTAATTTAGATTATGTTCCTAGGGATAAGAAGCTTGAAGAAGAACAAGTTGAAGCTATGCGTGTATGTAGTTCGGCATTTAATGCTAAGGAGTGGCTGGGTGAACATACACCGTCTGATAAAGAATACGTACAACAGTTGGCTGAGTATAAAGGTGCGGTAAAATGGCTTGAGAAGAATTGTGGGATACAGTTTAGCGAAGAGAATCCTTCTGAACAAGAAATAGTTATCCTCAATGAAGAAATAGCTGGATTATATGGATGTGAAGAAGCAGATTATTTGACAGAGATGCCGTGTCTTGGTAATGGTAGAGACTATTATATACCTAAGAATTACTATGAAGAGGTTATATATATGCCCTTTGAGAATACAACTATACCTGTTCCAAAGGAATACGATTTTATATTGCGGAAAAAGTATGGTGATGATTATATGACGCCTAAGAATGTTTCGTCTAGTCACGAATATCCTTTCTATAACGCATTTATCAGAGCGATATTTGATGAGAAAAGACATAAGACATTTGAAGGTGCGTGTGAATATATTGAAAATATTTCAAGTAAATTTTATCTTAATTTCTTGACTAAATCTAATAATCCCCGATTAGATGTTCATGATAATAGTATTAAAGAAGCTGGGATTAAAGGTAAAATCCTTACAGATTCTGAGCAAAAAAAACTTTTGGCAGAATGTGAAGTGTTAGAAGAATTCAAGAGATTATGTTCTGTTATTGATAGACCATACTTTGCTGTTGGCAATGCCATTAAAGCTATTAATACAGGGGATGTAAGTGATATAATTGAAAATGGATTAGATGTTGCAATTAAAAGAGAAGATCTTAATGAATTTATAATAAAACTGGGGCAGGAATTGGATCCTTGGTTTAACTATGCTTGCTTATATTCTAATGAAAACCATGAAGACATGAGAATTAATATATGGTCTGATTACTATATGTGTGATAAGGAGGATTATAAAAAAAGGTTCCATGGGTGTGATGACGAAGTATTGCTTAGAATATCTGTTATAGATAAGGTGTCATCTGATTTGTCCAGGGATGAAGTAAGAAAAATGCTGGTAGAAAATCTTATTACTACAGCAAGAAGTATGCCTAATCACGCGCCATATTCGGATGAGGTTCTTGGAATTGTCGAAGAATGGAAGAAGATAGCTGAGATAAATGTTAATACAGAGGTAAATTTAAGACGAGAATTTTTGAGAGCTGCAGATAATGTGGCAGGTGCAGTTGCAGAAGACGATGTGTCGAAAGTTAGGGTTTCTGCTGATTTGCAAGATGGAGTTGATACAATATATAATAGGAGTGATTTTGATGAATGTATAGAAGTGCCTTTCTTTGCTACGGCAATTAGTGCTCCAATTAATTATAAAAGTATGTGATGGAGAGAATGTATGTTGGAATTTCCTAAGAATTATTTTGAAGATGAAGTTCGTGATGGATTTTTAGTAAGCAAAATGATGAAAAGAGCATGGGCTGCTCAGATAGAAGTGGTGGCGGAGATAGACAGGGTTTGTAAAGAATTGGATATTAATTATTTTGCCGATTTTGGGACGCTTCTGGGAACCGTCAGACATCAGGGCTTTGTGCCTTGGGATGACGACCTTGATGTGTGCATGTTAAGAAAGGATTACATAAAGTTTTTAGAAGAGGCACCACAATTGTTAGACAAGTGGTTTGAACTCAAGAGCATATATAATGATCCAACATTTGATATAGTTAAGGCAAGACTTTTGAATGGAAGACATATGAATTTTGAACGCGATTTCTTGGATAGATTTCACGATTGTCCGTATGCTGTTGGAGTAGACATTTTTCCGGTTGATAATATTCCTGATGATGATAATGAGTGCACAAAACTTATAGATTCATTGGAATTTCTTCTTAAAGTGGAGGCGAGTATTCCTGAAGAGGAACCGTACGATGAAGAAGTCTTATCACTTATGAAGCAAATAGAAGATACTTATGGAATTACAATTGATTATAATAATAGATTAAGGCACGAAGTAAAGAAGATATATGATATATTATCTTCAAGCTATGTCGAGAGTAACACCTCC
>JAIKVT010000162.1 GCA_024685495.1 Lachnospiraceae bacterium
TGTACGGAGTCTATGTGGCTGCTAATTATTGCTTGCTTAGAATTACGGGTTCCGTATTACTTAGCACAGGATTTGTAACGGTCGGTGCATTTCTTTATTCTATGGCAATCATATTTGTACTCCTGAAGGCGGAGGAGAAGATTAAGCCCGACACATCTATAAGATGGCTTGAGTGGCTTGGTGTTCATTCGATGGAGATATACCTCTTCCATTGGTTGGTGGAGAATCCGATAGAGACTTGGTTTATAAAAAATGCGCAGCCGATATATCTCAACTTCTGCAACATTGTTGTTGTCTTAGTTACGTTAGTGATAAGCATCTTGTATGCGTTTATTTATAATTTTATTAAGGAGGGATTATGGAACCAAAAAAAATATTCTTAGACATGGATGGAGTGCTTGCAGATTTTAATCGTGGAATTAAAGAATTGTGTAAGATGGAGCCTCTTGATCAGACAAAGTCCAATAATTCAGACGATGATAAGATGTGGGAAGCGGTCAGGAATACGCAACACTTCTACGACAAATTAGAAATTATTCCGGGTTCAAAAGAACTGTTTGATTATTTGATTGGCAAGTACGGTAATAAGGTTGAGATACTTACAGGTGTTCCGAAAGAACATAGAGGCATTGTTACTGCCGGTGATGATAAGATAGCATGGGTCAGACGATTGTTGTCTAAGGATATCGTGATTAATATTGTGCACAGAGAAGATAAGCCCGATTATTGTAAGGGCAAGGAATATATACTTATTGATGATTATAGTAAGAATATAAATGAATGGGAAGCTATAGGAGGAACCGGAATTCTGTTTGAGAATGCGAAGCAGGCTAAGGAGCAGTTGTCGTCGATAGTTAACGGATAAAATTATGGCACTTCACATTGATGTGAAGCGCCTTTTTTGTGTAATAATACTTTGCAAAGAGTCTTAGCAAAAATCTTTGCTCTATCTCTAGCCAAAAAGCTCATCTGCTTTCTTGGCAAATCTTTCTCCGTAAATTGTAAAATAATCTTTGTAGTTTTCAAGAGCGTTATGAGTTTCCATATTCCCGTTAACGCCGACTGGTCCGATGTGGATATAAGGTTTGCCGCATCCGCCGCCGCTTGAATAATATAACATTCCATTGACAAGCTCAGTTGTCATAATTGATTGAACAACGAGTTCGCCGCCGCCATGTGTATATTGCTCTGTGGCAAATGCTCCCGCGAGGTTGCCGGCAAGAGCAAGTTTTCCACCTGTTGTAAGAAGCCACGCGTGAAGATCCGGCGTCATGTTAGCAGCATATGAGGGCGAGCCTATGACGACACCCTTTGACTCTTTGACAAAATCAATGTCAACTTCTTTTATGGAAAATGTTTTTGCATCGATTCCATCTACTGAGTTCATGCCATCCGCAATCCACTCTGCAGCCTGCTTAGTGTTTCCTGTTTTTGAATCATAGATAATTGATAGTTTCATGTGTGTAATGCCTTTCTTATGTTTTGATTATGTAATTAATATTTACGGTAAATCCTAGAATGTCAGATTCATTATTATCTTTCAGTACTAATAGAAATAATATTTGCATCATTCGTTCCGTCAACACCCATTATTAAATAATAAAGGTTATTGAATTTATAACTGCAACTTTGATGAGTGAAAGGTGATTCGCCGTAACTATTTTCATAAATTGTTTCGGCGCCCAAATCCTTTAAGATTTGCTTGATGTCGTTTATATTAGTATCTTTGGTGATTTTTTTATCGCCAATGGTGATTGTTACATCTTCGCCATTGCTAAGATTAACACCTATTTTATTGGCAATGATATCCCCGTAAGTGTCATTTTCTTTAGGTGTACCCTCTACCGATAATTGTCTTTTGTCGTTGTATTTTATATGACAGGCATTGGAAAATACTGTTGTATCTGCAGTGTCTTCAGGCTTCACTACTGTTGTAATGTCTTTATCGAATATGGTGATTTCACTGTTAGGATAATCTTTGACGTATTCGCTATAGGTGTGTCCCAAACAAATGGGTGTATTGTTTATGGTTATCCCGGTCTCGGTGCCTGTTGTTGTAAGACTTGCGTTTTTTTCTGTATTTTTGCTGCAACTACATCCACAAATACCAATAATTAAGCATATACAAAGTGCTAATACTATTCCTTTTTTCATAATATCGTCCCCCCTCCATTTTACATTTTTATTATTGTAAGCAAAATAATAATGTATAATTCATTTTTCAAGTGTAACATAATTTATCACAACCTTCTAGGCGAGATATATGTTTGTCTATACCTATATGTTATGATTATATAAAAACAAATAAAGCCACGCTTAATTTACATAGGCAAGACGAAGAATTAAATCGTCCTTTTATGGTTGAGGACTTAGATAATTATAAAGACATTGAAGAACGTATAAGAGCTTCAGAACCCGATGTTTTTGCAGACGAAGGCGACATACCTTTATAAGTTACTCTTGATGTGTCTGATAATGTAATAGTTGTCGGAAAGCCGGCAAGAATACTAAGGGAGAATAAATAAGAAATCTAATGCGGATGACAAGAATTGAACCTGCACACCACGAGGGCATAAGAACCTAAATGTTCGTTGTTATGTTTCGTTAAGTGGATTATAATTTTCTAAAAATCGTTATAAATGCCTTAAAATAAAGGGTTTATGGGTAGTTTTTAATTCCTATTATTAGTATGTCAAATAAATACTATGTTTTCTTATACACTGAAAGAACTGTATCACATAATACAAAATACTATTAGGTTATAATAAACGCAATATTAATCACGGGAGAAAAACAATTATGGAATCAAAATACATATTTATTACAAATATTGAAAAACTAGCATATCAACACTACAAATTAATATTAAATCTACTTAAAATTGATTA